>CADECW010000116.1 GCA_902825855.1 uncultured Rhodospirillales bacterium | reverse complement strand
TCGTAGGTGAGCGTGCCCGAGCGCGAGATGATGCCGATCGAGCCCCGCTTGTGGATGTGACCCGGCATGATGCCGATCTTGCACTCGTCCGGCGTGATGACACCCGGACAGTTGGGCCCGATCAGTCGCGACTTCGAGCCGGCCAGCACGCGCTTGACCTCGACCATGTCGAGCACCGGGATACCTTCGGTGATGCAGACGACCAGCGGAATCTCCGAATCGATCGCCTCGAGGATGGAATCCGCGGCGTAGGGTGCCGGCACATAGATCACGCTCGCCGTGGCGCCGGTCGCGGCGACGGCCTCCGCGACAGTGTCGAACACCGGCAGGTCGAGATGGGTGGTGCCGCCCTTACCCGGCGTCACGCCACCCACCATCTTGGTGCCGTAGGCGATCGCCTGCTCGGAATGAAAGGTACCCTGCGAGCCGGTGAAGCCCTGGCAGATCACCTTGGTGTTCTTGTCGACCAGAACGGCCATCAGCTTGCCTCCTTGACGGCCGTGACGATCTTCTCGGCGGCATCAGCAAGGTTTTCCGCCGAGGTGATCTTCAGCCCGGATTCTTTGAGGATCTTCTTGCCGAGTTCGACGTTGGTGCCTTCCAGCCGCACCACCAAGGGCACGTGCAGGTTGACCTCGCGCGCCGCGGCAACGACGCCTTCGGCGATCACGTCACAGCGCATGATGCCACCGAAGATGTTGACCAGGATGCCCTCGACGTTGGGATCCTTCAGGATGATCTTGAAGGCTGCGGTCACGCGTTCCTTGGTGGCCCCGCCGCCGACGTCCAGGAAGTTCGCGGGCTCGGCGCCGTAGAGCTTGATGATGTCCATGGTGGCCATGGCGAGGCCGGCGCCATTGACCATGCAGCCGATCTGGCCGTCGAGCTTGACGTAGTTCAGCGCGTACTTTGCGGCCTCGGTCTCCGACGGGTCCTCCTCGTCGACGTCGCGCAGGTCCTCGATGTCCTTGTGACGTTCGAGCGCGTTGTCGTCGAAGTTCATCTTGGCATCGAGCGCCAGCACGTCGCCGGCGCCGGTGACGACCAGCGGATTGATTTCGATCAGCGAGCAGTCGAGTTCGGTGAAAGCCTTGTAGAGGCCGCCCATCATCTTGACGAAGGCGCCGACCTGCTTGCCGCTGAGGCCGAGCGCGAAGGCGATCTTGCGCCCCTCGTAGGGCTGGTACCCGGCCGCCGGATCGATCGCCTGCTCGACGATCTTCTCGGGATGGTCGTGGGCGACGGTCTCGATATCCATGCCGCCCTCTGTCGAAGCGACGATGGCGATTCGCCCGATCGAGCGATCGACCAGCATCGACAGGTAGAGCTCGCGTTTGATATCGCAGCCGTCCTCGATGTAGAGGCGCTTGACCGTCTTTCCGGCCGGCCCGGTCTGCTTGGTGACCAGCTCATGACCCAGCATGGCCGCAGCGTGCTGGCCGACTTCCTCGACCGATTTCGCGACGCGTACGCCTCCCTTGCCGTTGGGATCGTCCTTGAAGCGGCCCTTGCCCCGGCCGCCGGCATGGATCTGGGCCTTCACGACGGTGACGGGACCGCCGAGCTTGCGGGCCACGTCCATGGCTTCGTCCTTGGTATAGGCCACGCCGCCCTTGAGCAGCGGGACGGCGAATTTGGCCAGCAGGGCCTTGGCCTGATACTCGTGGATATTCATGAAAACCTGTTGCGATATTCAGTTGCTAATTGCAACTGACGAGGGTCAGCGGCACTTTATGAGTGCCGCCCGCCCTTGGCAACGCTGGACTCATGATCGTTTGAAGACGTTAGACCAAGGTCTGGGGCCCACTCCCAGACCGCCGCCTGATGGGAAAGCTGCCAGAGCGGACAGGTGGCACGACGCCTAGCGGCCGACGATCTTGTTGGTGGCGTCGATCAGCGACTTCACGGCGGCGACCGATTTGTCGAACATCGCCTTTTCCTCGGCGTTGAACTCGACCTCGACGATGCGCTCGACGCCGTCCTTGCCGATCACGACCGGCACGCCGATGTAGAGACCCTTCACGCCGTACTCGCCGTTCAGCATGGCGGCGCAGGGCACCATGCGCTTCTTGTCCAACAAGAAGGACTCGGCCATGGCGATGGCCGACGCGGCGGGAGCATAGAAGGCCGAGCCTGTCTTGAGGAGGGCCACAATCTCGGCGCCGCCGTCGCGCGTGCGCTGGACGATCTTGTCCAGGCGCTCCCGGGTGGTCCAACCCATGTCGACGAGATCGTGAAGCGAAATGCCGCCGACCGTCGAGTAGCGCAGCAGCGGCACCATGGTGTCGCCATGGCCGCCCAGCACGAAGGCGGTGACGTCCTCGACCGAGACGTTGAATTCCTCGGCGAGGAACAGGCGAAAACGGGCGCTGTCGAGCACGCCCGCCATGCCGACGACGCGCTTGGCCGGGAAGCCGGTAACCTCCTGCATGAGGCCGACCATGGCGTCGAGCGGATTGGTGATGACGATGACGAAGGCGTTGGGGGCGTGCTGCTTGATGCCCTTGCCGACGGTATCGATGATCTTGGCGTTGATGCCGACCAGGTCGTCGCGGCTCATGCCGGGCTTGCGCGGCACGCCGGCCGTGACGATCACGACGTCGGCGCCTTCGATGTCCTTGTAGTCGGAAGTGCCACTGTACCTGGTGTCGAAGCCCTCGACCGGGCTCAGCTGCGCGATGTCGAGCGCCTTGCCTTTGGCCACGCCTTCGAGGTCGGGAATGTCGAACAGGACGACATCGCCGAGTTGCTTCTGGCCCGCGAGCAGCGCGAGGGTGCCACCAATCTGTCCGGCGCCGATCAGCGCGATCTTCTTGCGAGCCATGCCAAAACTCCCGAAATTCTAAAAGCGGCGCGTGGTAGCGCGATTCGCCGAGAGCGGCAAGGCGGCCGCCCGCCGAGGCGTGCGCCGCATCGCCTTCAGACCGGATGCTTCCGAAGATGCGCCAGCAGCAAGTCGGTCGCCTTGACCGGCGCCTGGTCCATCACGAAATGGCCGACGCCCGGCAGAACTTCCATGGCGAACGCGCCGCTCACGAACTCGCCCGTGCCGTGCGCAGCGTCGGGACCGACCGTGGCATCGACATCGCCCCAAATGTAAAGCGTCGGCACCTCGATCGTACCGATGTCGGCGGTCAGGCCGACATTGGCGCGGTACCAGGCGAGGGCCGCTTCCATCGCCTGCGGGCTGCCCAGCACCGAGAGGTGCTCGTCCATCGCCGCGGCGGGCACGCCCTGGCCGAACAGGCCGTCGCGCAGACGGCGGGCATTGTCGGCCAGCAGGAGCTTGCCGGTCTCCGGATCGAGAAAGGCGCGGTGATGCCTGGAACGGTTCTTCTGCTCGCCGTCCGGTTTCTCGAGCGCGCGCCGGAACGACTTGGGATGCGGCCGCGACATGACGGTGAGCGAGGCAAGCCGCTTGGGATGCGCGGCCGCCACGCCCCACGATACCTGCCCGCCCCAGTCGTGGCCGACCTGATGGAAGCGTCGCCCCTCATGGCCCGCCGCCGACACGATCTCGATGGCGTCGTTGACCAGCTTGTCGAAGGCGTAGTTCGAAAGGTCCTTCGGATCGGGCCGCGCACCAGCCGAATAGCCGCGCTGATCGGGCGCCACGGCGCGATAGCCTGCATCGGCGAGGGCCGGCAAGGCGGCTCGCCAGCTGTGACGCGACTCGGGATAGCCGTGCAGCAACAGCACCAGCGCTCCGTCGATCGGGCCCGCGACATCGGCGGTGAATGTCAGGCCCGATCGGGTCTTGATGCTGATGCTGTCTGCCATCGTGCGGTCAGCCTACGCCGTTCGCCTTGAACCAGGCCAACGCCTTCTTCCAACCGTCCTCTGCCGGGTCCTTGCGGTAGCTCGGGCGGTAGTCGGCATTGAAGGCATGCGGCGTGTCCGGATAGACGTCGATGCGCGACTTCTGCGCCGCCGCGCTGCCGGTCTTCAGCGCCTCGCGCATCTTGTCGACCGACTCCTGGGAGATTCCAGTGTCGGCGCCGCCGTAGAGGCCGAGCACCGGACCGTGCAGGTCCTTCACGATGTCGATCGGGTTCTTCGGCTGCAGCTCGGTGCCGGGCCGGATCAGCGGCCCGTACCAGGCGACGCCTGCCTTCACCGCCGGATTGTGCGCGTCGTACATCCACACGATGCGGCCGCCCCAGCAGAAGCCGGTGATGCCGAGCTTGGCGGTGTCGGCCTTGCCTTCGCTCTTGGCGAAAGCGACCGCCGAATCGAGATCGCCCATCACCTGCGCATCCGGCGCCTTGTTGACGACCTCGGCGATCAGCTTGGGGATCTCGGTATAGGTCTTGGGATCGCCCTGGCGGAAGTAGAGCTCAGGCGCGATCGCATAGTATCCGGCCTTGGCGAAGCGCCGGCACATGTCGGCGATGTGGGCGTGCACGCCGAATATCTCCTGCACGACCAGGATGGTTCCGAAGCCCTGCCCGCTCGCCGGCATGGCCCTGTAGGCATCCATGTCCTTGCCGTCCTTGGTCTTGACCTTGACCGCTCCCGCGGTCAGTCCGTCGGTCGGGGTGACGATCATGGTCTGCGCCTGCACCGGCTGCACCGCCAAGGCGAACGTGCTGCCGAGAGCCACCGGTACGCCCAGCGCTGCGCGACGCGACAGGCCGTTTTCCGCTCCGTAAATCAAGCGATCGCCATCCATGTTCGGTCTCCTTGGTTCGAATGCGGGGCGGAGCCTAGGCTGGCCCACCGACCGGCCACAATCACAATTAGGCGATATGCTCCAGTGCCAGGTACTCCGGGCTCTGCATCTCCATCAGGCGAGACACCGTACGCTGGAACTCGAAGGCGCCGTCACCGTCGGGATAAAGGCCGCTCGGCGCCGCGGCCGCAGAGCAGACGAACTTCACTTTCCTTTCGTAGAATTCGTCGATCATGGTGACGAAGCGTGCCGCCTTGTCGCGACTGTCCGGCCCCAGCCTCGGGATGCCGGCCACGATCACGGTATGGAAGTTGGTCGCGATGCTGATGAAGTCGGCCGCCCCCATGGGCTTGGCGCACCAGTCGAGGAAATCCGCCATGGCGACGCCGGGTGCGGCGCGCGGGATCTCGACGTCGCGGCCCTGGGTCCGGAGCACGCGCGGCTCGCCGTCGGCGCCGCCGCTCAACGCGCGAAAGGCTTCGTCGAGCTTGGCGTTGGCCCAGGCGCCGAGCGGCGTGAGATAGACATCGAAGTTGCGCAGCCGGTCGAGGCGATAGTCGTGATCGCCGCCGAGCTCCATCACATCGAGCCGCTGCTTCACCAGCTCGATGAACGGAACGAAGCGCTCGCGCTGCAGGCCGTCCTTGTAGAGATCGTCGGGCTTGCGGTTCGACGTCGCGATCACGGTGAGGCCCTCGTCGAACAGCACCTCGAACAGCCGCGCCAGAATCATGGCGTCGGCGATGTTGGTGACCTGAAACTCGTCGAAGCAGAGCAGCCGCGTCTCGCTCGCGATCTGCCGAGCGATCGGCACGATGGTGTCGGCCTCGGGCGGCGCACCCTTGGCAGACAGCTCCTCGCGGCGGCGGTGCAGGCGATCCTGGACTTCGAGCATGAACTCATGGAAGTGCACGCGCCGCTTCTTCTGCATCGGCGCATCGGCGAAGAAGAGATCCATCAGCATCGACTTGCCGCGGCCGACCGGTCCCCAGATGTAGAGCCCACGCGGGCCAGCCGGCGGCGGCGCGGCTTGCTTCAGGCCAAGGCGCGCAAAGAGGCCAGGCTTGGGAGCCGGATGATCCGCCATCGCGGCGAACCGCTCGTAGATCGACTGCAGCTTCTGGACAACGCGTTCCTGCACGGGATCGGCATGGACCTCGCCGGCGGCGCGGCGAGCGGCGAGGTTGGCAGCCGGGCCCTTGTTGACGGTGGTCGGGCCGGCGGTCGGGGGCAGCTGTGATTCCATTTGCCCGCGCATACCTAGCTCACGAGCGCGCGGCTGCCTATAAGGTCCGGCGATGCAGCTTGCGTTTCTCGGCACCTCTGAATTCGCAGTGCCGGCGCTCAGGGCGCTGGTCGAGGCCGGCCACGACGTGGTCGCCGTCTACACCCGAGCGCCGAAGCCGGCCGGCCGCGGCCAGCAGGATCGCCGCACGCCGGTGCATGAGCTGGCCCTGTCGCTGGGACTTGCCGTGCACACTCCCAAGGGACTGCGCAGCGAGCAGGAAGCCGCTTCGTTCAAGGCGCTCGATCTCGATGCCGCCGTCGTGGTGTCCTACGGTCACATCCTGCCCAAGGCGTTCCTCGAGGCGCCGGTGCTGGGCTGCATCAACATCCACGGCTCTCTGCTGCCGCGCTGGCGCGGTGCAGCGCCGATCCATCGCGCCATCCTGGCGGGCGATGCCGAGACCGGCGTCACCATCATGCGCATGGACGAAGGTCTCGATACCGGCCCGATGCTTTTGGCCGAGAGCACGCCGATCTCGGCGGCGGACACGGCGGAGACGGTGCACGATCGATTGGCGGAACTGGGCGGCCGCCTGATCGTGTCGACACTCGATGCGCTGGTCGCCAGGACCATCGAGCCGGTGCCGCAACCCGACGACGGCGTCACCTACGCTCACAAGCTCGGCAAGGGGGAAGGCGCACTCGACTGGCGCCGTCCGGCCGCCGAACTCGAGCGCAAGGTGCGCGCCTTCCATCCGTGGCCTGGCACTTGGTTCGAGGTCGGCGCCGAGCGCATAAAAGTGCTGGGCGCCGCGCTGGCCCTCGCAGGTGCCAGGCCCGGCACGGTGAGCATCGGCCGCGACGGCTTTCCGGTCGTGGCCTGCGGTGTCGGTGGCCTGAAGCTCCTGAAGCTGCAGCGTCCCGGCAAGTCAGCACAGGCGGCCGATGCGTTTCTGCGCGGCTTCGCGCTGCCGGCGGGCACGGTATTGATGCCGCCCGCCGTCGCGCCGCTGCCGACCTGAGCCGTGCCGCGCTACAAACTCACCATCGAATATGACGGCGCGCCGTTCGTCGGCTGGCAGCGCCAGGACAACGGCCCCTCGATCCAGGGCGCGCTCGAGGACGCGGTGTTCGCCTTCTGCGGCGAGCATGTCTCGGTTCATGGCGCGGGCCGCACCGACACTGGCGTGCACGCGCTGGGCCAGGTCGTGCATCTCGATCTTGCCGGCGAAAAACCCGGCGACACCGTGCAGGCGGCAGTGAACTTCCACCTGAAGCCCAACCCGATCGTCGTCACCCGAACCGAGATCGTGCCGGCGGATTTTCATGCCCGTTTCTCGGCGACGGCGCGCCGCTATCGCTACCTGATCCTGAACCGTCGCGCGCCGCCGGCGCTCGATCGCGGCCGCGTCTGGCACGTGCCGGTACCGCTCGATGCCGAGGCGATGGCAGAGGCGGCGCGACTGCTGATCGGCAACCACGACTTCAACAGCTTCCGCTCGGCTGCCTGCCAGGCCGCCTCGCCGGTCAAGACGCTCGACCAGCTCGACGTCGGCCGTGACGGCGACCTGATCAGCATCGACGTCGGCGCGCGCTCGTTCCTGCACAATCAGGTGCGCATCCTGGTCGGCACCCTGCAGCTCGTCGGCCGCGGCCGGTGGAGCAGGAGCGATGTCGCCGATGCGCTCGCCGCCCGCGATCGCACGCGCGCCGGGCCGACGGCGCCGCCGCAGGGGCTCTGCCTCATGGCGGTGCACTACGACTGATGCCAGAGTAGCGGGTATCCCAATAACCCCGTCATGCCGACCGGAGCGAAGCGAAGTAGAGGGACCTTGTCATGGGTCGATGGCCATGAGCAGGTCCCTCCACTTCGCGCTTCGCGCTCCGGTCGGGATGACGGGAAAATTCAGCGTCATCCCGAGCGAAGCCGCCCGAAGGGCGGCGCAGTCGAGGGACCTCGTCTTGGCGACGCATCAACAATACAATTGCTCCGCTTCGCGCTCGCGCTTCAGTCGGATGACGGCGGGGTGTCCCTAACTGCCGGCAAGCACGCCGACATAACGGTCGACGATGATCAGCAGCAGGAATGACGGGATCCAGTTGACCGCCAGCAGCACCACCGACATTCCCCAGTCGACACCGAGCGCCAGGCGCGTGATCACCAGGAACCAGTAGAAGAACAAGGCTTGAAGGGCGATCTCGAGAATGCCGCCGGCGGGCCCCGGCAGGATCACCTTGACGGTGATGGCGGCTATCGCAATGACGATGCCCGGCAGGTTGGTCCAGTTCAGCGCGGCGATGTAGCGGGGATAGCGGTCGAGCCAGCCGCGACGACGCGCGACCTCATAGAAGATCACCGGATAGAGCAGCCAGTTGACGACGTAGCTCATCGCCTCGATGGCAATGAGCTCGAACGTATCGATGGCGACCGTCAGATCAGCGTAGCGGATCAGCGCATAGATGACGTAGAGCGGCGCGGTCACCGCCATGAGGCGGAACGAGCGCAGGCAGGCTTCCATCGTGTTGTCGAAGGCGAGCAACGCGCCCGGATCGCGCCACAGGAAGCCCAGCGCGCCCTGCACGCCGCGGCCGATCTCGGCGGCATTCAGCATGCCCCGATCCTAAGCCGCGAAGTAGCGGTCGAGCACCGTCTCATAGACGCGGCTCAGGGTCTTGAGATCTTCGATCGCGCTCTTCTCGTCGACCTTGTGCATGGTCTCGCCGACCAGGCCGAATTCGAGCACCGGGCAGTAGCGGCTGATGAAGCGTGCGTCCGACGTGCCGCCGGTGGTCGAAAGCTCCGGCGCGATGCCGGCGACGTCGCGGATCGCACCCGCCACCAGCTCGACCAGCGGTCCGGGCGCCGTGTAGAAGGACTCGCCCGACACTTCGACCGAGGCGAACTCGATCGTGCCGTTGCCGCCAAGTGCTGCACTGGCGCGCTCCATGCGTTCCTGGAGGTGCGCCAGCAACGTCTTTGACGTCCACAGATCGTTGAAGCGCGTATTGAAGCGCGCCCTCACCACGCCGGGTGCGATGTTGGTGGCCTTGTTGCCGACGTCGATGGTGGTGAACTGCAGCGAGGTTGGCTGGAAGTGCGTGCTGCCCTGGTCGATCGGCTCGCGCACCAGCGCCTCGATCAGCGCCGACAGGCGATGGATGGGATTGTCGAGCCGCTCGGGATAGCCGACATGGCCCTGGATGCCGCGTATCACGAGGTCGACCGTCATGCTGCCGCGCCGGCCGATCTTCATCATGTCGCCGAAGCGTTTCGAGCTCGTCGGTTCGCCGACCACGCAGGCATCGATCGTCTCGCCGCGCTCGGCGAGCTTTTTCAGCATCTTGACCGTACCGTTGACCGCAGGCCCTTCCTCGTCCCCCGTGATCAGGAGACTGATCGAGCCGCCGAAGTCGCGGCCTCGCCTGGCAAGGAAGCGCGCCGCAGCGCCGATGAAGGCTGCGATGGCGCCCTTCATGTCGGCTGCACCGCGGCCGAACAGATAGCCCTCCGACAGCTCGGCCGAGAAGGGGCCGATCGTCCATGACGAAAGATCGCCGACCGGTACGACATCCGAGTGGCCGGCGAAGCAGAAATGCTTGCCGTTGCCGAACTTGTCCTGACCGGCGCGGGCATAAAGGTTGGCGACGTCGTCGGTGCCGGCCTGGGTGAAATCCATGCGCTCGCAGGTGAAGCCGAGCGGCGCCAGCGTGCGCTCGAGATGCTGCAGCGCGCCCGCCTCGCGCGGCGTCACGCTCTCGCAACGCACGAGCGTGCGCGTGAGTTCGACGACATCGGTTACGGCAGGGCTGAGCGTGTCGGGCATCGGCGGACAGTACAGGCAGGCCCTGGCAAAGAAAAGAGAAGGGCGCCGGCAGGCCTCGGCCGGCGCCCAGTTGTCTCGAGAGGAAGATTGTCTTTTTGCTTCTGGAACTTACGCGACCAGGCGATCCGCTTCCTGCAGGTTGACCGAAACGAGCTGTGACACGCCCTGCTCGGCCATGGTCACGCCGTAGAGGCGGTCCATGCGCGCCATGGTGACGCGATGATGAGTGATCACCATGAAGCGCGTGTCGGTGCGGCCGGCGATCTCCTTGACCAGGCCGCAGAAGCGCTCGACGTTCAGGTCGTCGAGCGGCGCATCGACCTCGTCCAGCACGCAGATCGGGGCCGGGTTGGTCATGAATACCGCGAACAGGAGGGCGATCGCCGTCAGCGCCTGCTCGCCGCCCGAGAGCAGCGACATCACCTGCAGCTTCTTGCCCGGCGGGCTGGCATGGATCTCCAAGCCCGCCTCCAGCGGATCCTCGGACTCGGTGAGCCGCAGCTCGGCCTTGCCGCCGCCGAACAACTTGGTGAAGAGCTGCTGGAAGTGGCCCGAGACCTGTTCGAAGGCGGCGAGGAAGCGTTCGCGACCCTCGCGGTTCAGGCTCTGGATGCCCTGGCGCAGGCGGCCGATGGCGGCGACCAGGTCATCGCGCTCGGTCGTCATGCCGGTAATCTGCTGCTCGAGTTCGGTCGCCTCCTCCTCGGCGCGCAGGTTCACCGCGCCCATGGTCTCGCGCTCGTGCACCAGCCGCTCCAGGCGATGCTCGGCTTTCTCGAGTTCGGGCAGCTCGTCCAGCGTCTGCACCTCGGCCAAGGCGAGCACGCCATCGGGCTCGCAGCGCAGGCGTTCGACGATGCGCTCGACCACGGCTTCGCGATCCTTGGTCGCCTGCTCGACCTGGCCTTCGCGGCGCACCCGGCTCTCGCGCGCCGTCGCCAGCTCACCCTCGGCCTGGCGCATCGCCTTGTCGGCCTCGCCCAGGCGGGTTTCGCCGACGGCCAACCGGTCAGCCGCCTCCTGGCGATTGCGCTCGGCCTCTTCAATCTGGTCACCCAGCGCCACCCGCTTGGCTTCGATCTCGGCCGGCTTGGCGGCCAGCTCCTGGAGCAACTGGACGATCTGTTCGCGACGCTGGTCGAGTTCGACGATCTGACCATCGGCGTCGTCGAGCCGCTTGCTCCAGCCACCATGATCCTGGGCGATCTGGCCCAGCCGCTCGACGCGCATCGCCGCCTCGCGCGCCAGGCGATCGCAGTTGCCCTCGGCTTCGACGAGTGCCCCGCGCAGCTCGGCGATGCGGCCACGCAGCGCGCCGACGGCAACGCGGTCGGCTTGCGAATCGGAGATCGAAGACAGCCGCGCCTCGCGGAAGGTTCGGCGCATCTCGTCGTCGGCAATATCTCCCAGGATCTCGGCGACCGACCGCTCGATGCCGCCGAGCCGCGTGTGCAGCTGGTCGGTGCGACGCGCAATCTCGACGTGGCGATCGCGCGCCTCGGTCGCGGAGCGCTCGGCGACGGCGATGCTCTGCCGCGCCTCTCGCTCGGCCGTGCGCGTCGCCTCACCGGCCCCTTCGGTCTTGCGCCGCGCTGCTTCGGCAACGCTGCGCTCGTGCGCGCGGGCCTGCTCGACGCAGATCCTCTCGGCATCGCGGGCGGCGGCCAGCCAACCCGTCTCGGCCTCGACACGCGACTGCGCCTCGGTCTGCTCGGCTGCGACGCCCTCGATCTGCTGACGGATCTCGGCCAGCCGGTTGCGCTGGCTGAGCCGCACCGCCGCGGTCGACGGCGCACCGGCACGCAGGACATAGCCGTCCCAGCGCCAGACGCCGCCATCGCGCGTTACCAGCTGCTGGCCGGGGGCGAGGCCGGCCTGCAGGGCCGCGCCCGTCGCCTCGTCGGCCACGACGCCGATGAAGGCAAGACGACGCTCGAGCTCGGGCAGCGCCTTCACGTGCGCGCCGAGTGGCGTTGCGCCTTGCGGCAGCACCGGCGCGTCGGCGACCGGGCCGAGCGGCAGCCAGTGGATCGGGGCACCGCGATCGGACGAGGCTTCCAGCTCCTCGCCGAACGCCGCGCCGAGCGCCTTCTCGAAGCCCGGATCGACGGTCAGTGCGTCGAGCAGCGGCGGCCACAGCGAATCGGCGGACGACTTCAGCGCGGCAGCGACGCCCGCTTCCTCGGCGCGCAGCTTGGTCAACCGCGCATCGATCTTGCGCAGCGTCTCGCTGGCTGCGGCATGGCTCGCCTCGGCAGCCTGCCGCTCGGCAGCGCGGGCGCGCTCCATTTCCAGCCGTTCGCTCTCGGCCTGGGCGACGGCGACGCGCGCGGCATCGGATTCGTAGCGCTCGGCCTCGCGCGCGGCATCGATCGATTCCTGTCCCCTGCGGCGCGCCTCCTCGAAGGCGGCGCGCGCCTCGGCGAGCGCCGCCTCGACCTCGGGAAGAGCCGGCAGGCTGGACAGCTCAACCTCGACCTGCTGCTGCTGCGCCATCACCTCGTCGCGCCGGGCCGCCAAACGGCGCAGGCGCTCGCGCAGCTCGACGACCTCGCGGCTCACGCTCTCGCGCAGCGCTTCGTCATCGGCGATCTGGCGGGTCAGCCGGTCGTGCTCGCTCTCGGCGGCGGCCATCTCGGCCTGCGCGGTGTCGCGGGTCGCCGCCGCGTCGGCCGCGCGCTCGTCCTCGCCCACCCGCTCCTGCTCGAGCCGCTCGCGCTGGCCATCGAGATCGGCGATCGCCGTCTCGGCATCCGACTTGCGGCCGCGCTCGCGCTCGAGGTCGGTCTCGGTCTGGGCGAGCCGCGTGCCGGCCTGCTGCTGTGCCTGGGCGACGCGCTCGGCCTCGGCCGTCAGCGCATCGTGCGCCACCCGCAGGCGCTGCAGCGCGGCCGCCGCGGCGGCCTCGCCGTTGCGCAGCGGCGGCAGCGCGGTCGCTGCCTCGGCCTGCGCCGTCGTGGCAAGGCCGACCAGTCGCGTCAGGTCGGCGACCTGGGCCTCGGCCTCCTTCAGACGCTCGCCGGCGTCGGCGAGCTCGCGTTCGGCGGCGGCGAGCTTCAGCGCCAGGACGGCGGCTTCGGCGCGGCGAATATGGTCGGACAGGTTGCGATAGCGGCTGGCCTGCCGGGCCTGGCGCTTCAAGCCTTTGTGCTGCTCCTCCAGCGCCACAAGTACGTCCTGCACGCGGGCCAGGTTGGCCTCGGCGGCGCGCAACCGCAGTTCGGCCTCGTGACGGCGGGCATAGAGACCGGTGATGCCGGCTGCCTCGTCGATGACCATGCGCCGGTCGGCCGGCTTGGCGTTGATCAGCGAGCCGATGCGGCCCTGGCTCACCAGGGCGGTCGAGCGCGAGCCCGTGGCGGCGTCGGCGAACAGTGTCTGCACGTCACGGGCGCGAATCTCGCGGCCGTTCACCGAATAGGCAGAGCCATGGCCGCGTTCGATGCGGCGAACGATGTCGAGCTGATCGGAGTCGTTGACCATCGCCGGCGCGGTGCGCGTCTTGTTGTCGAGCGTCAGCATCACTTCGGCGATGTTGCGCGCCGGCCGCGACCCGGCGCCGGCGAAGATGACGTCCTCCATCTCGCTGCCGCGCATCTGCTTGGCCGACGTCTCGCCCATCACCCACTTCATCGCCTCGACGAGGTTGGACTTGCCGCAACCGTTGGGGCCGACGATGCCGGTCATGCCGGGCTCGATGGTGAGCTCCGTCGGATCGACGAAGGACTTGAAACCGGCGAGCCGGAGTTTGTCGAACTGCACCATCTACCCCACGCTGTCTGTTACTTACTTGGCGAGCTTGGCGAACGCCGCGTCGAGTTCCTCGACCGAGCGGGCGCCCTTATAGAGAGTTCCGTTGATGAACAACGACGGCGTCGAGTTGACGCCGAGCGTCTCGCCGCCGCGATAGTCGGCGACCACCTCGTTCGCCTTGGCCTCGTTGGCGAGACACGCCTTGACCTCGTTCTCGCCGAGGCCCGCGATGCGCAGCGGCTTGGCAAGCTCGGTGAGCGGGTCCTGCGACGTGGCCCACTGCGGCTGGCCGCGGAAGATCAGGTCGATCACTCCGAAATAGCGGTCGTTGCCGGCACACTCGGCGATCTGGGCCGCCTTGGCCGCCACCTGGTCGAGCGGGAAGTCGCGGTAGATCAGCTTTACCTTGCCGGTGTCGATCCACTTCTTCTTGAGCTCTGGGAGGATCTGGGTGTGAAAATGCGCGCAGTGCGGGCAGGTGAAGGAGGCGTACTCGATCAGGGTGATCGGCGCCTTGAGGTCGCCCAGCACATGGTCGCCAGGCTGGACGGCGAGCAGGGCGGTCTTGTCCGGCGTGGTCGCGGCAGCAACCGGCGGCGGGCCCGCGGCAGGCGGGCGGGTGCCGAAATATACGCCAGCAGCGATCGCGGCCACCGCCACGACACCGCCGGCGACAATCAACATATTCCGCATACCGTCTTCCTCTCCACTACATCTTGGGAACCACGCCTGTGGGGAGTCAAACCATTACCGCCCAACCTGGCGCAAAATCGCGGCAATCGCCTCAGGGCCACCCGGGTTCAAGTAGTTCTGGTCGTTGATGAACACGGTGGGTGTCTGCCGCACCCCGAGCGCCTGGCCGGACTGGACGTCGGCCAGCACCTTGTCGAGGGCCTTGTCGTCGGCGAAGCAGGCCTGGGCCAGGTCGGCCGTCAGGCCGTCCTTCGCAAGCACCTTCACCATCTCGGCCTGGGGATCGCTCCCCGTCAGCCATTCGACCTGGCTGCGGAACAGGAGGTCGACCCGCGCGAAGAATTTTTCCGGGCCCGCACACTCGGCCAGTTGGCTCGCCCGGGTGGCGACCACATCCATCGGGAAGTGGCGATGGATGAGCCGAAGCTTGCCTGTGTCGATCCACTCCTTGCGCAAAGTCGGCATCACGGCGATGTAGAACTGCGCGCAGAACGGGCAGGTGAACGAGGCGTAGTCGATCAGGGTGTTGGGCGCATCTCGCTTGCCCAGCACGTGATCGCCTGCCAGCGGCTCGAGCAGCTTCAGGTCCTGGGCGTGCACCTCGCGCACCGTGAAGGCGCCGGCCAGCACAGCGAGCACCGCCTGGCGGCGGCCCATACCAATCCGCGCGCCGAGCCGCGCCAGCGCCGCACGCAGTTCGGGATCCTTCACGCTGGCGGCTCGCTCGGTCATCTCAGCCACTCTCTTGGCGTCGGGCGCCGGCCGCGGCGGCGCGGCCGCGGGTACGGCGACCACGCCCTGCACAAGACGGATATCGTCGATCATCTTGTGTCCGAAGTAGGCGTTCACCCGCTCCACGACCTGGCCGGCCATGTGCTGGACTTCCAGGGCAGCGGCGCCGGAAACGCGCAGGCGCAAGAGCTTGCCGGAGCGGCCGCGGCTCGCGGTCAGCGCCTCGGGCCGCGAGACCCTCGCGAGATCGGGCCCGACGATCGCCGACCATTCCGCGCGCAGACGGGCGATCGACGCGCCGCGTCCTTTCGCCAAGCCGGAAGCGAGCCGCTGGGCCAGACCGCCGACGGCGCGGAAGCCGTTTTCCCGCATGGACCCTTTCAAACTCCGTTCCTTATGGTAGGGCACGCCAGCGTCCATGACCACGACCCACGCCTCACGTTTGCTTGCCTGGTACGATCGTCATCGTCGCACCCTGCCCTGGCGCGCGCCGGCCGGACGACGCGCCGACCCCTACGTCGTGTGGCTGTCGGAGATCATGCTGCAACAGACCACCGTGGCCACGGTCGGCGATTATTTCAGGCGCTTTCTCGAGCGCTGGCCGACCATCGATGCGCTGGCCACTGCGCCGATCGACGACGTGCTATCGGCGTGGGCCGGCCTCGGCTACTACGCCCGCGCCCGCAACCTGCATGCCTGCGCCCGCATGGTGAGCGAGGCGCATGACGGTAACTTCCCGCAGGGTGAAGAGGAGTTGCGCGACCTGCCCGGTATCGGCGCGTACACGGCGGCTGCAATCCGCGCCATCGCCTTCGACCAGCCGGCCTCGGCGGTCGACGGCAACGTCGAGCGGGTGATTGCCCGCCTGTTTGCCATCGAGACGCTCCTGCCCGACGCCAAGACCGAGATCAAGGCGCGCGCCGCCCGTCTCGTGCCAGCCAAGCGCGCCGGGGACTATGCCCAGGCGATGATGGATCTCGGCGCCACGGTGTGCACGCCGCGCAGGCCGCGCTGCGTCATCTGCCCCCTGATGGCGAACTGCAAGGCGCGCAAGCTCGGCGTGGCCGAGGACCTGCCGCGGCGCGCGCCGAAGCGAGTCAAGCCGACGCGGCGCGGCCTCGCTTTCGTGCTCTCGCGCAAAGACGGCGCCATCCTGCTGCGCAAGAGGCCCCCCAAGGGACTGTTGGGCGGCATGGACGAGGTGCCGTCGAGCCCGTGGCGCGAGGGCAAGCTGCATCCCGAGAAGGCGATGAGCGACGCGCCGGTGCCGGCGCGCTGGCAGATTCTCGACGGGCTGGTGCGGCACACCTTCACGCATTTCCATCTTGAGCTCACCGTCGCACGCGCCACCGCGACCACCGGCGGGCTCGCCAAACTGGCCCCCGGCACGATCTGGTGCACGGTCGACCGCATGACCGAACAGGCCCTGCCGACGGTGATGCGCAAGGTGATCGCACACGCGGTAAAGAGCTGATGCCGACGATGCGACACGGACCTGTCGAAAGCCCGACCCGTGGCAGTCGTCAGAGTCCCGCCCTGACCTGCTGGCGAAGGTGATCGATCGGCAGGCGCGCGCCGGCCTGCTCGAAGTGCCAGAAAGTCCAGCCGTTGCAGGCCGGCGCCCCCTGCATCGCTGCCCCGACCTGGTGGATCGAACCGCGGTGATCGCCGAGCGCGTTGCTGGCCGACAGCGTGCCGTCGGCGCGCACGCGCGCATGCAGGCGACCGCTTGAATCGCTGAGCATGGTACCGGGCTGCAGCAGGCCCGCCTCGATCAGCACGCCGAACGGAATGCGCGGCTCGGCGCGCTTGCTGGGTTTGGGCGAAACATCCTCGCTGGCCAGCGGCTCGATTTGGGCGATGCGCCTGGCGGCGATCGCGGCATAGTCGGGATCGCGCTCGAGACCGATGAAGCGCCGCCCGAGCCGTCGCGCCACCGCGCCCGTCGTGCCGGTGCCGAAGAAGGGGTCGAGGATCACGTCGCCCGGATTGGAGGCCGCCATCAGGCAGCGGAACAGGAGAGCTTCGGGCTTCTGCGTCGGGTGCGCCTTCTTGCCGTCATCGCGCTTCAGGCGCTCGCCGCCGGTGCACAGCGGCAGCAGCCAGTCGGAGCGCATCTGGATGCCTTCGTTCAATTCCTTCATCGAATCGTAGTTGAAGGTGTAGCGGCTGCGCTGGCCACGCGCCGCCCAGATCAAGGTCTCATGCGCGTTGGTAAAGCGCTTGCCCTTGAAGTTCGGCATCGGGTTGGTCTTGCGCCACACGACATCGTTCAGGATCCAGAAGCCCTGGTCCTGCAGCGCAGTGCCGATGCGGAAGATGTTATGGTAGCTGCCGATCACCCACAGCGTGCCTTCGGGTTTCAGCACGCGACGCGCTGCGGCGAGCCAGGCCCGCGTGAAGGCATCGTAACGGGCAAAATCGGCGAACTTGTCCCAATCGTCGTCGACGGCATCGACCTTGCTGTTGTCGGGCCGCAGAAGTTCGCCACCCAACTGCAGATTGTATGGGGGATCGGCAAATACCATGTCGACAGAGGCTTCGGGCAGGCCCTGCATCAACTCGATGCAGTCGCCCACCAGGACGCGATCCAGGTTCTCCCCACGCATCGGCACAGGATGAGTCATCCACCGACTCATCGTCAAGAAACTACAATTGTTTCAATTGTTTATGGCATCGATCCACAAGATCGAGTCGATCTTGTCCACGCTATACACCAGACCTAGAAGGCGATTAACGTCACCTGGCGGAGGCCAACTTGGGGAGGGAGCCTCCGCCACCCGCATATGGGGGCATGCGGGGCCGAGCCTGCTTGGGATGGGACAGGACACGGCGCGGTGACAACCCACGATAGCGCGAACCGAGGCGAACAGACGCTGCCGGTCCTCATTGCCACCGATTGGCCACAGGGGTCCGGCCTTCCCATTTTCCTAGTGCGGAAGGCCGCTTCAGTCGGCGGTAGCCGGCTCCTCGAAAGGCAGCAACGGCTCTAGCAGCCTGAGGACCGGCGCGAAGGTCCGGCGATGGTGTGCCGTCGGCCCAAGCCGGTTCAGAGCGGCCAGATGGTTGGGACTGCGATAGCCGACATTCGTCTCCCAGCCATAGTCGGGGAACGAAGCGGCGAGGCCGCGCATATAGCGGTCGCGCGTCACCTTGGCGATGATCGAAGCGGCGGCGATCGAATAGGAGCGTGCGTCGCCGCCGACGATCGTCTCGGCGCGGCAGCCCAGTTCCGGCGGCACCTGGTTGCCGTCGATCAGCACGAGATCAGGCTGTTCGGCCATGCCCTGGAGAGCACGGCGCATGGCAAGGAAGGTCGCCTGCAGGATGTTGATGGCGTCGATCTCCTCGACGCTCGCCTCACCGACGGCGAAACGCACGACGCCCGAGTCGAGGATCGCGGCGTACGCCACCTCGCGTTCCTCCAGCGTCAATTTCTTGGAATCGTCGATCAGCCGCAAAAGCTTGCGCTTGGCGAGCGTGCGGTCGATGACCGCGACGGCAGCCACCACGGGGCCGGCCAGAGGACCGCGCCCGACCTCGTCGATCCCGGCGATGCGGATCGCTCCAGCCTCGGTGCAGCGCTTTTCGTGGCGGAAGCTCGGCATACCCCCAGACCGGTTCTGTAGAGTGCGGCGATGCCGCTCAACCCCGACATCATTGCGCAGGACCCTGTGGGCATGAAACAGTTTAGTTCTCGCACGGTGTTGGGGCCGGACGACATTGCCGCCATCGTCGCGCGTGCCCCGGAAGCCCTCGTTCAACTCCGAGCCGTGCGCTCGCTCGCCCTGTCCGACTGGTGCATCGCCGCAGGATTTGTGCGCAATCGCGTGTGGGACCACCTGCACGGCATCTCGCCGCCACGCGAGCCGGCCGATATCGACGTCCTCTATTACGACGCCGCTGACCTTTCGAAGGAACGCGAGACCGAGGCTGAGAAGCGACTCGGCGCGCTGTTGCCCGGCCTGCCCTGGCAGGTGCGCAACCAGGCGCGCATGCATGTCTGGAAGCACCTGCCGCAGCATCGCGACACGGCCGATGCGATGGTCTACTGGCTGGAGACGGTGACGGCGGTCGGCGTGCGCCTCGAGGCCGATGACAGCCTGACCGTGATCGCGCCGCTCGGCATCGACGATCTTGTCAACCTGTGCTGTCGTCCGACGCCGTTCGGCCGCACGAAGCGCGACGAATACGAGGCGCGCATCGCCGCCAAGCGCTGGCGCGAGCTATGGCCGAAGGTTCGCTTCTTCGACTGAAGGTCAGAGCAGCTTCATTTGCCGCGCGTCGCGCTTGGCATCGACCAGCGCGGTGCGCGCCTCTTCGGGCACACTGAAGCGCAGCGTGTCGAGGCGGTAGCGGAGCTTGTTGAGCCCGAGACGCTTCACTGCCGCACCAAAGCGCGCGCTCAGGAGCTCGGCGATCGGCCCCTCGCCCTTCATGCGCAGGCCGAAGCTCGACTGGTAGAGCGCGCCGCCGCGAATCTGCCGGATCAGCGACAGCACGCGCTCGGCTCGATCGGGCCGATGCTGGCGCAGCCATTCCTCGAACAGGTCCTTGATCTCGAGCGGCAGGCGCAGGACGGTAAAGCCCGCGCGCGTGGCGCCGGCCTGGGCGGCAGCCTCGAGGATCGCTTCCATCTCGTGATCGTTCAGACCGGGGATCATCGGCGCCGACATCACCCCCACCGGGACGCCGGCCTCGTTCAGCGCCCGGATGGCGTCGAGCCGGCGATGAGGCGCCGAGGCGCGCGGCTCCATGGTGCGCGCCAGGTCCTTGTCGAGGGTGGTCACCGACAGGAACACCTCGGCGAGATTGCGCTTGGCCATGTCGGCCAGGATGTCGATGTCGCGCGTCACCAGATGGCTCTTGGTGACGATGCCCACCGGATTGTTGAAGTCGCTCAGCACACGCAGGATCTGGCGCGTGATCTTCATCTCACGCTCGACCGGCTGGTACGGATCGGTGTTGGTGCCCATGGCCACGACGTCGGGCCGGTACTTGGGCGAGGCGAGCTCGGCCACCAGGAGCTTGGCGGCGTCAGGCTTGAACAGGATCCTGGTCTCGAAGTCGAGGCCGGGCGACAGGCCGAGATAGGCGTGCGTTGGACGCGCGAAGCAATAGATGCAGCCGTGCTCGCAGCCGCGATAAGGATTGATCGAGCGGTCGAACGGCACGTCGGGCGAGGTGTTGCGCGCCAGGATGGTGCGCGTGGCGTCGCGCGTCAGCGTGGTGCGCAACGGCGGCAGCTCGTCGTCCTCGGATTCAGCCGATGCCTCGTTTTCCCAGCCGTCGGTCGTGCGGATTCGCTTCTCGCCGTCGAAGCGGCTCGATTCGTTGGAGAGCGCGCCGCGGCCGTGATGCACGGGCTCGGCGATCGCGTCGTCCGGATAGTCAGGAGGATTTTTCGGCCTCATAGTGAGAGCGACTCTGGGAACAAAAAGGGAAC
>CADECW010000115.1 GCA_902825855.1 uncultured Rhodospirillales bacterium | reverse complement strand
AGCCAGCCTTGGTGCCCGTGACGCGGCTCAGCGAGCCCACGATGAAGTCGTGCAGGCCGACGTCACGAAAGCCGGCGCCGCGGAAGTAACCCAGCACGTCCGCTTCCGAATGGGCGAGGCCCAGCGAATCCGACACCGCCTGGCCGAGGCCCCAATAGGCCGGTCCCCACGGCCCCGTCCGCCGGTCGTTGGTCATCTCACCGATGAGGTGCATCTGGCCGCCGGGCAGCAGGGCGTCATGCGCCTTCCTGATCACGCTTGCGATCATGTCGCGACCGTACATCGGCAGGTTGGAAGCCATGATGGCGACGTCGCAATCGGCCGGGAACGGATCGCGTGTGAAGTTGCAGGGCCGCGCTTCGACTCGATCGGCGAAGCCGTGGGCGGCGATGAAGTCGCGGGCCACCTCGCAGACCACGGGCAGATCGAGCACTATGCCGCGGATCGTCGGATGTTCCTTGGCGGCGGCGATGCAATAGGCGCCCGAGCCTCCGCCGATGTCCATGATGCGCCTGCGGCCTGAGAGCTCGACCTGCCGGACGAACCGCCGTCCAGCGCCGAGGCCAATCGAGTAGGTCGCCTCGTGGTAGCGCCGGGCATCGGCCACGGTGAAGGATTCGATCGAGCCCATCACCTTGAGGTCTTTGGTACGCAGGTGCTCGGCCAGCCGTCCCCACTGCGTCCATTGCGGCTTGGTGAAAGTGATCCAGGGCCCCATGTAGCCGGGCTTGCCCTCGACCAGGAAGCGTTCGACGTCGGCGGCATTGCGAAGACGGCCCCCAGCCTCCTCGAGCAGGCCGGCGGCGCACAGCATCACCATCAGCCGCTCGGCGTTGGTCGGGTGAATGTCGATGGCGTTCGCGACTTCCTCGTAAGTGCCCGCACCCTTGCTGATCGCCGTGAACACACCGATCTCGACCGCGGCCATCAGCGCCGCAGACTGGCCATAAGACTGGGCGACGTTTTGCAGGCGGACGGTGGTGATCTTCGGTTCCGCCATGCTGGACTCCATCGGGTGGAACGAGGTGAGGATTGCGATGGTCATCTGCACGGCGAAGGCCGTAAAGCGCAGCGTGACCGCAGTTGCGCTGAGCGATGCGAGGCCTCCTTGATTGCAGGCCGCCTGTGCACCAACGCCTCGTTCATATACCCTGACATGCCCAGGTTCGCGGGAGAGGCGAATGACGATTGAAACAAAGGCGGCGGTCGACGAATTTTGGCACGCTCGCAGTCGTGGCGAATATTTCCCTGCCGCCTACGAAGACCGACTCTCTCTCGACGAGGCGTATCGCATCCAACTGGGCCTGATCGACCGCCGCGTGGCGGCGGGTGAACGTCATATCGGTTGGAAGGTCGGCCTTACCGCAAAAGCGATTCAGGAGCAGTTCGGGTTCCACGAGCCGGTGTTCGGTTGCATTCTTCAATCATTTCCAAGCGGCCACGACTTGCCGTCCAACCTGCTCAAGCCCGGCTTCGAGACCGAGCTATGCATGCGGTTCGCCCAGCCACTTCAGGGCGATGTAACGGCGCAAATGGTCGTCGACGCGCTGGAAGCCATTCATCCCTCTTTCGAGATCATCGAGACGCGAGGTGATCTCACACGCCACATTGCCCTGGCCCTGGCTGACAATGCTCAGCAACACTCGGTCATTCTCGGGCCAGCAATGCGACCCGCCGCGTCAATGCGCCTCGATCAGGTAGCTGCGCGCGTGACGTTGAACGGCAAGGAGCTGGTGGTCGGCACCGGGGACGCGGTCCTGGGCAACCCCCTGAACTCGGTGATCTGGCTGGCGCGCAAGCTCACCGAGTTCAATCGCAGCATCCGGCCGGGCGACATCGTGATGACCGGCTCCTTTGTCCGCCAATTCCCTCTCGCGCCGGGCGATCAGGCAGCGGCGGACTTTTCCGGCATTGGTCGCGTTGAGGTAAGCGTGGCGCGGTGATCAGCAGGGGGCCGAACCCCGGTCGATGCCCGTCCGAGTTAAATCCTTGATCTCTGATTTTGATGGTGCATTGTTTTGTGGGGATTGGAAGGATGCGCTATTTCGCGCAGCCAGGGGGAATCGCGCATGTTGCCAGCCCACGTGATTGAGAGGCGCCTGAAGGAGCTGGAAAGTTCGGCACAACAAACACGACTGGAAGCCATGCGAGTTGGCGCCGTGCTTCTCGCCAAGATGGACGCGCATCTCGCGAACGAGACCGTCGATAAAGCGCAGACCGGCGAACTGGCTGCACTTAGGGCCCACCACGAGATGCTGATGCGCCTGGCCAACGATGCCCAAGCGAAGATCGACAAGCTGCATGCCGAACTGCACGACCTCAAATACTACCGCTGACGGGAGGTAGCCACGTTGATGGTCTCATCGACTGGTAGGTTGGAGGCGACGACAGCCACGTTCATGCAACTTCCCGGCCCGCGAACGTCACACTGATCGTGTGACTAAGATCGTGAAAGACGCATCGCTGCGAACGCTATAGTCCGGCGTCGGCACGGGACCGGCACAAAAAAGGACCCGCCGCTGCAGGTCCCATCGTTGGTCCTGGATCCGGCTCAACAATTGCTGAAGCCAGAGATATCTAGTTCGGGCTGCCGTTTGAGTTCGTGTTCTGCGCCTGATTTACGGTCGCAAGCAGAGTGGGCAGTGGGGGATTCGGCGGTCGGGCAAGGGCTTGCGTAGTCCCCAAGGCACTGAGGAGGCTCGCCAGCACCGCTGCATCGCTAATGCCGGCCCGCGAAAGTGCGTCCATCAAACTCGCAACGGTCGCGTTGTTTCCCCTGCCGGTAAGGATCCCGATCAGACTGCCAAGAAGTGCCGAATCGGCTGCCGAGCCTTTGCTCGGTGGGCTGCCGGTTTCAACAATCACCTGATAGCCGGGTTGACACACCCTTTCGATGACACCGGCGCCATTGACGTCCATGCACTCGCCGAAAACGAAGATGGCCGTTGCCTGGGTAGTCGTGGCGTTGGGATTGGTCGAAACAGTCGCCGGGACTGTCTTTACATCCAAGAGGACAATGCCACCGCGGACGCCCATCGTGCCGGCTGGGGTGGTGACGACAATCGGCGCCGACTTGCTGATTTTTCCACCCACGAGTCGCAACACGCCCTTGCTCGCATTGATCGACAGTTCGCCCTTCTTGGTGGCCGGGTCGTAGACGAACTTGTCGATCGTCAACTCGGCGTTGGGCCCCACCGTCAAGGTAGTTCCATCGATGAACAGCAGCTGCGCCCGATCGTCGGCCTTGGTGCGTATGAGTTCGTTCGCCTGGACGTCAATGCCAACGTGCAATACACGCTCCACAGCCTGCGGCGGCGTGCCGAGCGGAGCGCCGTCCGTGGCGGAGGTAACGCCGACGCGCGCCGCTACACCGGAAACGTCGACAATTGCCAAGCCTGCCAATCCCAATAGTGCTGCACGCGTCATCAGCCGGCTGCGCTTGAAATTGCTCATCGTGTCAGCCCCACACTGTCGAAAGGTCCGCGCAAATAAGCGATTATCCCACGAAATAAAATAATATTGCCGCCCGCCTGCACTGTCAACCTGGGAACTATAACCACGACGCCCCTGTCGCAGGGTCTTAAAATGCGGAATTACGTTGTTGCTTCTGTGACTTAGCCCCCAACTGCTCGGCAGCCTCGCGCAGGTCAGACGCAAGCGAAGGCGCCCTCAGTGCGGACTGGAGATAGGCGTTCGACATCGTGTACGACCGAAGCTTGTAATATAGTACGGCCAGTTCAATCTGGACGCTGGGCATGTCGGGATTGATCAACAAGGTACGCTCCAGCGCCGAGATCGCGCCCTCGTAGTCGCCGGCTCGGGTGGCCACGTTGGCGTATTGAACCAATGCGGTCATGTTTGCGGGATCATCAAGCATCTTCTGGAATGCGGCGTTGTACTCGACCTGCAAGGCGCAAGTCACACGCTCAGGCCGCAATGACCTCATCATAGAGAGCGAGCAATGCGGTTCTGACCCGACTCCGTTCGTATTGGTCCCGAACGCGGGCGAGCGCCGCCAGCGCAAAGCGTTCCCTCAGCCGATCGTCTGTCCAAAGTTGCAACATGGCGGCTCGCAACGCATTAACGTCGCGCGGCGGTACCGTGAGCCCGGTTACGCCGTCCAGACTGACCTCCGGTACGCTGGTCGGCAGCCACGTATTGATGACCGGGCGGCCAGCCGCCATAGCCTCGAGCTGCACCAAACCGAAAGACTCGCTTGCGCCGGTGGAGGGCAAGGCGAAAAACTCACACGCGCAGTAGAGATTGCGCAACGTGTCGTCGTCCACTGCTCCTGCGAAGCAAATCTGATCGGCCACGCCGAGGGCGTGAGCTTGAGCCGTCAGTTCGCCTTGCAGTCCCCCGCTGCCAACAAGCACGACACGCATGTCGGTGCCGGCGAGGGCATCGATCAGCACGCCAAAGCCCTTATAAGGAACAAGACGTCCACAGGCGAGGATGTATCTTCCTCCCCACTGTCGTCGTGTGTCGGCGATGCGTTCCGGACGACCGCGGATCTCATCGTAGGGTGACAGGTCAATCATCTCCCCAGGCACAACACGCGTTCGGGCTGCGTGCCGCCTGAGAAAGGGCGAGCCCTGCAGCATGCTCTCCGAAGCACAGAGAATGGCATTTGCACGGCCGGCAACGCGATGCTGCAGCAGTTCGGCTACCGGCTTTAGCCGGTAGCCGAGAATATCAGCGTGCCACGTAATCACCAGTTTCCTGGGCTGTGGCTGCACGGCCAGCCACAGTGTCGCGAGCGGGTAGGGTTCGTGGAAATGGACAAGATCAGCTCGCGCCATCGCTGACAGAAGGGCAGCCGGAAGCCGCGGAGAGATCGGTAGCGAGCCGCAAGTGAGCCACGTCGCAACGCGCTCGACCACAACGCCTGTCGCGGTCGTGGTTCGCCCGGCATCGCCGTCCCTTTCGGCGGAACAAACCACAGTAACGGCATGTCCCGCGCCACGCGCCGAATCCGCCATATTTTTTACCGTACGTTCGATGCCACCCACGGCTGGGGGATAGAACTTCGCAACATGAACGATATGCGCCATCTGTGCTGCTCAGCGTTCGTCGACTTGGACGATGTCGCCAGGACGGACGATCGTTTGCGCCGTCACCGCCAGCCGTACAATCTTGCCTTCACTACTGACGCGTTTGATATAGAGCTCGTTCATGCGAGCCCGCTTCATGGCGCCGCCGGCCCTTGCGATGGCGCCTGACACGGTGGTCCCCGGTTTGTAGGCAAAGCTCCCCGGGTTTTCGACCTCGCCCACGACGAAGACTGGCGGCCGCGTCACGAGTTCGACGCTGACACTTGGATTCATCAAGTAGTCCGGCTCGAGCTTGGCCGCGATCGCTTCTTCGAGTTCAGCGGTTGTGCGGCCGCCAGCCTGAATAGGGCCCAGCAACGGAAAGACGATCATCCCGCTGCCATCAACCGCAAACTCCCTCGAAAGCTTTTCCTGCCCGACGACGACGACGCGGATGCGATCGTTGGCGGCGAGCAGATTGTCTTGCGCTTGGGCGTCGGCTGATGCGTTCTGCGGCACGTCTGCCACGATGGCTGTCGGCCCTCTATCGCAGGCAACCATGAACCACGCCGAACTTACCGACATTGCCGCCAACAAGGAGTTGCGCATGGCGTGCTGGATTGTCCTGATCGGCGTCATCAGCTCGGCACGTTGAAACCACGCCAAGTCTATTACTCTTTTGACCGTGCCAATCATTTTATAGCGAAATGGATTATCGCAATTAATTGCGCGGCGGGTTCGGATCCCGATATTCGGACGCCGATGAGCGCGTTTCCGCTCACGTCAGATTGTTGGCTTGACCTTGTCCGAGGGAGAGAAGAGCCTGTCCGCCCGGTTGGAGAAGGATGCCATGCGACGCGCCACGACTTCGTGGGCCCTGCCCTTCACATTGATCTTGGCGGTGGGCCTGACCGCTTGCGCGTCGCCCGCTGCCGTCATGTGGGACAAGGCCGGCGTCGACGAATCAACAAAGATTGCCGATACCTCCGACTGTCAGTCGGAAGCCCGCGCACAGGCGGCGCGGCTGTACCCTTACTACGGCACTACGCCGGGCTCCTACGCCAGTACGCCGGGCTCTGGCGTCCCGACGACCGGTGAAGCGCGAAACCGTGATGAACGCAGCCAGGCGGCGGCCGAGAACAGGGATTTCGTCAGGTGTATGCGCAATAAAGGATATGAACGTACGTCGCCGCAGGCGGAGTAGCGGCATCCCCTGCGATTGTCTCTAGGGGTACGCTCGCATGAAAGCATTCCTGCTGGGCAGTACAGGCCTGTTGGGGCAAGCGATGCTGCGCGAATGCGGCGCACGAGGCTATCGAGTATCGAGTGCCGCCCGGCAGAATGCTCCGGTTGCGATCGACATCGTCGACTCTACTTCCCTTGTTTCATTCCTGCAGTCTGATTTGCCGGATGTCGTGATCAACTGCGCCGGTTTGACCGATATCGACAACTGTGAGGCGAATCCGGGAGCGGCCTGGGCCACCAATGCCCGACCGCTCGCGTTTCTTGCCGAGTGGGTGCGGCGGCACGATCGGCCGTTGCTGCATGTTTCTACCGATCATTACTTCACCGATGGCGGCGCAATGGCTCACGATGAGCTGGCGCCGATACATCTGGTCAATGAATATGCGCGCTCCAAATACGCCGGCGAAGCCTTTGCGCTCACGGTGCCGCATTCGCTGGTATTGCGGACCTCGATCGTCGGAATTCGGCGCTGGACACGTCCAACCTTTGCCGAGTGGGCAATCGACCTTGTCGAACAGGATCGGCCGGCAAAGCTGTTCCACGACGCCTACACGTCTTCGATCGACGTCGCGAGCTTCGCCAAGGCGTCGCTCGATCTGCTCGAAAAAGGCGCCCGCGGTCTCTATAATCTTGCAGCGCGGGAAATATACTCTAAGGAAGCCTTCGTACGCGAAGTTGCGGTACAGCTCGGGCGCCCACTGAGCCACGCCACGGCGGCATCGGTCGACACGCTGTCGACGCGCCGCGCCAGCTGCCTGGGATTGGATGTGAGGCGCGCCCAGGGCCAGCTCGGTTATGAGCTGCCGACGCTCGCGGATGTAGTCTCGTCGGTTTTGGACCAGCGCCGTCATTTGGACAGATCATGAAATACGACACATCGATTCAAATCGGCAGCCGCGTCATTGCGGTCGACAAGCCGACATACTTCATCGCCGATATCGCGGCCAATCACGATGGCGAACTTGCTCGCGCCAAGGAGTTGATATGGCGGGCGAAGCAAGCCGGCGCGGACTGCGCGAAGTTCCAGCACTTCCTGGCCAATCAGATCGTGAGCGCAGTCGGATTCTCATCGATGCACGCCCAACTTGGCCATCAGGCTTCGTGGAAACGGAGCGTCACCGAGACCTACGATCAGTACCATACCCGGCGCGACTGGACTCAGCAGCTCGTCGAAACCTGTCGGCAGGCCGACATCGAATTCATGACAACGCCCTATGATTTCGATGCGATCGATATGTTTGCCGGGATCGTTCCAGCCTACAAGATCGGTTCCGGCGACATCACCTTTCATGCTGCAGTCGACCGGATAGCCCGCGTCGGCAAGCCCGTGCTGCTGGCCACCGGCGCGACCACATTTGCCGAGGTGGAGCGCGTCGTCGACCTTGTTCTGCGCAGCAACTCAGCGCTGTGCCTGATGCAATGCAACACCAACTATACTGGCAGCCTCGAGAACTTCAGGTACGTGAACCTGAACGTACTGAGAACCTATGCAGCGCGTTGGCCCGGAATGATCCTGGGCTTTTCCGATCACACGCCGGGTCACTCCGCCGTGCTGGGCGCGATCGCCCTGGGCGCTCGCGTCGTCGAGAAGCATTTCACCGACGACAACTCGCGCGATGGACCCGATCACAAATTTGCGCTCAACCCCCAGACCTGGCGCTCGATGGTGGAAGCATCGAAGGAAATGGAAGCCGCTCTCGGAGACGGCGTGAAACGCATCGAGGACAACGAGACGGAGACCATCGTCGTGCAACGGCGCGCCTTGCGCGTCCGGCACGGGCTGCCCGCTGGCACTGTTCTCGAGGAGACGCACCTGGAAGCCTTGCGTCCATGTCCGCAGGGAGCCGTGAGTCCCGACTTCTTGCGGAACATACTTGGAAGGAAGCTGAAGGTGGACAAGGATGCCGGAAGGGAAGTCTTGTGGACCGATCTCGCGTAGTCGTGATCATTCCAGCGCACAATGAAGCGGCGACGATCGGGAGCGTGGTTGCCGGCGCGTGCAACCATGCGGCGGTCCTTGTGGTCGATGACTGTTCCCGCGACGAAACCAGCACACATGCCGAATGCGCCGGTGCAATCGTCGTGCACAATCACCAACAGCTGGGCTACGCGGGTTCGCTCGAACGAGGCATGAAGGAAGCGCTGGAACGAGGCTTCCACTATGTCATTACGATGGACGCCGACGGCGAGCACAGCCCCGAATTCGTGCCGGAATTCGCAAGTATGCTGGCCGAGCGAGAAATTTCGATTGTGTTGGGTGTCCGTCCGCGAAAGCAGCGGTTGATGGAAGTCGTGATGAGCCTCTACGTCCGTGCCCGGTTTGGTCCGCGAGACATCTTATGCGGCATGAAGGGATATCGAGCCGACCTCGCGCGCGAATATGGCGGCCTGGGCATCAGGTTCGTCGGCACCGAACTTGCACTGAAGTCAATCGCCAGCGGTGCGAAATTTGCGGAGGTCATGGTCGATGGTGTGCCCCGCACCGGCACGCCGCGGTTTGGCAATTCCTGGCGAGCAAACATGAAAATACTTGGCGCTTTCTGGGAACTCGTCAAAGAAGGACGAAACATCGGACACTAGCGAGCGGACCAGCATAGTGTGGAGATGATTTTGCATTGGGCGCGGCTCTTTTTGCGTGTCCGGCGCAACCTTGGATGGTACACATGAGGAGGCATTGGGGTTCGCTGGACAAGTAAATGTGTGGCGACGGCGGGGCGTGACTCGCTTCGACGTCGGCGACCCTCGCGTTGCTCGGGACTGCGGGTCGGCGTGGGGTCCAAGGAGAAACGATGGAGATGGTGCACGAGACCGATTCGGGTTTCGACGCTCTATGGTCGGAGCTGTTGCGTACCCATGACAATCCGACGCCCCTGATCTCAGCTTCCTACTTGGAATATAGGGCTGCCTACCTCGGGGACAAGCTCGAAGCGCGATACCGGTCCGTAGTCGTGGATGAAGCGGGCAAGCTTGTCGCCGGTAGTTGCTTCGATCTTATCGAAGGGGTGCTCGACGCAGTTACAGTGCCGAGCGCCACTGTCGTAGCGAGGAACGCACGTAGGCGGCATGCGGCCGAGAAGCTGTTGCGTGGCCAGATCGCGCAGTTGTTCTGCCGCTACGGTAGCAAGCACATGCGCTTCATCGACCAGCTCGTCGATGGCGGCCTGTCCAACCTTTCGCTTTGGGCGCTCCAGAACAGCGCCACCTGCAACATCCATTTCACGCAGGTTCTCGACCTGACGCGCGATCCTGCCATCCTGTGGCACGATGTCAGCCGCAGCGTTCAGCGGCATATCAAATGGGGGCGCAAGAACATGCTTGTCAGGGTCAGCCAGGATCGGACGGGGTTGGAAGCTTTGCGCCGCGTCCACTTTGTGGCGGCCGGCCGCACCACACGTCCGTCCGAGACGTGGGAAATACAGGGCCGAATGATTGATGCAGGCGAAGCCTTCGTGACCCTCGCCGAGCTCGGAGGCGAGATCGTATCTGCCATCTTTCACCAGCGCTCGGGAGACTACTGTTACTACGGTGTTGGCGCCTCTGACCGGAGCCGCTTCACCAACCCCATCAGCCACGCCGTTTTGTGGGCTGGGATCGAGCATGCACGCCAGATTGGTTGCCGGCATTACACGGTCGGCAGCCAAGTTTGGCCGGGCCACCACCACCATCCACCAGCGAACGCACCCAAAGAGATCTCGATCGCGAACTTCAAACGACGATTTGGCGGTCGCACGACGCCCGAGATGCTTATCGACTTGCCGCGGCCACAGGGCTAGGCACGACTGTCCACATCGACGTTGCGATCCTTGGCTGCGATCGTGTCACGCTCACGGGCTCGGGATTTTCAAGTGACAGGGTTGCACGGCCTCGCTGACGGGAGAGATCATGGATAGGGGCACAGCGGAGTACTACGAAAGATCATATGCCGATCGCGCACCGGGGGCGCAGCGACGTTGGCCGAATGAGGAATTCTGTCGGTTCATGGGGCGGACTCTTTTGAAGTTCCCTCCGGCACAGCGCTCCGCCATTCGCATCCTCGAGGCTGGATGCGGCACCGGTTGCAATCTCTGGATGGTTGCCAAGGAAGGCTTCGAGGCCCATGGCCTCGACTTTTCGAGAGAGGGCATCTCCCTTGCCGAGACGTTGTTCGAGGAAATGGAGGTGCGCGCCCAGGTCGCCTTCGGTGACATGACCCAGATGCGCTATCCCGATGCCTATTTCGACTGCGTCTTCGAAGTACTCTCCGCGACCTGCCTAAGTGACGAGGAGCACAGTCTGTTTCTCGATTGCGTGCAACGAGTGCTGAAGCCTGACGGCTGGTTCTTCACCTTCACCCTCGGCAAGGGCTGCACGGACTGGAAGGGGCCCGGCAACGTCATGCGCTCCGGATCATCCGAGGTGTATCAATATGAGAATCCTTTGCGATACACCACTGTCGACGAACTGACCGCCGATCTCGAGCGTCGACGGTTTACGGTCAAAAGAGCAGAGACTATGTTGCGAACTTACAACCAGGGGACGGTTGTATTGGAAGCCGTGGTGCTCGAAGCCCAGCGGGGTTAGACCAGCGGCCTTGCAGATGTTCGGCTGCGGCCCGTGCGAGGCGCGTCGCGAGATGAAATCAGCCGCCGCCCGTGCTATTCGTTGGCGATGGGCAGGAAGTCCTTCGAAGCCTACGGGGCTCTGGCAGGCTCGCCCTTGTCCGAAACGCAGCAGGCGGGCCGGTACTCCACGCAGGTCAAGGATGAGAGGCGAATCGCGCCCGACGTCGCCCAGAAGCTGAGGTTGCGCAAAACCGACACTCTGATGGACATCGGGTGTGGTCCGGGACTGGTGACGCGAATGATCGCGCGGAGGGTGCGGCGCGTCGTTGCAATGGATCACCCAAGCACCATCAGGCATCTGCGCCCGAAGGTGCAGGGGCTCAACATCAGCCTCATCGCTGGAGATTTTCTGACGACGGCGGTGCCGCGCCGGTTCGACAAGGTCCTGGTCTACTCCGTGGTTCAGTATGCGACCTCGCACTCGGAGGCCCTGGCTTTTCTCGACAAGGCGGCGGAGCTGCTGAAGTCGGGCGGCATGATGCTCGTCGGAGATCTGCCGAATGTCGACATGAAGCGGCGTTTCAACGAGTCGCCGGCCGGGAGGCGCTTCAACAAGTCATGGCGGAAAAAGGCGGGCGCGGTGCCGACCATCGAGGACGACGAAACGTACCCGATCGACGACGCCTTCGTGGCCGAGATTCTGCTACACTTCAGGGCCAAGGGATTCCAGGCGTGGGTGGTGCCGCAGCCTCGCGACCTGCCGTTCGCGTTCACGCGTGAGGACATGCTGCTTGTCCGACCCTAGAATCGGCCCCTGGCGCTCGCGGCCGGTCGCGTTGTCCGGGCTCGGACGCCATCGCGGCCGGGTCTTCCCCAGCGGACGACAGGCCCTCACCGAAGCCGTGCGCCAGCTTGGACTGGGTCGGGCGGACCGAGTCGCCATACCCGAATGGTCATCGCATTGCCCGATCTCCGCAATCGGCATGGTCGCCACCCCGGTGCCAGTGCGCGAGGCCCAGCAGCCTGCTGCCGTGCTGGTCTACGAACAGTGGGGTTGGCGGCAGATCGGCAGGATCAGGGAGCGTTGGCCGAAAGCCCGCATCATCCACGACTGCGTCGACAGCTGCTCACTCGAATTCAGCGACGCCGATGCGCAGGTCTGGAGTCTTTCCAAGACCTTGGGGCTGGCAGGCGGCGGTCTGCTTCGCATGGGCGGCGAGTTCGTCGAGTTCGCTCCCAATCCGACGGACGCCAATCTGCTCGGACTGCCGGTCGAGATGCGCAAGTGGTTCGTGCGCTTCCTTGCTCCCGACCTCGAAGAAGCCTCCGGCCGAGACCTCGATCGCGCCTATGCTGAGGAGCATCTGCACCGGCGCGCCAATGCGGCCGTCTTCGGCGTCGACAGCGGAACGCCCGGTCTTTTCCCGCTGGAAGACCTCTCGGCTCAGCAGCGGCTGCGCGATCGCGGTATCGACGCGCCCATCTATCACTTCGACTTCGCCCGCGACATAGGCCGACCGGACTACCGCAAGTGCGTGGCCGTTCCCCTCCACGGCGAGGTCACGCCACAGCTTCTGCAGGGCCTTTAGCCTACAATTCCTTGCTGCCGAAATAGATCGTACCGCGCGGCCACGCCGTGAGCTTGTTGTGCTCGGGACATTCGTTGCTTCTGCTATTGGAGCAACCGGATCGCGCAGCCCTATTCGTGATAGTAGTTCCGGTACTTCGAATAAAGGTCGCCGTAATCCCCATAGCCATACCGCGAGTGGCGACGAACATTGACCTGGACCAAGGCAACGCCGATACCTTTGCGCACGTCACGCAGAAGCTTTAGTGCGTTTGCGACTATCTCGCGCGGCGTCGTTTCCCAGCGCACGAGGAACACCGTGTAGTCAGCGAGTTGGGCGACCACCCGGGCATCAGAGATCGCCATCAATGGCGCCGTATCGAGAAAAACCAGGTCGTAGGCCTGGGCGAGGCTCGCCACGAACTGCTGCATCGTGTTGGAGCCGAGGATCTCCGCCGAATTGGGCGTGTTCTTACGCGCCGGAACGTAGTAGAGGCCGCTTGCTTCGTCGCGGCCTAGCACTGCTTCAAGGGGTTTGGTGCCGGACAAATACTCGTCGATTGTGCCGCCGGTGTCCTTGAGGCCGAGGGAGTTGACTACCGACGAGCGACGCAAATCACAATCAACCAGCACGACCTTCTTGTTCCGGTTCGCCTGCGCCAACGAAGAAGCAATCGACGCTACGAAAGTCGACTTTCCTTCGCCTGGCAGCGCGGAGGTGACCATGATCACGCGCGGAGGGCTATCGAGCGAGCCGAGCATTATGGCTGTGTAAACAGACCTGAGCGCTTCAGCATAGGCGGAAGTCGGCTTCTCGCAAGCCAGTCGGGCAGGCCTTAGCTTGCCGAGAGTGAGGCGCGAAAGGCGCGGAATCATGCCAATTGTCGGACGACCGGTCAGGGCCTCAAGCTGGTCGCTCGAGCGAAAGCCGCCATCCAACCTGTCCATGAGCACGATCACTACCAGGCCGAGTCCGACGCCAACAACGAGTGCACCTGCCAGAATTGGCACATAGCGAGGGAAGGTAGGTGTCGTCGGAATCACAGCCGCCGACAGGACTCGTGCGTCGGGTTGCTGAATGTCCTGCTGCTCGCGCAATTCCTTGAAGCGTTTCAGGAAGTCTTCATAGACCGCGCGGCTTGTCTCCGCCTCGCGCTCGAGCTGGCGAAGCGCCACTTCGTTCTGTCCCTGGCCGCCAGCCTGGTTTTGCATCAGGTCGACCTGGGCCTGCAGCTGCATTTCCTTGGCCCTGGCAGCCTCCGCATCGCCTTGCACACTGCCGATGATCTTGGCGACTTCGGCGCCGATCCGGCCTTGTATCTGGCCAAGCTCGGCACGCGCCTGAAGCAGTCGCGGATGGTTTTCGCCGTAACGCTGGTTGAGATCACCGACGCGGCGCCCAACTTCGGCTTCTTGTGCGCGAAGCGATCCGATCAGTGTGTTGCTCAAGACTTCCGTGATGCCTCCCAAAAGCGCGGGGTCGCGCTGCGCGCGCTGCAAAGCGATCAGTCGCGATTCGCGATCGGCTCGTTGCGCCCGTGCCTGAATGAGCTGGGAGTTCAGCTCGGTGAGCGATTGGGACATGATCGTGGAGTCCTTGCCGAGTGTCAGTCCCGACTCCTTGCGGAACTCGGCCGCAGCCCGATCTGCGGCTTCGACGTTGCGCCGCAGTTCCCCTAGCCGCTCGTCAAGCCACTCGGTTGCTCTCTTGTTGGCATCGAACTTTGCGTTGAGTTGATCCACTATATAAAAGTCGGTGACCGCATCGACGATCTGTTTTGCCTTTGGCGGCTCCGTCGAATCGACGGATGCTGCAATGACGAAGGACCGGCCACGCGGCTGAATGAGCAACGTGCGGCCAAGTTGCTCGATCGCCTTTCCGCGACGTCCATCAACGGCAGGCTTGCGGTTCTCCACGGGCAGCCAACCGCCGAGCGTCTCGCGTATGCCGGATAGCAAATCCTGCAAAGGGGTTGGCGGGGGTGCGCCGTACTCAGGATCCGACTCGAGGTGCAGTTTGTCGACTACGCGGCCAAGCAGGTTCGCTGAGCGCAGCACCTCCATTTCGGTCTGAACTGCTCCGAGGTCGGCCGTGATCCCGCCCATGACATCGGCTGTGTTCGTCACTTTCGTCTTACGGGTATCCAGCATCACCAATGCCGTGGCGCGGTATTGGGGCGTCAACTGGACCAGAAAAAGGCCAACCAGGGACTGAACGATGACAACGACGGCCAACAACTGCCACTTGCGACGGTTGAGCAGGCGGAACATCCCGCGCGCACCGTCGTTCCAAGCGTTCTGCAGGCGCGCAGACTGCGCGTCGGCAAGCGATGAAATGGACTCTTTGGAAATCGTGCTCACGCGTCAAAAGACCAAATTTTAAGGGGCTTGTTAAGATGCGATCCGATGCACTGTCCGGAGCACAAATGCGCACCGTTCGTTCCCTTTGAGAGCCGGACTGTATACTGCTTTAATCGAAACGTCGCCAGCTTGATCAAGCTATTATTGGCTAAAAGTGAATACGTCGGCTGCTCCACGATTGCGCCCAGGCTGCTCCCAGCAGCGCCGCAAAAACAATTGTCACTCCCGGGATCTGGAGACTGAAGTCGAAAAGCGCATGGACGCCCACAGTGATGCTGGCGCCGACGCCCAATGCCGTAAGCTCGCGCTCCCGCCGACGCTCCGACAAGCCCTTTAGGCATCGAACGGCAATCCAGGCTACCGCCAGGACGAGGGCCGCGGCGACCGGCACGCCTAGATCGAAGGCAAGCTCCAGGTAGGTATTGTGCGCCTTGTCATACACGCTGCTGAGAGCAGTTGGTTGAAAGAAACTATAGAGGCTCCGGAAGGAGTTCATGCCCCAACCAAGCATGGGGCGGAGCGCAATTGCACTCGTAGTAAGGGAAAAGAGATGCTCCCGATGCGGATCGCCCTGCTCAACCAGCAGCGCAGCACGAGTCAGCAAGGTGCCGCCACCCGGGACCAGGAGCGCCACTGCGGCCAGCGCCAGGGCGATCACTACGCCCGCGCTCCACCGACTCCATCCGCGGGCCTGGAGCGCTATCATGACGACAATGCCGATCGCCAAGCTTGCCCATCCCGCCCGCGAGCCGGACAGCAGGACACCCAGGACCAGGACAATCGTTGCAACAAGCCATAGCCCACCGGCGCCGGTCGACGCGGCAAGCCGCCTCCGCCAGCGCTCACGGAACGATTCTTCATCGCTTGCATAGGGTCCCAGGCGAATTGCAGAGGTCGCCAAAGTCATCGCAGCCAAGGCAGCGATAGCGGCATAAGTGGCGTAGTTGTTCCGATTGATGAACGGCCCGCTGAACGCATTTTCCATCGGCACCGGCAGGCCGATGCCTGTGGCGACGGACATCCGGTTGGCCACCTCCGCCACCATTGAATAGAGGGTGTAGACGACTGCACTGCAGACGACGAGCGCGTATAGGCGTCGTGCGTCGCGCGAATCGGCGGCCAGGCCGGCGGCCAGGACGAATACGCCGACATAGGTCAGCAGCTTGATCAATCCGGTCACCACGTCTTCCCTATCGGTCGCCATCATGTGGCTGCCGGACATTGGCAATAATGGTTCGCTGGCGGCACGGATCGGATTCTCCCAGGAAAGCGGAGACCAGCTGGTCATTTGAAATGCTGCCCAAACAACGACAACGACCACGAGCAGTGCTGGCACTCGCAGGGCTCGAAACGACTTATAAGGGTTGACGTCGGTCAGAAGGGCAACAAGAGCTTGGGCGACGAGAAGCGCACCGACCACGACTGCGAGCGGGTTCCACGACCAATCTCGATTGCTACCGAGGGGCAGTGGGACCAAGATTACGACCAGCGCCAATCCGCCGAATATCAAACGTTGCAAGGGCATTATACTCAGCGTAGGGCAAGGACTGCGCCAGCGCATTGCCAAAGTTCGCTGCCATAGATGAAAGTTGCTGCATCAGTAAGGATGTGAGGCGCTTGATCGGGCGCATTGCCGACAATACGGAACAGTCGGCAGGTGCAATTCATGAGCAGGTAGGCATGAACCAGATAGGACGGCTTGCGATCGGCACGGCACAGTTCGGGCTGGATTATGGCATCAGCAATACCGTCGGTAAGATTCCTGCAGGTCTTGCCCAGCTTATTTTGCGCAATGCGAGCGCTGCTGGAATAACGATGGCCGATACGGCAGCGGCGTATGGCGATGCGGAGCTCGTGCTTGCTGCAATGGGCCGTGATCTTCCCCGATGCCATGTGACGACGAAGACGATCTCGGCCTCGCGCGGGACTGCCGCGGTCCTGGAGCGGGCCAGGCAGTCTTCAGACCGGTTTGCAGAATGGGAATCGTGCGCGCTTCTGGTGCACTCACCCGGGGACCTGGAGGGACACGAAGGCGAAGCCTTGTGGCGCTCGTTGCTACAGATGCATGAGCGGGGATGCTTCAGCAAAATCGGGATTTCTGCGTATGCTTCCGACGACCCGGTTGGTTTGGCACGGCGGTTCAGGCCACATATCGTTCAGATTCCCGTCAGCATCCTCGACCAGCGACTCGTGCGAGACGGGGTGCTCGCTGCCTTGAAATCCCTCGATGTCGAGATCCATGTGCGCTCCGTGTTTCTGCAAGGCGCCGTATTCCTCGAGCCAACCCGCCTGCCTGCGGTTCTGAGCCAGGCTCGGCAGACCCTTGCCGAATTTCACGAAAAGCTGAATCACTATCGGCTGACGCCACTTCAGGCGGCCATGGTTTTCCCGCTGTCGGTACCGGAGATAGATCGGGTCGTCGTCGGAATGACCAGCCCGCAGGAACTGGCCCAGGTTCTTTCTGTTGTGAATGCACCAATGCCGGAGCTGCCCTGGCAGGAGTTCGCCATAAAAGACGAACTGCTGCTCGATCCGCGAGCATGGCGACAGGTCTAGACGGTACTGTCAGCGTACCTTGAACAAGGGCTTCAGCGGCTCGCAGTGAAGGTATTGCTTTACGGCCTTGTTGTTGATTGCATCGGCGAGAAGAGGGAAGACTTCACCATAGGCCGACAACAACTTCTCTATGTCGGCCGCGGTACAAGCGTAGCTCAGGTTATGCGTACCAAGTGTGAGAATGCCACGGGCGAACATTTCCTGCAGAAACAGTGTCTTTATCTCGAACGATGAATAACCGCCGGCGTCGGCAAAGGTGAGAAATCCCCACGACGGATGCCCTGAGACTGTGATGCACCGTTCCATTCCCGCCGAGCGCAGAAGCGTGGCGGTGCCGTCGAGTGCACGTTGTCCGCGCTCCGCCAAGGTTTTCGTTACGGGTTCACGCTGCAGTTTGTCGAGGGTGGCTTTTGCTGCTGCCAGCGACAGTGCCTCTCCGCCCATCGTGAACGAGAAGAAGACCTCTTCCATGAGTTTCATGACATCCGCCCGGCCGGTGACTGCCGACAGCGGATAGCCGTTGGCGATTCCCTTGCCGAACGTGGCGAGATCTGGTGTCACGCCGAATAGCTCCTGAGCACCGCCATTGCTCAAGCGAAAGCCGGTAATGGTTTCGTCGAAAACGAGCAGGGCGCCATGTCGATGGGCTAGGTCCTTGACCCCCTGGAGAAATCCCGGTGCAGGAAAGGTCGAATTCATGGGCTCGAGAATCACCGCAGCAAATTGTTGCGAGTGTTGATCCAGGAGTTGTTCCAGTGATGACAAATCGTTGTAAGTGAACCCATGCGTCAGGCCCCTCACCGCCTCTGGAACGCCGAGACTGCGTGATGTCGAGCCGATGTACCAATCCTGCCATCCGTGATAGCCGCAAACGGCAACGCGATCTCGACCCGTAAAAGCGCGTGCCAATCGGATAGCACCCGCCGTAGCATCGGAGCCGTTCTTACCGAAGCGAACCTTTTCCGCGCAGGGCACCATTGCGACGATGCGCTCGGCGACCTCCATCTCCAATGGGTGCGCCAACGAGAACACCACGCCAGCCTCAAGCTGTCGCCGCACGGCTTCCGTCACGTCAGAATCACCGTAGCCCAGCGTAACGGCTGCCAGTGCATTGACGAGATCGATGTACTCGTTGCCGTCGGCATCCCACACCCGGCTACCTTCGCCGCGTTCGATGAAGTAAGGCGACACGCCGAACGGATATTGGGTCCTGGATTTTGAGAAGGTTTGAGTACCCAGCGGAATCGTCCGCTCGGCACGCTCCAGCAGTCTTTCGGACTCAGCATAGCGACTTGTCATTTTGGGATGCCCTGCGGAAGTGGACCTAGGCTTCAGTGCTCGGCCGCAAGCGACCTGGCCAAGCCCTCGTTACGTCGAATGCCGGCATTGAGCTCGACCAACTCCGGATGATCGGCAAGCAATGCAAGAACATCGCCCGTCTCAAACGAGGGGTTGGACGGATAGAGCGCTCCATAGACACGCTCGACGAACAAGAAGTCCGGGAGCTCATCGACCGTCCAGCGTAGTGCAGAAAGATCCGGCTCGTTCTTGACGCTCAGCAGCCGAAAGCGCTCGGGATGGCGGTAGATACCGAGTGTCACGTGCTCGCGCTCGGCCGAACTCCCGCCCGCGCGCCAAATGTCTTTCAGCACTTGATATCGGATGACCTCGACATCCAGTCCGTCTGGATAGGTAGGCTCGATATTGTTCGAGCCATAGTCCGAAGACGCATCTACCGTCGATTCAATCACCTGATCTATCAGCTTCGGATCGGCGAGAGGGCAATCTCCGGTCAGCCGAACGACCCAAGTCGGCTCATAGGCCGTCGCTGCCGTGATGAAGCGGTCAAGGACATCATCGAGCGAGCCGCGGTGGACGTGCAACCCGGCGCCGTCAACCAGAGCTGCCAGCGGATCGTCACTGTCGTCTACGCTGGTCGCCAATACCAGCCGATCGATCAGGCGCGACCGTTGCAAGCGCTCAATCTGGCGCAAGATCATGGGTTCACCCAGGATGGGCCGCAGGACCTTGCCTGGAAGTCGCCGTGAGGAAACGCGCGCTTGAAGAATGGCCAAAATCATTTTCGAGAGCCGGCGAAAACCTGCAATCCACTCTAGGTTTGAAAAGATAGGCGAACATAGCCTGAGCCCTGGCAGATTTCACGCGCATATGGCGAAACGAGCTGTGGAGTAGCAACAAGAGGCATAGTTACCTTGCCGAACTTCCACAGTCCGGTCGATTGGCTGGAGGCGCGTGCGCTACGCCCGCAACTGCAGCGGCAGGTTTCTCGATCCGCAGGCATTCTCAGGGCCAACTTCAACTGTCCAATCGTGGCCGTGCGTTGTGGGAACGCATCTAGAGGGGTGTGGAGTGATGGTGGACGTATTAAGGAACGCGGCAGTACTGGTGACTGGGGGCACCGGTTCATTTGGTCGTCGCTTTGTAAGGCATGCGCTCGATCACGGAGGAGTCCGGCGGATCGTAGTGTTCTCGCGTGATGAATTGAAGCAGTTCGAGCTTCAGCAACAGATCGATGATCCCCGGGTGCGCTATTTCCTGGGCGACATCCGCGATGAGCCCCGTTTGCGTCGGGCTCTGAATGGCATCGACTACGTCGTACACGCCGCTGCGCTGAAGCAGGTACCGGCTGCCGAATACAACCCTATGGAATGTATCAAGACCAACGTCCTGGGCGCGGAAAATCTGATAAACGCAAGCATAGACGCAAGGGTCAAGCGGGTGGTCGCGCTATCGACCGACAAAGCCGTCAACCCGATCAATCTTTACGGGGCAACCAAGCTTTGCGCGGACAAGCTGTTTGTTGCCGCCAACAACCTCAGTGGTGCGGGCGGCACCCGCTTTGCGACGGTTCGCTACGGCAATGTCGTCGGCTCGCGCGGTTCCGTGGTGCCGCTCTTCCTGGCCCATCGGAAACACGGCTGGCTGCCGATCACCGATGAAAGGATGACACGGTTCTGGATCACGATTGATGAAGGAGTAAAGTTCGTCGCCTCCTGTCTCGCCATGATGGAAGGGGGCGAGATCTTCGTGCCGAAGATCGCCACGATGACGATCGTCGACCTGGCCAAGGCCATTGCACCGGAAGCAGAGTTGCGAGTTGTCGGGATAAGACCGGGTGAGAAACTCCATGAAACGCTGATCCCGCGGGATGAATCGCGCAATACGTTCGATCACGGCACCTTTTATGTAGTACGGCCGGCAGCGCAGGGCCCGGACCATCCGCCCCTCGTCAACGGCGCGCCAGGGAGGCAGGTAGGGGAGGAATTCCACTACACGAGCGACTCCGCTGAGAAGCGACTCGATA
>CADECW010000114.1:19187-20915 GCA_902825855.1 uncultured Rhodospirillales bacterium | reverse complement strand
CTGCCGCCGGTCGGCTACGCCCAGCGCGCCGGCGAGGTCATCGCCAACCAGCTCGGCAAGATCGGCATCAAGCTCACGATCACCCAGCTGCAGTGGCCGCAGTGGCTCGCCGAGGCGTTCAAGGAGCGCAACTACGACCTCACCATCGTTGCCCACACCGAGGCCAACGACCTCGATCGCTACGCCCGCGACGGCTACTACTGGGGCTACGACTCGCCCGAGTTCAAGGCGAAGTGGCGCGAGGTGGTGGCCGCCACCGACTTCGCCAAGCGCGACCAGCTGCTCAAGCAGGCGCAGCAGATCATCGCCCGCGATGCCGTGAACGGTTACCTCTTCCAGCTCGCCAAGATCGGCGTGTGGAAGAAGGACCTGGTCGGGCTTTGGGAGAACTCGCCGACGCCTCAGCTCGACCTGACGGGCGTTCATTGGAAATGACTTTCGTTCCCTCGTGCTACGGAGGAGGCAGGGCTGCCTCTCCCGTAAGACGGCACGTCTATCGCATATGGCTTCCTACCCCCGTCATCCCGACCGGAGCCGAGCGCAGCGAGGCGAAGCGAAGGGACCTGTTCTGTTGATGCGCCGACAAGAAGAGGTCCCTCGACTGCGCCGCCCTTCGGGCGGCTTCGCTCGGGATGACGGCAAAATTTGTCATATGCGATAGCCCTGAAGCCTGCGGTGCGATGATCGAATTCCTCTCCCGCCGCATCGCCGCCGCGCTGGTGACGCTCGCCCTGGCCACAGTCGTCGTGTTCGCCGTGGTCGAAGTGCTGCCGGGCGATCCGGCGCTGGTCATGCTGGGGACGGACGCGCGGCCCGATACATTGGCGGCGCTGCGCGCCCGGTACGGCTTCGACCAGCCGCTGCTGAGGCGCTACCTGCAATGGATCGGCGGGCTGCTGACCTTCGACCTCGGCAACAGCCACGCCTACGGCACGTCGGTCTCGAAGCTCATAGGCGATCGCCTGGTCGTCACCTTGCCGTTGGGTGCACTGGCTCTTGGCTGGGCCACGCTGGTCGCCATCCCGCTCGGCGTGTTCGCCGCCTGGAAGCATCGCCGGCCGGGCGACTGGGGCGTCATGGGCTTCACCCAGCTTGGCATCTCGGTGCCGAACTTCTGGTTCGGCATCGTGCTGGTGCTGGCGTTCGCCGTGACCTGGCAATGGTTTCCCGCCGGCGGTTTCCCGGGCTGGCAGGAGCCGTTGAAATCAATCCACGCGCTGATCCTGCCGGCGCTGTCCCTCTCTCTGGGGGAGATCGCGATCCTGACGCGCGTCACGCGCTCGGCCATGCTCGACACGCTGCGCGAGGATTATGTCCGCACCGCGCGCGCCAAGGGAGCGACCGAGCGCATGGTGCTGTTCCGTCACGCGCTGCGCAACGCGCTGATCCCGGTGACGACCGTGGCCGGCCTGATCGCAGGCTTCCTCGTCGCGGGAGCAGTCATCATCGAAAGCGTGTTCCGCCTGCCCGGCGTCGGCCAGCTGGTCTACGATTCGATCAACAACCGCGACCTGGTCGTGATCAAGAACGTGGTCATCCTGTTCACGATCCTGGTGCTGACGGTCAACCTGCTGGTCGATCTCGCCTACGCCCTGCTCGATCCCAGGCCGCGCATCAGGGCATGAACAGCTTCCTCGCCCGCGCCGCACGCCATGTCGGCTTCCAGATCGGCGCCGTCCTGTTGCTGCTGTTCGTCGGCACGGCGCTGGTCTCGCTGTTCTGGACGCC
>CADECW010000114.1:0-19087 GCA_902825855.1 uncultured Rhodospirillales bacterium | reverse complement strand
GCCATCCTCATCACCTCGGTGCTGGGCGCCAGCGCCCAGAATGCGATCCTGGCCATCGCCATCTTCAACATCCCGGTGTTCGCCCGCGTCACCCGCGGCGCGGCGCTTGCCATGTGGAGCCGCGATTTCATCCGCGCGGCTACGGCGATGGGGCAGGGACCGGTCGGCATCACGCTGCGCCACGTCCTGCCCAACATCGCGAGCATCCTGATCGTGCAGGCGACCATCCAGTTCGCCGTCGCCATCCTGGCCGAAGCCGGCCTCTCCTATCTCGGGCTCGGGGCGCAGCCGCCGGTGCCGTCGTGGGGCCGCATGCTGCGCGACGCCCAGACCTACATCTTCCAGGCGCCCGAGCTCGCGGTCTGGCCGGGCCTCGCCATCGCGCTGGCGGTGCTCGGCCTCAACATGCTGGGCGATGGCCTGCGCGATCTCCTGGACCCGCGTCTGCGCCTGCTGCGCGTCGGCTGACGGATCGGCTACAATGCCGCGAAGGGGAAGCTGCAACAGACGATGTCGGACGAACGCTACACCGTGATCCTGGGCGACCGGCGCTACGCCATCCATCGCAAGTGGGCGAAGCTGCCGCCGGGCGAGAGCTTCGGATTCATCTCCGACCTGATGGTGGACGGCGAGGGCCGGGTGCATGTCGCCCAGCGCGGCACCGACCGGCCGGTCCTGGTATTCGATCGCGACGGTCGCCTTGCCGGCAGCTGGGGCGAAGGCGTATTGGCCGAGCCGCACTACATCAATGCCGCACCCGACGGCTCGATCCTGGTGGCCGACCGCGACGCCCATCAGGTCCTGCGTTTCAACGGCAACGGCAAGCTCCTGCAGGCGCTGGGCCGGCGGCACTGGCCGTCCCTCGACGCGCCGTTCAATCATCCGACGGCGGCAGCACAGGCGCCCGACGGCGAGATCTATGTCGCCGACGGCTACGGCAATTCCAGCGTCCATCGCTTTGCCGCCGACGGCACGCTGATCGCGACCTGGGGCGGACCGGGTACGGGGCCTGGCGCCTTCACCACGCCGCACGCCATCTGGGTCGACCGCTTCGGCAAGGTTCTGGTCGGCGATCGCGAGAACAACCGCGTGCAGGCGTTCGATCGCGACGGCAGGTTCCTCGCCGAATGGGGCGACTTCTACCATCCCATGCAGATCTGGGTGGACGATCGCGACCTGGTTTTCGTCACCGACCAGATCCCGCGCATCAGCCTGCTCACGTCCGACGGCAAGCTGATCGGCCGTTGCCGTGGCGCCATCAACGGCGCGCACGGCCTCTCGGGCGACGCCGCCGGCAATCTCTACCTCGCGGAGCTGCCGCCGCAGGAAATCACCAAGCTGGAGCGACTGGATGCCTAGGTTCGTCAGCTTGCTGCTGCTGGGCATCACGCTGGCGGCGGTGGCCTGCTCGCACCCCGATCGCCTGGCGTCGGTGCCTCGCGCCGACACGGCCCGCGCCTTGCCGCTCGGCATTCCCGATGCGCGGTTCTTCGCCGATGGCGACACTTCGGTGATGATGGCGGCGGGGCAGCGCGCGTTCGATCGCGAGGTGGCTGCGCTCCGCGCCGAAGGCAAGAATCCGGCACGCACCGGTCTGCCGCCGGCCTACTACCTCGCGGTCTCCGGCGGCGGCGACAATGGCGCGTTCGGTGCCGGCCTGCTGAACGGCTGGAGCCAGACCGGCACGCGGCCGGAATTCAAGATGGTGACGGGGGTGAGCACCGGCGCCCTGATCGCGCCCTTCGCTTTCCTGGGCCCGCAGTACGACCAGGCGCTGCGCGAGGTCTACACCACGATGACGCCCGACCGGGTGTTCCGCGCACGAGGCCTGAGCGCCGCGTTGTTCAACGACGCGATGGCCGACACCAGCCCGTTGGCCGACGTGATCGCCAAGTACGCCGACGAGAAGATGTTTGCCGCGATCGCCCGCGAATACGGTGAAGGACGACTGCTCCTGATCGGCACCACCGATCTCGACGCGCAGCGGCCGGTGATCTGGAACATCGGCGCGCTGGCGGCCAGCGGCAAGCCCGAGGCGCTGAAGCTCTTCCATCAGATCTTGCGCGCGTCGGCGGCGATCCCAGGCCTGTTCCAGCCGGTGATGATCGATGTCGAGCTCGACGGCAAGAAATACCAGGAGATGCATGTCGACGGCGGCACCATGGCCCAGCTCTTCCTCTATCCACCGACCATCGAGATCAACCGGGCGCTCAAGCGCAAGCGCGTCGCCTATGTCATCCGCAACGCCCGGCTCGATCCCGACTACGCGATGTCCGAGCGCCGCACGATCACCGTCGCCGGCCGCGCCATCAACACCATGCTGGCGGCCAGCGGCCACAACGACGTGCTGCGCACCTACTTCGTCAGCCAGCGCGACGGCGTCGACTACAACCTCGCCTACATAGGATCCGACTTCACCGTGGAGAAGAAGGGTGAGTTCGAGCAGGCTTATATGCAGGCGCTCTTCCAATACGGCTATGACCAGGCCAAGGCCGGCCGCGAGTGGCACAAGATGCCGCCCGCGTTCGAGCGGCAGACCCCGGTCCCCGGAGCCGGCCGCTAGGGACCCCACACCGCTCCGGTCGGGATGACGGGTCAGACACGACGTCACGGAACCTCCTTCCGCTGGGCGACGACGACGGCATCGATGGACTCCGGCCCGAGTGCGATGGAAACTCGGTGCAGCGGAGAGGGTGGAGCGGATGGACAAGGCAACGATGGAGCTGCTGGCGCGGCGCGCCGGTCTCGCCAAGGCGCTGGCCGAGTTCCCTGAGGACGTCGCCGCGGCGGCCAAACAGGCGGCCGACGTCATGAGCAAGATCAAGCAGCCGACCGACCCGACCGCCGAGCCCTGGCCACCGATGAGGGCGGGGAGGGGCCTATGAGGGACGGTCCCGTGGGTGAGCTGCATTGGCTCAGCGTCACCGAAGCGGCGCAAGCCATTGCCGACAAGGACCTGTCACCCGTCGAGCTCATGAAGGCGCTGCTCGAGCGCGTCGCAGCGCTCGATCCCAAGCTCAACGCCTTCATCAGGCTCGATGCCGAGGCCGCCATGGCGGCAGCCAAGGCGGCCGAAGCGGAAGCCGTCGCCGGTCGCCTGCGGGGGCCGCTGCACGGCGTGCCGGTCGGGATCAAGGACATCATCAATGTCGCCGGCCTGCCCACGACCTGCCATTCCAAGATCCTCGACGGCAACGTTGCCAAGGCCGACGCCGTCTGCGTGCAAAAGCTGCGCGGCGCCGGCGCCATCGTCATGGGCAAGCTTTCGACGCACGAGTTCGCCATCGGCGGGCCGAGCTTCGACCTGCCCTGGCCGCCCGCGCGCAATCCCTGGAACACCGACCATCATCCCGGCGGCTCGTCGTCGGGCTCGGGCTCGGGCGTGGCGGCGGGTCTCTTCCCGATGGCCCTGGGCACCGACACCGGTGGCAGCGTGCGCAACCCGGCGAGCTGCTGCGGCATCGTCGGCCTGAAGCCGACCTACGGGCTGGTATCGCGGCGCGGCGTCTTTCCGCTCAGTTTCACGCTCGACCACATCGGGCCTATGACGCGCACCGTGGCCGACAATGCGCGGATGCTGCAGGCGATCGCCGGCCACGATCCGCTCGATCCCGGCAGCGCCGCCTCGCTCGACGGCCACTATACGGCCAGCCTCGATCGCGGCGTGCGCGATCTCCGCATCGGCTTCGTGCGTCACTTCCACGAGGTCGACACGCCGGCCGAGGCCGAGGTCACGGCGGCGCTGAACCACGTCGCGCGCGCCCTGCAGATGGAAGGCGCCGAAGTGCGCGACATCCATCTGCCGACTCTCACCGAGTTCGGCGCGGTCAACCGGGTCATCCTGCAAAGCGAGGCCTGGGCGATCCATGGCCCGTGGCTGCGCGAGCGGCCGGGCGACTACGGCCAGCTGTCGCGCCGCCGGCTGATGGCGGGCGCCTTCATGAACGCCGGCGACTACGTGCAGGCGCAGCGCCGCAGGCTCGAAATGATCGCCGAGGTCGAGGCGGCGTTCCGCCAGGTCGACGTGCTGCTGTGCGCCAGCTCGATGGACCCGCCCTGCCGCATCGACCGGCCGGCCGATGTCGACCGCACCTATCCCCGCCAGGCGCGCACGCCGTTCAACGTCACCGGCCATCCGGCGCTCGCCATGCTGGCCGGCCTGTCGGTCGACAAGCTGCCGCTGTCGGTGCAGTTCGTCGGCCGTTACTTCGAGGAAGGCACCCTTTTCCAGGTCGCCCGCGCCTGGGAGCATTCGGCCGGCACGGACAAGAAGCACCCGCCGATCGTCTGAATAAGGAAACGAACGCGTTGAATTAGTTCTTGTCGTCCGAGGCCGCCTTGTCGGGCGGCCCGGTCGGGGCAAGATTGGAGCCCATGAGTTCCAAACGCCAACTGCGGCTCGGCGCCTTCATGCGCCCGGTCAGCATCCACACTGCCGCCTGGCGCTATCCCGGCGGCACGCCGGACGCCAACTTCAATCTCAAGGCGCTGATCAAATACGCCCAGACCCTGGAGCGCGGCAGGTTCGATGCCTTCTTCATGGCCGATCACCTGGCCGTGCTGAACATGCCCATGGAGGCGCTGAAGCGCAGCGCCACGGTGACCTCGTTCGATCCGCTGACGCTGCTGCCGGCACTCGCCCAGCACACCGAGCGGCTCGGCCTCATCGCGACGGCCTCGACCACTTTCGAACCCGCCTACACCATCGCCCGTCGCTTCGCGTCGCTCGACCACATCTCCGAGGGTCGCGCCGGCTGGAACCTCGTCACGACCTCCAATCCCGACGCGGCGCTGAACTTCGGCATGGACGAGCAGATGGAGCATGCCGAGCGCTATGCCCGCGCCCGCGAGTTCTTCGACGTCGTCACCGGGCTCTGGGATTCGTGGGCCGACGACGCCTTCAGCCGCGACGTCGAGTCCGGCATCTACTTCGACCCGGCGAAGCTCCATGTCCTGAACCACAACGGCAAGTACCTGAAGGTGCGCGGACCGCTCAACATCGCCCGGCCGATCCAGGGCTGGCCGGTGATGGTGCAGGCCGGCGCCTCGGATGCCGGCCGCCAGCTCGCCGCCGAGACCGCCGAGGTGGTGTTCGCCGCCGGCGGCCCGATCGAGGCCGGCCGCGCCTTCTATGCCGACGTGAAGGGGCGCGCCGCCAGGATCGGGCGCAATCCCGATCACATAAAGATCCTGCCGGGCGCCTTCACCATCATCGGCTCCTCGCTCGACGAGGCAAAGGAGAAGCGCGCACGGCTCGACAGCCTGGTGAGCTACGAGAGCGGCATCGCCGCGCTGTCGATCGCGGTCGGCCAGAATGCACGCAAGTTCGATCCCGACGGACCATTGCCCGAGATTCCCGAGACCAACCAGAGCAAGAGCGGTCGCGAGCGGGTGATCGCGCTGGCCAGGCGCGAGAACCTGACGGTGCGCCAGATCGCGGGCCGGCTGGGCGGCTATGGCGGGCTTGCCATGATGGGCACGCCCACGATGATCGCCGACCAGATGGAGGAATGGCTCACCACCGGCGCTTCCGACGGCTTCAACGTGATGTTCCCCTACCTGCCGGGCGGGCTCGACGATTTCGTCGATCTCGTCGTGCCCGAGCTGCAGCGGCGCGGCATCTTCCGCACCGAGTACGAGGGCAAGACCCTGCGCGAGAATCTCGGCCTGCCGCGGCCGGAGAACCGGTTCTTCTCGGCGGCGAAGGCGGCGGAGTGACGCGGGCTATCAGCGCCCGGTGATCATCCCGAGGTCGATGGCATTGCCCATCGCGGCGTAGCCCGCCCGGTTGGGATGCAGCTTGTCGCCCGGCCCGCCGGTCGAGGAGTTGGGCTGGAATTCGACCTTCACCTCGCCGGTGGCCGGGTCGAGGGTCGCCTTCTCGAAGTCGATGACGCCGTCGAAGATTTTCGCCGTGCGCAGGAACTGGTTCAGCGCCTTGCGCTTGGCATCGACCTCGGCGCGGCCGTGCGTTGGCGTGCTGTTCAGGGCCGGCGTCAGCGTGGCGGCGAAGATCTTCACGCCCGGGATCTTCTGGCGCAGCACGGCGACTCCCTTGCTGTAGCCTTCCATGACCGTCTCGGCGCTGGTGTCGGCTGCGCCGAAATCGTTGATGCCCTCCAGCCAGATCACGGTCGTCACGCCGGGCAGGCTGACGATGTCGCGCTCGAGCCGCGTCAATGCGCCGGGACCGCCGCCGATCGGCTTGGTCGCGTAGTCGTCGGGCCCGACAACGCGGTTGCCGCCGATGCCCTGGTTGACCACGACGAAGGCGTCGCCATGGGCGGCATGCAGGCGGCGCGACAGCACGTCGGGCCAGCGATCGTCGCCGTTGATGGTGGTGCCGGTGCCGTCGGTGATGGAATCACCGAAGGCCACGATGACTCCCGCCTTCGCGGGCAGGTTCATGTCGACCTCGTCGAGGAAGTACCAGGAGGTCGTCGAGTAGGGAAAAGCGCTCTCGCTCTCGTCCTGGCCGCGCGAGCCGGAGCCGGGCGGTGAGACATAAGAGGTCTGCAGCGCCTTGGCGTGCCACGTCATCGGGCCGCTGTCGCCAACGACCTGGAAGCTGACGGCGAGCTTCAGGCCTCGCAACATCGGGCTGGGCGGCGTCGCGACGAACGACAACGCCACCGCGTCGCTCACCACGCTCTGGCCGGGCGGTACCGTCACGCTCTTCTGGCCGCCGAACAGAACCGGCTGATTCGTGCCCTTGAGGACCGCCGCTCCGCTCTCCTGCAGGCCGACGAAGGCGTCGGCGAAGGTGACGGGCTTCGTCCCGAAGGCGTTCGACAGGCGGATGCGCGTCTGCGGGCCCCACACATCAGGCTTCACGATCAGCCGGAACGTCTGGTCGCTCGCGCCCTTGTCGGAAGAGGGGAAGGCGAACTTGAGCTCGGGTTGCGCCGTCGGATTGCCGACCGGGTAGGGACCATGCGCAGAGCCTGTCCAGCTCGCCACCCATTCCGCACTGGCCTCGCCTGCCGACAAGAGGGGCGCACACAGCATCGTCAACAGCGCGGCCAGCCGTCTCATCGCTTTCTCCGTATCTCATTTTCGTTGTCGCCAGTGTGATGGTGATGGTGATCGATTGGCAAGCGAGCTAGCTTCGTCTCATGACTTTCGAGATCACCGTTGCCAGTGTCGACGACGTACAGCGCATGGCCCGATGGGCCACCGACGAAGGATGGAACCCAGGCAAGGCCGACGCGCTTGCCTTCCATGCCACCGACCCCGGCGGCTTCCTGATCGGCCGCCTCGATGGCGAGCCGGTGACCTGCATCTCGGTAGTGAAGTACGGCCAGGGCTTCGGCTTTCTCGGCTTCTACATCGCGCGGCCGGTGGTGCGCGGCAAAGGCTACGGCTTCCCGACCTGGCACGCCGGCATGGCCCGGCTCGCCGGCTGCAATGTCGGGCTCGACGGTGTGCCGCCGCAGCAGGCCAACTACCGCAAGTCGGGCTTCCGGCTCGCCTGGAACAACATGCGTTGCGAAGGCGCGCCGGTCGAGGCCAGGCCGCCGAAGGGGGTGATCCTGGTCGATGCCCGCAGCATCGGCTTCGACAGGCTCGCCGCCTATGACAGACGCTTCTTTCCGGAGGCTCGCGACTCCTTCCTTGCCGCGTGGCTCTCGCAAAGCGAACGCGTCGCGCTGGTGGCGGTGCGCGACGGTGCGCTGGTCGGCTTCGGCCTCATGCGCAATTGCCAGGCCGGTGCGCGCATGGGGCCGCTCTATGCCGAGACGCCCGACATCGCCTCCGCGCTCTTTTCCGCGACGGCCGCGAAGCTCGGTGCGACGGCGGTGGCCGTCGACATCGCGGGCGTCAACAAGGCGGCCGTGTCGTGGGCCGAGGGACTCGGGCTGAAATCCTCGTTCGAGACCGCGCGCATGTACACCGGACCGGACCCGCAGATCGACGTGGCCGGCCTCTACGGAGTGGCGAGCTTCGAGTTGGGCTGACCTCCGGCGCCTACTGCTTCTTCTTCACGTTCCAGAACACCGGCGCGGGCGACTCGAGATTGCCGACGACGGTGCCGCGGATCGCCGAGGGCACATTGAACTGGCCAAGCTGCACATGCGTCGGATACTCCGACATGCGCACCTGCACTGCCGTCGCCAGTTCCTTGCGCCTGTCGGGATCGGTCGTGCGGGCGAAGGCGTCGCGCAGCTCCTCGAGCCTGGCGTCGCACGGCCAGCCGATCGCGGCCTTCTCGCAATTGGCGCCGAGGAAGGCGCTCATCACCGGGTCGAGCAGGTCGGCCGACACCCAGGTCGTGAGGAAGCCGTGCCAGCCGCCTTGCGCCGGCGGCTCCTTGCGCGTGCGCCGTGCCACCACGGTGTTCCAATCCATCGCCTGCATGTCGACGGTGAAGCCGCCGCGCTCCAGCAGCGCCTTGAGGATCGGTGTCAGCCGGCCGGTATTGGTGTCGGTGGCGTAGAGCAGCACGATCGGCGTGCCGTCATAGCCTTCGTCCTTCAGGATCTGCTTTGATCTGGCGAAGTTCGAAGTGAGCTTGTCCTCGAAGCCCTTGTCGGTGGCGAGCGGCGTGCCGCAGATGAACAGCGCCTTGCATTCCGTGAAGTATTTCGGGTTGGTGTAGCCCGCCACCAGGAAGTCCTTCTGGTTCAGCGCGTAGAACACGGCCTGGCGGATCTTGGGATTGTCGAACGGCTTGTGCAGGGTATTGAAGCGGAAGTCGATCTGCGAACCAAGGCGATTGAGGTCGGCGACGCGCACGTTCTTGTCGCCTTCGAGCAGCGACAGCAGCTCGATGACCGGTTGCTCGATCATGTCGATCTCACCGCTCAGCAGCGCATTGATGGTGGTCTGCGGGTCGGTGATGTTGAGCCATTCGACACGATCGACATGCACGACCTTGCCGCCGCTCAGGCCCGACGCCGGCTCCGGCCGCGGCTTGTAGTCCTTGAACTTGTCGTAGATCGTGCGTTCGCCCGGCCGCCACAGGTCCTTGCGGAAGACGAAGGGACCCGAGCCGGTGGTGTCGCTGATCTGCACGTTGCCCGGCGTCTCGGCGACGCGCCTGGGCATGATGAAGGGCACCAGCGAGGAGGGCTTGCCGAGGCTCTCCAGCACCAGGCCGTAAGGCTCCTTCAGCACCAGGACGAAGCTCTTGTCGTCGATCGCCTTCAGCTCCCTGGCGAAGGACATCAGTTTCTGGCCCATCGCGTCCTTGGGCGCCCAGCGATTGAGCGAGGCTACACAATCTTCCGCCGTGACCGGCGCACCGTCGTGGAACTTCAGCCCGTCGCGCAGGGTGAAGGTGTAGGTGAGCTTGTCGTCGCTCACCTTCCAGCCTTCCAGCATCTGCGGCTTGACCTCCAGCTTGTCGTCGACCGCCAGAAGCGTGTCGTAGACCATGTAGCCGTAGTTGCGCACGATATAGGCAGTGGTCCAGTACGGATCGATGATCTTGACGTCGGAGTGCATGACCACCTTCAAGGTCTGCGCCGATGCCATGCCTGGCATCGAGGCGATGCCCGCCGCCAGCGCGGCCTGGGCCACCCATTTCACGATCCTGCTGTGTCGGATCCTCATGTGCCGCCTCCTGCTTTTCGTCGCCAATGCCCTCGGTTTTCGTGGCATACGCTATGCAACAGACGTGCCTCTGGGAGGTGACGCATGATCTCACGGCCGAGCTCGATCCGAAACGTCTCGTGGGCGGTGGTGCGCGACGGCGCGGCCGACCGACATGCCTATCGCCGCGACGTCGACCTCCTGCTGAAGGATGGGCGTATCGCCGAGGTCACGCCCGCCGGCGCCCGGCCGCCGCAGGCAAACGAGCCCGTGCTGGATGGCACCGGCATGCTGGCATTGCCGGGCCTGGTCAACATCCATAGCCATCCCAGCACCGAGCCCGGCTATCGCGGCGTGCGCGAGGACCATGGCGTCCCCGAGCAGCAGATGACCGGGCTGATCGAGCGCCTGCAGGCCTTCCGGCTCGGCGAGGAAGGGCGGGCGGCGGCGGCGGAAATGGCCTACGCCGAGATGCTGCGGGCCGGCACGACCACGGCGTGCGACGTCACCGTGCCGTTCGACGGCTGGCTGGAGACCATGGTGAAGAGCGGCATGCGCTTCCATGCGGCGCCGACCTTCGCTTCGGCGCGCTGGGGCATGGCGGCGCAGCAGACCGTGACCTGGAAGTGGGACGAGGCCGGCGGGCTGCGGGCATTCGACAAGGCCAAGGCGGTGATGGACGAGGCCGAAGCGCACAATTCGGGCCGGCTCCGCGCCATGGTGTTTCCGGCGCAGATCGACACCGTGACGCCTGAGCTGTTCGCCGCCGGGCGCCGGCTGGCCGACGAAACCGGCCGCCTGTTCTCGACCCACATCGGCCAGTCGGTGGTCGAGGTGCGCGAAATGATCCGCCGCCATGGCGTGACCCCCGTGCAATGGGCGGCGGCGCAGGAGCTGCTGAAGCCCGGCACCATCCTGGCGCACTGCATCCTGCTCGACGAGCATCCGCAGATCGCCTGGCACACGCGCAAGGACCTCGACCTGATCGCCGATGCCGGCGCCGCGGTGGCGCACTGCCCTCAGCCCTTCGCGCGCTATGGGCTGGCCATGGACCATGTCGGCCGCTATCGCGCCCGCGGCGTCACCGTCGGCCTCGGCACCGACTGCGCGCCGCACAACCTCGTCGAGGAGATGCGGCTTGCCATCGTCGCCGGCCGGCTGATGAGCGAGGACATCGCGAGTCTCGACACCGGCGGCGCCTTCGCGGCGGCGACCATCGGCGGCGCAAAGGCGCTGGGCCGGGACGACATCGGCGTGCTGGCGCCGGGCGCGCTGGCCGATATCGTGCTGGTCGACCTGGCGCATCCCCTGATGCAGCCGGCGCGCGATCCGTTGCGCTCCTTCGTGTTCCACGCCGCCGATCGCGCCGTGCGCACGGTGCTGGTCAACGGCGAGGTCGTGCTCCGGGACGGCGCGCCGGTCCATCTCGATCCGGCCGGCGCCATGGAGCGCCTCGCCGAGGCGCAGATGCGCATGCTGAAGGACTCGGAGAAGCACGACTATGCCGGCCGGCGGGCCGAGCAGATCGCGCCGCTGTCGCTGCCCGTGACGTCAGGCTGAGCCGCGTCCCGGCATCAGCGCCAGCCACAGCGCGACGACCGACGAGGCGATCGCAACCATCTGCAACGGCGACAATGGCTCGTGCAGCAGCAGGACGCCGCTCGCGATGGCGACGATCGGGATGGCGATCGACGACAGCGCGGCGACCTGCGCCGGCAAGAGCTTCACCAGGGCGAACCAGGTCGCGGTGCCGAGCGCCATCGGGATGGCGCCGGTGTAAATCGTGGCGGCGAGCGCCTTCGCCGATGGCCAGTGGGTGGGCAGGCCGTCGATCGCCAGCGCTCCCAGCAGGGTCGGCGGCAGGCTTATGACGACCTGCCAGAAGGTGAGCGACAGCCCCATGTTGGACCATGCCGTGCGCTTGACGATGAAGGTGCCGATGGCCCAGCAGAAGCCCGCGAACAGGCCCCAGAACAGGCCCACCGGCGCGCTTTCGTAGCTCGCGAAATTGGGCAGCATCAGCGCCAGCACGGCCAGGGCGCCGATCACGAGGGCGGCGAGCAGGCGCCCGGTCAGGCGCTGCTTGAAGACGACGAAGCCGATCAACGCCACCCACAATGGCATGGTGTAGGCCAGCACCGAGGCATGGCCGGACGGGATGTAGAGCACGGCAAGCGCCGTCGTGATGTTCCAGATGAAGATGTTGGTCGCTGAGGCCGCGATCAGGGCAGGCCATTTGCCCTTGGGCACGGCGAAGCCGTCGCCGCGCACCAGCAGGATCGCCGACAGCATGGCGACGCCGACGATCATCGTGATCGAGCGGAAGGTCAGCACCGGCAGTTCGTCGAGCGCGATTCTGAACAGGGGCCAGTTGGTGCCCCAAACGAGGGTGAGCAGGGCCAGCAGCGCCAGCACCTTGGGTGATACGCGGTGCACGACGAGGGATCAGGCCTGGTGTTCTTCCGGCGCCTGCAGGTAGCAGCCGTTGATGCGCCACGTGCCGTCGGGCAGCTGCATCATCGGGTAGAAGGCGGTGACCGGCCGGCCGTCGGGCCCGACGACATGGACCTTCTGCGTGATCTGTCCGTGCAGGGTCACGATCTCGCGGAAGTCGAACTGGCGTGGACGATAGACCGGCTGGTAGCCCTGCCGCACCATGTCCATGAACACCGTGGACGTGCCGAACATGCCGCGGATGGAGGGCGAAGCGTAACCGAATGCGCCCTCACCGTCGTCGCGGCGGAAGGCGTCTACCTGGCCCTGGATGACGTCGCGGATGGCCGACCGGTCGGCCGCCGACAGGTCCTGTGCGAACGCCGGCGCGGCGAGGCTGAGGACCAGCCCGACCAGAGCTAGAAGAGAAAAGGTCGCCGGCAGCCTGGTGGCGAACATCGCCGTGCATCCCGAACGATCAGAGGTCAGAGGAGATCATGCTAGTGGAAAGCCAGGAACAGGTCCAAGACCGGCGATTTCCGAGCCGCGAGAAGGGTTTGCGCCCCGTTTTGCCGGTCACGGCAACGCCGTCGCATGGCCGTCACACGGCTTGCATCGGCGGGCCGCTTTCACTAGGGTGCGCCCCTCTTCGCCGGACCCTCGACGAGGCCCTTCGGCTGCGCGCCCGTAGCTCAACTGGATAGAGCATCTGACTACGGATCAGAAGGTTAGGAGTTCGAATCTCTTCGGGCGCGCCATTCTTCCAGTCGATCCGTTTCAAGCTGGTCAGGGTTCGAAGCGCAGCAATCCCGTGACCCGGTAATGCGCGCCGATGTTCTCGTGTTTGCGTAGTTCGAAAGCAAAGCCTTTCTGGAATGGCGCTTTTCCCCTGACATCCTCGATGATCCGTTCACCGCCAACGAAGTCGTCAACGTTCAACGTCCAGGGAACGACGCCAAGCGTGCCTTTGAGCACGTTCTTGATTGTCTCGCGCACTGCGGCCTGAATTGCGTCCTGTTCCGCCTGGGTAGGTTCCCGGAGATCGCCGGTTTTCGGGTCTACCCCGTCGGTCAGGATCTTGTTGATCAGTTTGCGGATCTCCTCATCGATCGTTCGACAGGTCTGGTTGTAGGCGGACTGGATCGCGGCGGGAGGAGTCTTGTCATGTTCCCAGGCGATGATCGCGACACCGAACGTCGCTCGCCCGGGATAGGTGACGTCGTAGGAGATGCGGCCGATGCTGGCCGGGATCTCGCGAGTCTCGCCGCGCTTGAATTTGCCGCCGAGATTGCCAGGCAAGGGGTTCGTGGCGCGGATGAATTCGAGACCGGGGACGTTGCTGCTAGGGACAACGATCTGAAGCCCGATTACCCAAAGATACGCTTCGTCCCTGCTCACCTCTTCGCGCTTGTTGACGACAGTGATCTTATCCAGCTGGATGGTAGCGCGCGCCATAGGAGCCTCCCCGGTTGCATCCGATAGAGCTTACTCCACCGCGATGCGATGCGCGAGGGCCCCGGGTGACATACCCTGCTACCCGCCGACGCCAGCATCCTCAGCAGTATGTCCAAGACCACGAGAAAATCCTCACTCCGCGGTTTCTGGAAACGGGGAAGCAGGTCAGGGTGGCCTTGACGAGTTGCGTCCTTCCCAGGACTTCAGGTTGAGTCAGGTTTTCACTGGTCCACAGGCGGGGCAATACATCGTTTCGGTCGTTTATGCGGATCTGGCGACCTTCGCGAAAGTGCGGACAAGCGTGGATGCCGAGTTGGCGCCGCTGGTTGAGAAGAACGCCAACTCGGCAGCATTTTTCAAGAGCGCGAAATACTGATAAGCGTCGACCTTTGACGTTGCGCGGCGGGTTCGGTCAACCGATTGTCGTCCGCGATCAATGCTGCTCGAGTAAAACGTTGCCAGCCACGAACTGTCGGGACCGAACCTCCTGGCAGCGAGTGGTCAGGCTCCGCACGGTTCCCAATACCTGTGCGGGGCCGCCTCGGTTCAACTCTCGAGTTGAAGTCATGGAAAACGTCACCAGCGCCCATGGCGAGGGCAGGCGGGCCGGCAGAGGCTGGACAACGACTCTGCCGGCCGCGGCAATTGGGGTGAACCGCTGCCCGGAACCGCCTTGGCTCAGTGATCCATCCCTGAGTTCCGGCAGCTTCATTGGCCCCACCCAGCGGGGACTGGCGGGCCGCGCAAACACGCAGAATGCGAGTTTGCCCGTAGAGTGTAACACTCGCGATCATGGCCTTTCAATTGAACGGATATCGGCGCCGCGCTTTCATATCGCAGACATCCAGCAAAGTGCCGAGATACGCGATCGGCGGCTTAGGATGTGCGACAGCAATCGATGCTAAGCCTTTGAAAGCGAGCGCTTTGTGGAAGGGCCAGACACTATGGATATGGATGAGGTCAGGAGTTCAAACCTCTCCGAGCGCGCCATCTCTCTGCAAGAGAGGGAACTTCTTCACAGGACATCCAAGTGCCGTTTCGCACCAATTTCTCCAGTATGGCCAGCACGAGGAGAATTTTCATCATGAAGGCCGGACCAGCGGGGGCCGTCGATCAGGCGTTGCGGTGACGCAGCCCCTATCGTTAGTGGGCCGCGTTTGCCGGAATGACACGTGCCGCAACCCGGCAAGGCTGCGCCGTCGAGACCCTACCCATTCATGGCGTCATTTCGCAGACTCTGCTGCCAGGCGCCCTCGGGCGACGTCTCGCGTCTGCGTGTTCGCCTGCATCAGTTTGGCCTGCTCACTGCCTCTTGAAGGCGTTCGATTTGACCGCGGACGTGATGATAGACGTCCAACACTCGATCGGTTGGCGCGAATCGGTGAATTTCTTCCCACTCGGACATGAGCTGTGTGATGAGTCCGTTGCGCTAACTCCTTTTCCCCATAGGTGAAGGCGCTACAGATTCCACCCAGCAATGTATGTCCCGCGTGACTGTTGCGAAGCACCCAGATTGCCAACCTTTCAACGCTCTGGACGCCAAGCGTTCCGACGAAGTTCCCTATCCGCTCAATCCTCCTGCTGTATTCGTCGAATATGTGCGCGAGTTGCTCGCCCCCAACGTCGGACTGCATGAGTGGGAATTCAGGCGTCTCTTCCCTGTCCATCATCGACGATACCGTCAATACGTCGAATCCAGGAAATCGGCTTGCCCCTCTGTCAACGATGCGATAGTTGGCGCATCGAATTCGGTCGAAGTATCGAAGCCCATTGCAATAGTTCGTAAGGCATTCACTCGTTCGTCATAGAGCCCCATTCGCACTCGCAGCGAGCAGCACTCGTCATCGACCTTCGACGCCGTGACCAGCCAACTTGCAGCGACGCCGGCGCCGAGCGCATGCACCGCTTCAAAGGACAAGCTCTCACCTGAATTTCAACCGGTTCCTTACGGAGCGATGTCTCGGGAATCCTCTCGGGTCGCCTCCAATGCAGAGCGCTGACGGATATGGTGTCGCCCCGAAGCCGTCAGCGCTGAATCCGGGTCCGGTTGGCCAGAAATATTGCTCCGACGATTGTGACGATCGTGGTGCCGTAGGCCAGGATCTGCAGGGCTGTCGGCCTTTGCAGGTAACCTACGAGAGTGTGCAGGATCAGTCCCACGATGCTGCCCTGCCGCAGGATGTGGGAGGTGTCCCACGCCGGCTCCGACCACATCGCCAGATATCCGGCAGATTGCAGAAGTCCTACCGCCTGTGCCGCGAGGCCCGAGGCCAACAGGGTGATGAGGATGGACATGATCGTGAACACATGTCGCAACGGAATGGCCCCGAGTCCCAGGTAAAGCGCGCCGGCGGTGGCCGCGCCGTACAGGATGCCAAGTCCGATGCCCGAGGCGACGGCCAAGGTCGTGAGCTTTCCGGCAGCGACCGTGCCGTACACGAAGAGGACGACCTCGAGGCCTTCCCGCAGCACCGCGACGCCGACCACCATGGCCAGTACCTTTAGCGGCTTGCGGCCCTCGGCGATGTCGTGGCTCATCCGCGCCAGCGCAGCAGCCATTCGCTGGCCATGGGCGGAAAGCCACACAACCGTCCAGCTGAGCATCGCGACTGCGACGGCGAGTATGGCAGCGTCCAGAACCTGCCGATCGGCTTGCGAGAACCTGTTGCCCAGGCGGTCGGCAAGGGCGGCCACGACCATTGCGCCCGCGATGCCGGCTACGATACCAGTGGCGATCCACCAGTTTCGGCCGGGGACGCCGCGCGTTGCCGCGAGGACAATGCCCACCACGAGGCCCACCTCGAGAACCTCGCGAAAGACAATGAGGAAGACTGCAACCATGGCCCTAGCCGCGGGTCGCAGCCGACCCGATGGGCGGCAGGACGGAACGAGTCACGTACCCTCGACAATAGATTGCTAATTATAGTTGTTTTCGACACTTGCGATGTCAATAGACAGGGCATTGGTGTCGTGTCGGCCTGGCTCAAGATCCGACAGGACGGGCCGACATCGACCACTGCTCAGGCCGCGAGTGACCGTGCTCACAACTACTCGCGGCGCGCACTTGCTAACGCGCAAAGCGACCCGTACCAATGACTCTCGATCCGTGGCGATCATGTCGAGCCAAAGGACAGAGAATGGTCATGGTCTGGTCTGAAAGGTCGGCGATTCCTGGTTCTTTGGGCCAATCCTCAAAGAACCAGGTTGGCATCGACGTGAAGCGCATCCTGCTCGTCGAAGACGATCCGATGATTGGCCGAAGCCTGACGCGGGCGCTTCACGAACAAGGTACTCTGGTGGACTGGGCACTCGATGCCCGGGAAGCCATCGAGGCCTGGCGCACCCAACGACACGAGGTCGTGCTGCTCGATCTGGGTTTGCCCGACCTTTCGGGTGTCGAGGTCCTGAGGAATGCACGCGAAGAAAATATGGGCACTCCGGTCGTCGTGATAACGGCGCGGGCGGATGTGGAGAGCCGCGTGGCTATCCTCGACCTTGGCGCCGACGACTACATCGTGAAGCCCTTCGAACTGCGCGAACTGTTTGCGCGAGTGCGCGCCGTCCTGCGGCGCCACCAGACGGCATCTCGATCAACCGTCGAAACCGGCGAGATCCGAATCGACCTGGCAATGCATACGGTCTCCTATCGTGGCAAGACGCTTCGGCTGCCGACTCGCGAGTTCGCGTTGCTTCATGTGCTCGTGCGTGAAGTGGGCAAGATCGTTTCCCGAGAAGTCATCGAGAAGGAGATCTATCTCAGCCCCGACGAGATCGGCAGCAACGCTGTCGATGTCCTCATACACAACCTCCGCCGCAAGTTCGACAAGGACATCATCCGCAATGTGCGCGGCGCTGGATGGCTCATCATGCGGGACCCCAGATGAAGTCGGTTCGATGGACTGTCCTAGTCTGGATGGTGGCGGTTCTAACGCCCATAGCCGTGGCGTCGGCTGTCATTGCCTACGTTGCCGGTCGCGAGGAAGCGAACTTCGTTTCGGACGACCTGCTCGCGCAGATCGCGCTCCAGTTGCTTCCCGATGCGGGTGCGCGCCAGCGGATGCCGTCGCTGGATGATCCGGAGGCTGGGCTGGTCGTGAGCATTTGGGACGAAGCCGGACGGCTCGTCCGTGACAACAGCAAGGGGTTGATCCCTCGTCAGACGGGCAGCGGCTTCATCGATGCAATGGTTGAAGGCACGCCTTGGCGAATCTATGCCGTGCACGCCGGCAGCCATACCGTGCAGGTCGCTCAGCCGCTGGCGGTGAGGGAGAAGGTAGCCGAGCATCTGGCAATCAGTGCGGCGTTGCCGATAGTGGCGGCGCTTCCGGTGGTTTGGGGTCTGGTGGCGTTCGCGCTCACCCGGCTGTTTCGCCAACTGGACAAGACGAGCATTCAGGTCGCGCGGCGCAACATCAATGGCGCTGACCTTCTCCCGTTGAAAGACGTCCCCGTCGAGCTGCACGCGTTCGTGCAGGCGATGAACGAGCTGCCAAGAAGGCAGGCGGCCATCATCGAGCAGCAACGCCGGTTCATATCTGACGCCGCCCACGAGTTGAGAACTCCGCTCACGGCTACGCAGATACTTGCGGATACCATGGTCGCAAGATCTGCGCGAGGCGTACCCGTCGAGAGTGACATCCTGCAGGAGCTCGAGGCGGCGCTGCGTCGTGCGCGCGAGATGGTCAATCAGCTTCTCAAGCTTGCGGAGATCGAAGCGGGGCGGGGGCTACGGACTCACTCCGCGGTCGAGCTTCGCAATGTACTGATGAACGTGATCGCGACCCTGATGCCCTTGGCTACGCGCAAAGGGATGGAGGTCTTGGCCCACTCGGAGGGTGCTGCCGAGGTCGTTGCGGCTCCGGCCGACATTCACAGCCTCTTTTCCGTCCTGTTGGACAACGCGCTTCGGTATGGTCCCGCGGGAAGCGCCGTCGAAATCAGCTTGCGGACGGAGGGCAGCGTCGCCCTGTTCGAAGTGCGTGATCACGGGCCTGGTATTCCTGTCGAGGCACTGCCTCGCATCTATGACCGCTTCTTCCGCATGGCGTCGCAAGCCACCGAGGGCAGCGGCTTGGGCCTCGCGATCGCGAAGGCCATCGCAGGCCGCTATCAATACACGCTCACTATCGCCAATCATGCATCGGGCGGCCTCGTCGCCCAGGTCGTATTGCCGTTGAAGGTCGACACGGAATCCGACCAGGAGGCCATGCAGCGGCTGCCTGAGAGCGAAGCGGCAGATTGAAGACGCCGACGATCCTGATCTGGTAGTCCGACAGCCCGCCGCCTCTCAATGTTAGTAAGCCTTAAGTATTGTGTGATGTGCTGTCGCAAGAAACTGCCTGAGGCGATGGCTCGGGCCGGATCGTTCGGCATCGTCGAAATGATTGAACGGCTTGCATTATTGCCAAGGCGAAGTCCCGCCTCGCTCTCGAGTCCGGCTGTCTCGACCTGGCAGACGCCAATTGAATGACCGAGAGCTTTGGGCTAGCTCCCGAGAAACACACGCATCGTGACCGGTGCTGACGCGTAACGTTTACTTGGGGACCGGCAAAAATGAGTAGAGGGATTTCGCGTCGCGTCTGCTTCGGCGGGGCGATCGGTCGGGCCTTTGCCATGAGCGCTTCCGCCCTGTTGCTCATGTCCGCTTCTGCGCTGGCCGAATCGA
>CADECW010000113.1:5119-20997 GCA_902825855.1 uncultured Rhodospirillales bacterium | reverse complement strand
TGGCGTCCCCTACGGGATTCGAACCCGTGTCGCCGCCGTGAAAGGGCGGTGTCCTAGGCCTCTAGACGAAGGGGACGAAGGGCCAGAGAGCGGGAGCATGTAGCGGCTCGGCGCAGGCAAATCAAGCCAGCACCGAGCCCGCCGCCGGTGCGGCGTCGTCGATCTGCAGGCGCACACTGTCGCGCCCGCCGTAGCGGTCGATGCGCAGTGCGCCTGCGACATGCAGCACCGGCCGGGCCGGGTCGAGCAACGCAGGCCCAAGAGCGGTCTGTCCGGCGCGGAAGGCGATGGCCTCGATGCGGCCACGCTCGGCGCCGACCAGGGAACAGCGCACATGGCCCTCGCCCACCGGCTGGGCATGGTTGACGCGCACGGATGTGACCGCGAAACGCGGCAGGGCATTGCCGGCACCGAATGGCCCCGCCCGCTCGATCAAGTCGACCAGCTCCTGGGTTGCCGCGCCCGGCGCCAGGGCCGCATCGATGCCGAGCTCGCGCATGGCGGGCGCCGCTCCGAGTTGCGGCGCCAGTCGCTCGTCGAGGAACTTCGCGAGGTCGGTCAGTCCATCCTTGGCCACCGTGAGCCCTGCAGCCATGGCGTGCCCGCCGCCGTTCACCAGCAAGCCGGCCTGGCGGGCCGCGATCACCGCCGCGCCGAGATCGACACCTTTCACCGAGCGGCCCGATCCCTTGCCCAGCGCGCCGTCCATGCCGATGACGAAGGCGGGCCGGCCGTAGCGTTCGACGAGGCGGCTCGCGACGATGCCGATCACGCCGACATGCCAGCCTTCGCTTTCCACCACGAGCGCCGACGGCAGCCCCGTGCGGTCCGGCCCATAGAGACCCTCGATGCGGGCTATCGCCTGGTCGAGCACCTCGCGCTCGATAGCGCGGCGCTCGGCGTTGAACTCGTCCAACCTGAGCGCCAGCGCGCCGACTTCCTGCGAATCCTCGCTGGCGAGCAGCCGTGCGCCGAGATCGGCCTGACCGACCCGGCCGCCAGCGTTGACGCGCGGGCCCAGCATGAAGCCGAGATGATAAGCGCCGGGCGGCTCTCGCAGGCGCGCAACGTCGGCCAGAGCGGCGAGGCCGATATTGGTCCGATCGGCCATCACACGCAGTCCCTGACGCACCAGCGCGCGGTTGACGCCGGTCAACGGGACGACATCGCATACCGTGCCCAAGGCGACGAGATCGAGCCATCGGCGCAGGTCGGGCTCGCTGCGGCCGTTGGCGTACCAACCCGCTTGGCGCAGCGCTCGATTGACGCCGACCGCCAGCAGGAACGCGACGCCGACCGCCGCCATCTGCTTGTGCGGGCTGGCATCATCCAGGCGATTGGGATCGACCACGGCGACCGCTTCGGGCAGCGCGATCTCGGCCATGTGATGGTCGATGACGATCAGGTCGAGGCCGACGCGCTTGGCCTCGGCCAGCGGCTCGAAGGCGGTGATGCCGCAATCGACCGTGATCACGACGGCAGCCCCCTGCTCCTTGAGGCTGAGCAGGGCCGGCGTGTTCGGCCCATAGCCTTCCTTGCGCCGGTCGGGAATGTAGACCGCGACGTTGCCGCCGATGGCGCGGAAGAAACGCGCCAGCAAGGCCGACGACGTGGCGCCGTCGACATCGTAGTCGCCAAACACCACGACCTTCTCACCCATGCGCACCGCGCCGACGACGCGTGCTACGGCGGCATCCATGTCCTTGAGGTGCGACGGATCGGGCAGGAACTTGCGCAGCGTCGGCTCGAGAAAGTCCGGTACGCCTTCGAGATCGACCTCGCGCGCCGCCAGCAGACGGCAGATCGCATCAGGCAGGCCGTGGCGCTGCGCCATGGCAAGTGCCATCCGTTCGTCAGCCAGCCGGGCCGCCCACCGGCGACCGGTCAGCGAGCGCTCGATGCCGAGGAAGGCTGCACGCGCTGCGCGGAACTCCGATGACATGCGGGTACCTTACCCCAGTTGGCTGTGGACAGCGGCCTCGCCACCTGCCCGCGCCTCAGGGCCGCGCCGCAAGACCCCAACCTCAAGGCCTGCGCGTCAAGGAACGTGCCGGGCGCCGACGCGTTCATGCCTTGCGGAACGGCTCTTCCGGCTTCTGACTCGCCAGGACAGGTATGCGTGGCATCCTCGCACCGCTCAGCCCCCACGAAGAGATCACGCTTCGGCGCGTGGCGCTCGGCTTCGGTCAACGGGACCACCTGCCGGAGCAGCATATCCGGCGGCTCGAGCAGCTTGCCCTCGTCGAGGAAGCCAATGGCGCACTCCGCCTCACCGAGCTCGGCCTCCAGCGCTATGGCAGCCTGCAAAGGCCCGTCAAATGGGATAGCGACACTGCAGCCGAGGAGGTCAGTCGCCTGCTGACCGGCCGCACGAAGCCGGACGGACGCTAGGGCGGTCCCGGAACGATCACATCCGCCGGCTTTTCATGGGACATCCGTTGCCGCGGACAGACCTGCGTCCTACGTACCTCAAATGGCGCTGGCCACCTCACATACAACCTTCGGCGACCTCGCGCGGGACGAGCTTGCCATCGAGGTCTCGTGCCCCAATTGCGGGCACCGCCGGACGATCGATGGCAATGCCCCGAGGCTGCGAAACCGGCGCATCGCCGGCGCCCGTTTCCGCTGCGATCAGTGCGGATCTGTGGGCCTGCCCAGCATCGGCAAGCAGCGCCGCTGGACCGCCCGCCTGGCCGAACATGCGCGCAAGTTGCGATAGCATGCTGGTTGCCGCTTGTTGACCGTCGTGGCCCACGCCCAGCGCCAGACCGACCTGTTTACCCGCGAGCCGACGATGCCCGAAGGCTTCGTGTATCGTGAAGGCGCCATTTCGACCGGGGAGGAGCGGTGCCTTGCCGAGCAGTTCGCCGTGCTGCCCTTCGCGCCATTCGAATTCCGCGGTTTCCTGGGACGCCGGCGGGTAGTGTCGTTCGGCTGGAGTTACGACTATGCCGGACGGCAGATCCGGCCGTCGGCTCAGCTGCCAGAGTTCCTTCGGCCGTTGCGCGAGCGCGCGGCCCAGGTCGCCGGACTCGTGCCCGAAAGCCTGCAGCAGATCCTGGTCACCGAATATGCGCCGGGCGCGCCGATCGGATGGCACCGCGACAAGCCGATGTTCCAGGACGTGATCGCGATCTCCTTCCTGGCGCCCTGCCTGCTGCGCTTCCGCCGGCGGCTGGGCGACGGCTGGCAACGCCGGTCGCTCGAGGTCATGCCGCGGTCAGCATACGTCCTGAGCGGCGCCGCCCGGGACGAATGGGAACACAGCATCCCGCCGGTCAGTGCGCTACGCTACTCGGTGACGTTCCGTAGCCTGCGCGCCGCATGACCAGCTCGACGACGCGATCGGCCGCCTGCTCAGCCGTGACCTCCACCGTGCGCAGCACCAGGTCCGGTGCCTCGGGTACTTCGTAGGGTTGATCACGCCCCGTCAAGTTCAGCACCTTGCCGCGGGCGGCCTTCTCGTACAGCCCCTTCGGATCGCGACGCCGGCAAACTTCCAAGGGCGTGTCGACGAAGACTTCGACGAAACGCCTCTCGGGCAGGAGCGCGGCGGCACGCATGCGGTCGGCGCGGAAAGGCGAGACCAGCGCCACGAGCGTGATCAGGCCCGCTTCGGCCATGAGCTTGGCGACCTCGGCCACCCGGCGGACGTTCTCCGAACGGCTTGCGGCGTCGAATCCCAGATCGGCGTTCAGCCCCTGCCGCAGGTTGTCGCCGTCGAGCAACATGGTCTGGCGGCCGAGCGCGGCCAGCTTGCTCTCGACGATGTTGGCGATGGTCGACTTGCCCGAACCCGGAAGGCCAGTCAGCCATACGACCAGCGGCGACTGAGCCTTTGACTCGGCGCGCAGCGCCGGCGTCACCGTCTCGGCATGCCGATGCACGTCGCGCGCGCCTTCGAGGCTTTCGACGACCATGCCGGCCGCGGCGGTGCGCAGCGTCGACCGGTCGATCAGGATGAAGGCTCCGGTCTGGCGGTTCTCGGCGTAGGCGTCGAAGGCCACGGCCTGGGCCGCCTCGATCTCGACGCGGCCGATGGCGTTGAGGAGCAGCGATGTCGCCGGCGCGCGCCTCAAGGACTCGACATCGAGCGTGTCGGCGATGCGGCCGAGCATGGCGGGAACCGTCGCCGTGCCGATCTTGAGCAGAAAGCGCTTGCCGGGCATGGCGGCCGTCTCGTCCATCCATACCAGGTCGGCGGCGAAGCGGCGCCCCACCGCCGGCCGCAGCTTGGGATCGGCCAGCACATCGCCGCGAATGACGTCGACCTCGTCGGCCAGCGTCAGCGTTACCGACCGGCCGGCCGTGACCGACGGCAAGTCGCCGTCGAAACTCACGATGCGCGCCACGCTGCTGGTGCGGCCGGAGCCTGATACGACGATCGGGTCGCCGACGGCGACCCGCCCTGATGCCAGAGTGCCCGAGAAGCCGCGGAACTCGCCGTCCGGGCGATTGACCCACTGCACCGGAAAGCGCAGTGCCGCTTCGGCCGCGTCGAGATCGGTCTCGACCGTCTCGAGATGGGCCAGCAATGCCGGCCCGGCATACCAGGGTGTCCGCTCGCTGCGCATGACGACATTGTCACCCAGCCGTGCCGACAACGGGATGGCGATGACCGAATGGAAGGCAAGCGGTGCGGCGAAGTCCGCGAAGGCCGCCTCGATCTCGCGAAAGCGCGCCTCCGAGAACTCGACCAGATCGATCTTGTTCACGGCCAGCACGACATGGCGGATGCCCAGCAGGGAAACGATGGCGGCGTGCCGGCGCGTCTGCTCGACCAACCCCTTGCGCGCATCGACCAGCAGGATGGCAAGTTCCGCGTTGGAAGCGCCGGTCGCCATGTTGCGCGTGTATTGCTGATGGCCGGGAGTGTCGGCGACGACGAAGGCGCGCCGGGCGGTCGAAAAGAAGCGATAGGCGACGTCGATGGTGATGCCCTGCTCGCGCTCGGCTTCCAGCCCATCGAGCAGCAGGGCAAAGTCGAATTCGTCGTCGGTCGTGCCGAAGCGCCGCGAATCGTCACGCAGCGACGCGATCTGGTCGTCGTGCAGGCCGGCCGCGTCGCTGATCAGCCGACCGATCAGGGTCGACTTGCCGTCATCGACCGAGCCGCAGGTGAGGAAGCGCAATTCGCTCCGAATCGCCAGCGGCAGGGCGTCGTTGGCCGGAGGTACCAGCGTGCCGGGCATCAGAAGTATCCCTCCCTCTTCTTGCGTTCCATGGAAGCCTGCAGGGCGCCGTCGACCAGCCGGCCCTGGCGTTCCGACGAGCGCGCGTCGAGCAGTTCTGCGATCACGCCGTCGACGTCCGTCGCCGCCGACGCGATGGCGCCGGTCAGCGGCCAGCAGCCCAGCGTGCGGAAGCGCACGCGGCGCTTGACCGTCGACTCGCCGTCCAGGAAGCGCATGCGCTCGTCGTCGACGGCGATAAGATTGCCGTCGCGCTCCACCACCCATCGCTCGGCGGCAAGATAGAGCGGCACGATCGGGATCGCTTCGGCCTGGATGTAGGTCCAGACGTCGAGCTCGGTCCAGTTCGACAAGGGAAAGACGCGCATCGTGTCGCCCTCGGCCAACCGGGTGTTGAACAGCCGCCATAGCTCGGGCCGCTGGTTGCGTGGATCCCAGACATGACCGGCGCCGCGATGCGAGAAGATGCGCTCCTTGGCCCTCGCCTTCTCTTCGTCGCGTCGGCCGCCCCCGAAGGCGGCGTCGAAGCCGTGCATGTCGAGCGCCTCCTTGAGCGCCTCGGTGAGCATCAGCCGCGAGTACTCGCCGGTCTCGGTCTCGAACGGGTTGACGCCGTCGCGGGCGGCCTGCTCATTGGTGTGTACCAGCAGCTCGAGACCGTACTGCTTGGCCATGCGGTCGCGATGCTCGATCAGGGCGCGGAAATCCCAGCCCGAGGCAATGTGAAGGAAGGGGAGCGGCGGCGGCGCCGGAAAGAATGCCTTGCGCGCCAGATGCAGCATGACGCTCGAATCCTTGCCCACCGAATAAAGCATCACCGGCCGCCGGAACTCGGCCGCGACCTCGCGCAGGATGTGGATCGCCTCGTCCTCGAGCCGCCGCAGATGCGGCGACAGGCTCGAACGCGAGATCGGCTGGTTCCTGTTGGCCGCGCGGGCGGCGGCAAGTGGCGGGCTCATGGGTTGCTCTGCTTTTCCGTCGTGAGGGGTAGATGAATGCCGCATTCGGTCTTCTCGAAGCCGCGCCAGCGGCCGGCGCGCGGATCTTCTCCCGAAGCCACGATCGACGTGCAGGGCGCGCAGCCGATCGAGGGATAGCCCTGTGCAACCAGCGGATGCGGCGGAAGGTGGTGCCTGGCGACATAGGTCGCGATGTCGTTGGCGCTCCAGCTGGCCAGCGGATTGACCTTTACGTGGCTGTCGTCTGCTTCGAATACCGGCAGGTCGAAACGCGTCGATGCCTGGAAGCGCTTGCGGCCGCTGATCCAGGCGTCGCATCCCGCAAGCGCACACTGCAACGGCGCGGTCTTGCGGAACGCGCAGCAGCCGTCGGGATCCCAGGCCGCACGGCTGAGACCGGGGTCAAGCCGAGCCACCTCCTGCGCCGTGGGACCGACGCTGCGCACGTCGCGCAGGGCGAGATGGGCCGCCAACCGATCGCGATACTCCAGTGTCTCGGGAAAATGACGGCCGGTATCGACGAACAGGATGGGCGTGCCGGGATCGACGGCGGCGACGAGGTGCAACAAGACCGCCGATTCTGCGCCGAACGAGGAGACCACGGCTATGCGGCCGGGAAAGACCTCGCGCAGGACCGTCGACAGGATCCGCTCGGGCGGTGCGTAGCCAAGACGCCGTTGCAGTTCGAAGACGAGATCTGTCGGGATGGGCACTGCCTGTTCCTAGCGAGAGGTGAACAGGCGCACGGTCGCCAGCACCACTGGCAGCACATCGCCGCGCCGCACAGTCCGGCCGTCCACCAGCTCGATTTCGACCGTAGGCAGATCGTCGCCAAACGACAGCTCGGCGCGCCGCGACGTGCCCGATCGGCGGATGGCGATGACCCGTGCCGGGATGGCGTCGGCTCCCGGCCGCGCAACGACAAGGTCGCGCGGCCGCACGAAGAGTTCGGCCGGTCCCGCGACATTCTCCTCGGACGTGCGCACCTGGTGCGCGCCGATGCGGATCCACGAGCCCGCGGCATCGACCGGCAGCCGCACTGCCTCGCCGACGAAGCCCGCGACGAAGGCCGTGGCCGGCCGGTCCAGGACGTCGTCCGGCGTGCCGACCTGTTCGATGGCGCCGCGGTTGAAGATGGCGACGCGGTCGGCGAGCTCGAGCGCCTCCTCCTGGTCGTGGGTCACGAACAAGGTGGTGTGGCCAGTCCGGTCGTGGACCTCGCGCAGCCAGCGCCGCAAGTCGCGGCGCACTTTCGCGTCTAGCGCGCCGAACGGCTCGTCCAGCAGCAGCACGCGCGGCTCGACGGCGAGCGCGCGCGCGAGCGCCACGCGCTGGCGCTGACCGCCCGAGAGCTGGGCGGGATGGCGCTTGTCGAGGCCGTGCAATTGCACCAGGTCCAGAAGATCGGAGACGCGTTGGCGGATTTCCTTGGCGGACGGCCGGTTACGGCGCGGCCGCACCCTGAGGCCGTAGGCGATGTTCTCGGCCACGGTGAGATGGCGGAACAGCGCGTAGTGCTGGAAGACGAAGCCGACGCGCCGGTCGCGCACGGCGAGCCTGGTCGCGTCCTCTTCGCCGAACAGGATGCGGCCAGCCGTCGGCACTTCCAATCCGGCGATCAGGCGGAGGAACGTCGTCTTGCCCGAACCCGAGGGGCCGAGCAGCGCCAGAAGCTCGCCCGGCTGTACCGTAAGGTCGACGTGCTCGATCGCCACCGTGGCGTCGAAGGATTTCGCCAAGCCCTCGGCGCGGATCGCGAGCGCCGTCGATGTGTCAGTGCCGGTGGACGCGGGCGAGGCTGTCGCCGTATCGCCATTCGAGGACGGACTTTGCTCCCAGGGTGACGAGGGCGAGTCCCGCCAGAAGCGAGGCGACGGCGAAAGCAGCGACGAAATTGTATTCATTGTAGAGGATCTCCACGTGGAGCGGCATGGTGTTGGTCAGTCCGCGGATGTGTCCGGACACGACCGAGACCGCGCCGAATTCGCCCATGGCGCGTGCGTTGCAGAGCAACACGCCGTAGAGCAGCGCCCAACGCACGTTGGGCAGGGTGACGGTCAGGAAGGTGCGCCAGCCCGAGGCGCCGAGTGTCAGCGCCGCCTCCTCCTCCGCCGTGCCCTGCTCCTGCATCAACGGAATCAGTTCGCGGGCGATGAAGGGAAAGGTGACGAAGATCGTCGCCAGCACGATGCCGGGCACGGCGAAGATGATCTTGAACTCCCAGTCGTCCACCAGCGGGCCGAGAAGGCCCTTGGCGCCGAACAGCAGGACGTAGACCAGTCCGGAGACGACCGGCGATACCGAGAACGGCAGGTCGATCAACGTCACCAGCAGGCTCTTGCCCGGAAACGAGAACTTGGCCACCGCCCAGGCAGCGGCGACGCCAAAAACCAGGTTGAGCGGCACGGCGATCGCCGCGACCAGCAGCGTGAGACCGATCGCAGCCTGTGTGTCGGGTTCTGCAAAGGCGGCCAGGAAGGCATCGACGCCGCGTCGCAACGCTTCCGCGAACACCGCGAGCAGCGGCAACACGAGGAACAGCACCAGGAAGCCGACTGCGAGCGCAGTCAGTGTCCAGCGGACCGCCCGGCCCTCGGTGAGCGCGCTGCTACGCATGTCCGAACCGGCGGCGGCTGAAGGCCTGCAGGCCGTTGATGGCGAGCAGCGTCAGAAACGAAATCGCCAGCATCACAGTGGCGACGGCGGCGGCGCCCGCATAGTCGAACTCTTCGAGCCTGGTGACGATGACGAGCGGTGCGATCTCGGAGATGAACGGCATGTTGCCGGCGATGAAGATCACCGAGCCGTACTCGCCGACGGCGCGGGCGAAAGCGAGCGCCACGCCGGTCAGCAGCGCCGGCGTAAGGCCGGGCAGCACGACGCGGAAAACGGTCTGACGCCGCGTGGCGCCGAGCGTCGCCGACGCCTCTTCCACTTCGTGGTCGAAATCCTGCAGCACCGGCTGCACCGTGCGCACGACGAACGGCAGGCCGATGAAGATCAGGGCCACCAGGATGCCGAGCGGCGTGAAGGCGATCTCTATGCCGAACGGCGCCAGCAGGCTGCCGATCCAGCCGTTCTCGGCATAGAGGGCCGCGAGCGCGATGCCGGCCACGGCGGTCGGCAGCGCGAACGGCAGGTCGACCGCAGCGTCGAGCAGGCGCCTGCCCGGGAAGTCGTAACGCACCAGTACCCAGGCCACGATCACGCCGAACACGGCGTTGACTGCTGCGGCCGCCGCCGAGATGAAGAAGCTTACCTCGAGCGCCGCCAGGACGCGGGGCGTGGTGGCGACTCGCCAGATGCCGTCGAGGCCGAGCTCGCCTGCGCGTGCCACCAGGACCGCGAGCGGGATCAGCACGATCAGCGACAGATAGGTGACGGCGAAGCCCAGCGTCAGGCGGAAGCCAGGCAGGACGCTGGGCTGGCGGAGCTTCGGCAGCCAGGGACTGAGCGCGGCGTCGCTCATCGCGTCGCCTTGGCGCCAGGCTTGTAGATCTGGTCGAACTGTCCGCCGTCGGCGAAGTGCTCGGCCTGCGCCTTGGTCCAGCCACCGAACACCTGATCGATACTCACCAGCGTGATCTTCGGGAAGCGCGCCAGGTCGGCTGGATCGGCCGCGTCGGCCTTGAACGGACGGTAGAAGCTGCGGGCGATGATCTTCTGCGCCGCCGGCGAATAGAGGAAGTCGAGATAGGCCTGCGCCACCTTGCGCGTACCGCGCTTGTCGACCACGGCGTCGACCAGGGCTACCGGTGGCTCGGCCAGGATGGAGAACGGCGGCACCACGATCTCGAACTTGTCGGCGCCGAACTCCTGGAGGATCAGGAAAGCTTCGTTCTCCCAGGAGATGGCGACATCGCCCACGGCGCGCTGCGCGAAGGTCGTGGTCGAGCCGCGCGCGCCGGAATCGAGGACCGGCACGTTGCGATAGATCGCCTCGACGAACCTGCGCGCCGCCGCCTGATCGCCCTTGCCTCGATCGAGCTCGTACGCCCAGGCCGCGAGATAGTTCCAGCGCGCGCCGCCCGAGGTCTTCGGGTTCGGCGTCACCACCGACACGCCCTGGCGCGCGAGATCGGGCCAGTCCTTGATCGCCTTGGGATTGCCCTTGCGCACCACGAACACGATGGTCGAGGTGTAGGGTGAGGAATTGTTCGGCAGACGCGACTGCCAGTCCGCCGGCAGGCGCCTGGACTCGCGGGCGATGGCGTCGATGTCGCCCGCCAGCGCCAGCGTCACGACGTCGGCCTCCAGCCCGTCGATCACCGAGCGTGCCTGCTTGCCAGAGCCGCCGTGGCTCGCGCGTACCGCCACCTTCTGGCCGGTGCTGGACTGCCACTGCCTGACAAAGGCCTCGTTGATGGCTTTGTAGAGTTCGCGCGTGGGATCGTACGAGACATTGGTGAGCACGACGTCCTGCGGGGCCTGCGCGCGCGCGGAAGCGAAGGCCGACAAGAAGGGGACCGCCGAAGCAGTGGCAAGGAGGCGACGACGTTTGGTGAAGATGCGTTCAGACATGGCTCAGCTCCTCTGGGCCTGCGCTCCTCGCGAGAGAAGGCCGGACGCTGCTTACTCTGGAATTCGACGACGAGAAGGGTCGGCTCAGGAACACCGACAGGTCATGCGACAGACGCCGCGTCGACAGAGCATGGTTGCGCCAGAGGTAGGGGACATCGCTGTCTCCATTAACTTTCGATGCTTCTCAAATGCCCGCGTTCACGCTCTTGAACAATGGTTGCGATTGCCAAAGTTGCAACGGCCCGAAGAAGGAATTTCTCCCTCGGTGTCTCCTCACAGAGTTTGACGGGTTCGGGCTTCAGTCAGTTCAGGTGCCGGGAGCTGGCATTCAGACAGTTACGCTAGTTGCGCTACCGCTTTTCGCTGTCGGCGAGGACCGGATCGGCCAGCCGGCGCGCGGTCGTCCGACCGCGGCCTCTCGGAGCGAGGCCGACACGCTGTGTCGTCCGCACCCTTTCTGGTTTCGGTTCAACGATGCATAGAGCGGCAGCACGAAAAGCGGTTTAACGGCCTGGACACTATAACTGAGGTCCAATCATGTCAAGAACTATGGTTACGATAGCCCAAATTTAGCTCGCGGGCCGTGATCCGGGCCCGCGTGCTCCCTTGATGATCAAGCCCAGCTCGGCAGGCCAGTCTTGATCGAGAAATTGTGATGCGCCGACACCCAGCGCACGGTGCCGGTCTTCGAGCGCATGACGATCGAATGCGTCTCCGCTCCGTTGCTGAAGCGGCGCACGCCCTTCAGCATCGAGCCCGAGGTGACGCCGGTTGCGGCGAACATCACGTCGCCCTTGGCCATGTCCAGCATCGAGTACTTGCGATTGAGGTCGGTGATGCCCCATTTGCGGGCCCGCGCCTTCTCATCGTCGTTGCGGAACAGCAGCCGGCCCTGGATCTGGCCACCGATCGCGCGCAGCGCCGCCGCCGCCAGAACGCCTTCCGGCGCACCGCCCGAGCCCATGTAGATGTCGATGCCCGAATCGCCGGTCGAGGTTGCGATCACGCCCGACACGTCGCCATCGCCGATCAGCATAATGCGCGCCCCCGCCTCGCGCACCTTGGCGATCAACTCGGCATGGCGCGGACGATCGAGGATGCAGACCACGAGATCGGCGACCTCGACGTTCTTGGCCTTGGCGAGATCAGCCAGGTTCTGGGCCGGCTTCTTGTCGAGGTCCACGATACCCTCGGGCAGGCCGCCGCCGACGGCGATCTTGTCCATGTAGACATCGGGCGCATTGAGGAAGCCGCCGTGCTCGGCCATGGCGATGACGGCCAGCGCATTGGGCAGACCCTTGGCTGTGATGGTCGTGCCCTCGAGCGGATCGAGTGCAATGTCGATCTTGGGCGCGCCGTCCTGGCCCAGGCCGACCTTCTCGCCGATATAGAGCATCGGCGCCTCGTCGCGCTCGCCCTCCCCGATCACGACGGTGCCGTCGATGGCGAGCGAGTTGAGCGACGTGCGCATGGCGTCGACCGCAGCCTGGTCGGCCTTCTTCTCGTCGCCGCGGCCCATCAACTTGGAAGCGGCCAGGGCTGCAGCTTCGGTGACGCGCACCACCTCGAGCGCAAGATTGCGGTCCAGTTTCACGTCGTTGGCCATCGTCTCCTCCGTCGGCGTCTCTAACGCGCCGTCTAAAATGACTCGATCCTGATGACGCAGGGCTCCTCCGCCACTGCGCCCAGCCGGGCGATGCGGGCAAGCGCCCGCTGCATCGCCGCCTCTTCGGTCGCGTGCGTGGTCAACACGACCGGCACCTCGCCGTCCGAACGGCCGCGCTGCAGCATGGCTTCGAGCGAGATGCGCTCCTTGGCCAGCGCACCCGAGACCGCCGCGATCACACCCGGCTTATCCTGCACCATCAGGCGCATGTAGTACGCTCCCTGATGGCGGTCCATCGGCGACACCTTCTTGTCGGCCAGCCGCTCGGCCGGCACGACGAAGGCCGGCATCTCGCGGCCGCGCGCCACGTCGACAAGGTCGGCGACGACGGCCGATGCGGTCGGCCCCTGCCCCGCCCCGCGGCCCTGGAACATGGTGGTGCCGACGAAGTCGCCCTCGACCACGACCGCGTTGAAAACGCCCTCGATGTGCGCGATCGGCGCGGCCAGCGGCACCATGCAGGGATGCACGCGCTGCTCGATTCCGTACCGGGTCTCGCGCGCCAGCCCCAGCAGCTTGATGCGAAAGCCCAGCTCCTCGGCGAACTCGATATCCCGCGCACTCACGTGCCGGATGCCCTCGACATGCACGCCGGCGAAGTTGACCTTGGCCCCGAACGCCGTACCCGTCAGCACCGCAAGCTTGTGCGCGGCGTCGATACCGTCGACGTCGAAGCTGGGATCGGCCTCGGCGTACCCCGCAGCCTGGGCCTCGGCCAGCACGGTGCCGAAGTCGCGCCCGGTCTCGCGCATCGTCGTCAGGATGTAGTTGCAGGTGCCGTTGAGGATGCCGTAAAGGCGCCGCACGCGATTGCCGACCAGGCCCTCGCGCAATGCCTTGATGATCGGGATGCCGCCCGCCACCGCCGCCTCGAACGCCAGGATGCGGCTCTTTTTTTCGGCGAGCGTCGCGAGCTCGGTGCCGTGCATGGCGAGCAGCGCCTTGTTGGCGGTGACGACATGCTTGCCCGAGCGCAGCGCCGTCTGCACGAGACGGCGCGCCACGCCACTGGAGCCGCCTATGAGCTCGACGACGACGTCGATGTCCGACGCGGTGGCCAGTGCCAGCGGATCGCGCTCCCAGCGTATGCCGGAAACGTCGATGTCACGCTTCTTGGCCTTGCTGCGCGCGCTGACGGCGACAACCCGGAGCGAACGCCCGCCACGCAGCGATAGCAGCCGGCCATGCTCGGCCAAAAGCTTGACGACGCCGGCGCCAACGGTGCCGAGGCCGGCGATGCCGATTCTGAGAGGAGCTTTCATGGGTCGCCTGATACGACAGGTTGCGCTCAGGCGCGAGCCTTCAATGGCGTGATGTTGTCACCGACGCCGCGCAGGTAGAGGTCGATGGCGCGGCCCGGGTCGGCCATCACCTGGCGGATATTGCGGATGGCCTGGCGAATGCGGTGCTTGTTCTCAACCATTGCGATGCGAACATGGGCATCGCCATGCTCGCCGAAGCCGATGCCGGGCGAGACCGCGACATTGGCCTGGGTCAGCAGCAGCTTGGAGAAGGCGAGCGACCCCAGCTCGGCGAACTCCCTGGGGATCGGCGCCCAGGCGAACATGCTGGCCGAAGGCGCCGGCAGGCTCCAGCCGGCCGCGCTCAGGCCTTCGATCAGTACGTCGCGGCGTTCCTTGTAGGTGTTGCGCGCCTCGACGATGCAGTCCTGCGGCCCGTTGAGCGCCGCAGTCGCCGCGACCTGGATCGGCGTGAAGGCGCCGTAGTCGAGATACGACTTGATGCGCGTCAGTGCCTGGATCAGCGTCTTGTTGCCGGCGGCGAAGCCCATGCGCCAGCCCGCCATCGAGTAGGTCTTGCTCATCGAGGTGAACTCGACGGCGATGTCGCGTGCGCCCGGCACCTGCAGCACCGACGGTGGCGGCACGTCGTCGAAGTAGATCTCGGCATACGCCAGATCGCTCAGGATCCAGATGCCTTGCCGTTTGCAGAAATCCACGATCGCCGCATAGAACTCGAGATCGACGACCTGCGCCGTCGGATTCGACGGGTAGTTCAGCACCAGCGCAATCGGCTTCGGGACGGTATGCCGAACTGCGCGCTCGAGCGCCGGCAGGAACTCCTCCAGCGACGTGCTCCCCGGCACCGGGATGTGGCGCACCGAGCCGCCGGCGATGATGAAGCCGTAGGGATGGATGGGATAGCTGGGGTTGGGCACCAGCACGATGTCGCCCGGCGAGGTGATCGCCTGCGCGAGATTGGCCAGTCCCTCCTTCGAGCCCAGCGTGACGATGATCTCGCTCTCGGGATCGAGTTCGACGCCGAAGCGACGCGAGTAGTAGGCCGCCTGGGCCTTGCGCAGGCCGGGAATGCCGCGCGAGGCGGAGTAGCCGTGCGAACGCGGATTGGCAGCGGCCTCGGCGAGCTTGGCGACGATGTGCGGAGCGGTCGGCAGATCGGGATTGCCCATGCCGAGGTCGATCACGTCCTGGCCGGCGCCGCGCGCGCGCGCCTTCATGGCGTTGACTTCCGCGAACACGTAGGGGGGCAGGCGCTTCAGCCGATGAAATTCCGAATCGTCCATTGTTTTGTCCTTGTCGCTAGAAATCTATGAAGATCTCGGCGCGACGGTTGGCGGCGATGCCGCGGGCGGAGGTGGTTTCGAAGGCAGGCTCGGCATCCGAGGCCGCCTCGGCAGCAATACGGCTGGCCGGCACCCCGAGCCGCACGAGCTGGTTGGCCACCGCGAGCGCGCGCTGGCGCGATATCTCGTAGTTGGCACGTGCAGCCTGGTCAGCCGACGACCCGGAAGCGTCCTGCTGCGCATGGGCGACGATTCGCACGGTGGCGCGGTTGTTCCTCTGCATCTCCGCCACCTTCTGCAGGATGGCGAAGTCGTTGCCGGACAGACTTGCCGAGCCTCCTCCGAACTGGATCACGGCCACCTGCCCATTGCCGCGCGAAGGTGCGGCCGCAGCCGGCGCGGCGGGCTGATGCATGACAGGCGCCGATGGCGCAGCCAACGCCGCCATCTGGGCAGCGGCAAGATCGGCCGAGGATCTCGTTGGTTGGGTCGCTGGATTTGTGGTCGCCGGTTGAGCGGCAGGCGCGAGTGGCAGTGACGCGGCCGCCGATCCAGGAGGCGTCCAACCGGGCGGCGGAACGAAGGCCTTGTTGGGATCGGCAGGCCGCGACGGCGCGGCTGTCGCTGCGGCTGGTGGCTGTGGCATCGCAGTCGCCGTGCGCTCCGCGACAGGCGCAGCCGGCGCCGGCTCGGCAGCAGCCACCGCTGGAACGGTTTGACCGGGAGGCGTCCAACCCGGCGGCGGCGCGAACGCCTTGTTGGGATCGGCCCTACGTGTGGGCGCGGCCGGAGTGGGAGCCGGAGCAGGTGGCGGTGCGGGAGCAGCGATCGGCGTGGGAGGCGGCACCGGTGCCACGACCGGCGCCGGTGGAGGCGGCGGTGCGGCGACCGGCATCGTCGGCGGAGCTGCGGCAGCGGCCAGGGTTACCTTCGGCTCGGCCTGCCCTGGGGGCGTCCAGCCCGGCGGCGGCACGAACGCCTTGTTGGGATCGGCG
>CADECW010000113.1:0-5019 GCA_902825855.1 uncultured Rhodospirillales bacterium | reverse complement strand
CGGCGGCACGAACGCCTTGTTGGGATCGGCGCGCGGCGCTCGAGCAGCGGCGATCGCCGGAGCAGGCGGCGCGACGGGTGCAGGGGCGGCGACCGGCTGGGGCGGCGGTGCAGGCGCAGGTGGCGGAGCCGGTGCAGCAGCGACCGGCGCCTCAGGTACCGGTGGCGGAGGCGTGGGTGGCGGAGGCGTGGGTGCCGGAGGCGCACTCGTCATCGCGGCTCGCGTCACGACAGGCAAGTTGTCGGCGGTGGCAACGGCGGGCGTTGCCGCGAACCGCGGCATCGATTGCGACGGCGGACCCGCATCAGTTCGCTGTTCCGGTGGCGGCACTGGTGGCGGCCCCGGCGATGGTCCGGGCGACGGCGCCGGTGGTGGCACGGGTGCCGCACCTTGCGGCGGCGCAGGGGGCGCCGGCGTCACCTTCGTCACGCCATCCGGGTTGCCAGGTTCAGCAGCGGCAGGCTTGCCCGGCATTCCACTGGCAGGTCCGGCACGCTCGGGTTTGGACTCTTTTTCGTTTGCCTTCTCCCGCTCCCTCGCCTCCTTTTCGGCAGCTTCGCGCTCGAGCCGGGCCTCGCGCGCCTTGGCGTCGCGTTCGGCGGCTTCCTTGTCCGCCTTTTCTTTTTGCGCCTTCTGCCCGCCGGTTCCCTTGACGATGGAACCGAGTTGCGGCTGCTGCCCGCGCGTCTCATCGGCGGCGGAGACGCCCTGCTCGTATTGCTGGCCTGGATTGGCCGATGGCAGCGCGCCGCTTGCGTGGACCTGGCGGTCGGCACCGGGACGCAGCTTGGTGCTGCCGGGCGGTGGCCCATCGCCGCCGAACCAGCCGCAGCCGGTGAGCAGCGCCAAGCTGGAGACGCCAAGCAAGCTCAGCCAGCCCCTGCCCGTCCTGTCCTGCCCTCTGAACATTATTGCCTGTCCTTGCTCCAAACCCGATCGTCCCTGATGTCTAGCCGACGCCGAGACGAAATTTGACCCGTGTGTTGTCGCAGCCTACCTAAGAGGGGCGATGGCGGCCTGGGACGAACGACACTAGGTATGGTACCGGGACGCTGAAAGTATCGCAAGAAACGCTGCAAAGCCAATGATTCGGAAGGGGAAACGCATGTCGGAGCAGTCGGCCCCCAAAGCCGCGACGACCGCCATTCCAGGATTGTCCGCCGAAGAGTCCGAGCGGATGAAGAACGCCTTCAAGGACGTCGCCGAGCGCAGCCAGAAGCTGCTGCAGGACTTCGCCGAGAAATACAAGGCCGATGGTCCCCAGCCCGCCGATCCACTTCGCCTCACTCAGACCTTCATGGACTTCACCGCCAAGATGCTGGCCGATCCCAATCGGCTGCTGCAGGCGCAGATGGAGCTGTGGCAGCAATACATGAGGCTCTGGCAGGTCACGGCCCAGCGCATGATGGGGCAGCCGGTCGCGCCGGTGGTCGAGCCCGCGAAAGGCGACAAGCGCTTCAACGATCCGGCGTGGAAGGACGAGGTCGTCTTCGACTATCTCAAGCAGTCCTATCTGCTGACGGCGGGCTGGCTGCAGCAGACAGTCAAGGAGGTCGAAGGCGTCGACGACAAGACCGCCAAGAAGGTCGACTTCTATACGCGCCAGTTCATCGACGCGATGTCGCCCTCCAACTTCGCCATGACCAACCCGCAGGTCGTCAAGGCGACGGTCGAGAGCAAGGGCGAGAACCTGCTGAAGGGTCTCCAGAATCTGCTGACCGATCTGGAGCGCGGCAAGGGCACGCTCGCCATCCGGCAGACCGACATGAAGGCCTTCAAGGTCGGCGGCAATGTCGCGACTTCGCCGGGCAAGGTCGTCTTCCAGAACAAGTTGATCCAGCTGCTGCAGTACGCTCCGGCAACCGAGCAGGTCTACCACGTGCCGCTGCTGATCGTGCCGCCGTGGATCAACAAGTTCTACATCCTCGATCTCAAGCCCGAGAACTCGTTCATCAAGTGGGCAACCGAGCAGGGCTACACCGTGTTCGTGATCTCGTGGGTCAACCCCGACGAGCAGCTCACCAGCCTGGTGTTCGAGGACTACATGAAGCTCGGGCCGCTCGCGGCGCTCGACGCCATCGAGCAGGCGACCGGTGCCGAAAAAGTCTCCGCGATCGGCTACTGCATCGGCGGCACACTGATGGCGACGACGCTCGCCTACATGGCGGCACGCGGCGACGACCGGATCGCCGCCTGCACCTTCTTCACCGCTCAGGTCGACTTCACCGAACCGGGCGAGCTCGGCGTATTCATCGACGAGGACCAGCTCGCGAGCGTCGAGGAAATGATGAGCAAGAAGGGTTATCTCGAGGGCGCCGAGATGGCGACCACCTTCAACATGCTGCGCGCCAACGATCTCATCTGGTCGTTCGTGGTGAACAACTATCTGATGGGCAAGGACCCCTTCCCCTTCGACCTGCTGTTCTGGAACGCCGACGCCACCCGCATGCCGGCGGCCATGCACAGCTACTATCTGCGCAACATGTACCAGAAGAACCTGCTGGTCAGGCCGGGCGGGCTCACCATCGACAACGTGCCGATCGACCTTCGCAAGATTTCCATCCCGATCTACCTGCAGGCCGGCAAGGAAGATCACATCGCGCCCGCCAAGTCGGTCTACAAGGCAACGCAGGTGTTCAGCGGACCGGTACGCTTCATGCTCGCCGGCTCGGGCCACATCGCCGGCGTGGTCAACCCGCCGCGCAACAAGAAGTACCAGCACTGGCTGAACGAGACGGCCAAGAATCCGCCGACGCTCGACGAGTGGCGGGCGGGCGCGCAGGAGTTCCCGGGCTCGTGGTGGAACGACTGGGACAAGTGGCTGTCGGCCAAGTCCGGCGCGAAGGTGCCTGCTCGCGTGCCGGGTGAAGGCGGGCTGCCGGCGATCGAAGATGCGCCGGGCAGCTACGTGAAGGTGCGGACGATCGACTAGGCGCGCTTGCTACGCTTCGCCGTCCGGCACTGTTCGTTGCAGCCTTCATCGATCCGCTTGCAGCGATTCCTTTATGAGGCTCGCCATGGCGTCAACCGCGGAATCCAGCGCGGCACACTGGTCCGAAAGTTCTCGTATTCCGTGCCGAATGTTTGCTCGAGTGTCGGTTCTTCATACATCACCACAAAGACATGAAAGAAAAGCCAGAGTAGCGCGCCGTACCAGAGGAGACGCCAGTCAGCGAACAAAACGGCCTGACCAAAAATGACCGCGACGACCGCGATGTAGATCGGATTTCGCACGTAGCGATAAAGGCCAGTCACTACGAGCTTTTGTGTCGGTGCAATCGGGGCGGGCGTCCCCAGCCCCTCCAGCGCAAACCGGGCGAATGAATCCACGAGTCCGGGTACTCCGGCGATGATCAATATACCGCCGAGGATGCGGGTTGGATCGACGCCAAAAAAAGCTGGCCGAAATTCCCAATGCGTGACCCACCAGGGGACGAAGCCTGCCAGCACCAACGGCGCAACGACGAAGAACAGGGCAGAGCCCAAGACGGCAATTGCTTTCGACATTGCGTGCTCCCACGACCGGACAAGGATAGCTTATCAAATCCCTTTCCAGCTGGACTGCCGCCGCATCATCGATGCAGGCGGTACCGCCATCCAATACCGAGTGCTGGCTCTCCCTTGGGTAAGTGCTGCGGGGGCGCCGCACCGAGCCCGGCTGCGGATTCGTTTTGCAGCTTTTGGGGCTTCTGAAAGCATGCCACCATCGCGCGCACCCGAGGAGGCCGCGATGACGACACTGCTGACCGAGCGGGGCGAAACAGCCGTTCAACCCCACCGATCTTCCGGCGAGGAGCTGTGGCTGTCGGCCCGGGATCTGGAAAGCGCGACCGGATGGACGCTGAAGCCCGAGGGCTTCTGCAAGGGCGATGTCTGCGTCCCTGTCCCGCGCAATCGGGCCGACGAATTCATCGCCGGCGACCACATCAACGCTGCAGCCTTGTGGCGGCACATGAACCTGCCGCTGGCCCACGATGCTTCCGGCAAGACCTGGGCCCTGGGCGAGAGCGCGGCGTCACGGTCGGCGCGGCTGCAATCGCTCGAAGCGCCCGACTTCACCCTGCCCGACCTTGCCGGCCGCCGACACTCGCTCGGTGAGCAGCGCGGCAAGAAGGTGCTGCTGGTCAGTTGGGCCTCCTGGTGAGGCTGCAGAGCCGACTTGCCCGTGTGGCAGAAACTCTACCAGGAACTCTCGGGCCGCAACTTCACCGTGATGGCGGTCGCCCTCGATGAACCCGAGGCCGCGCGTCCCTGGGTCGAGGCCGCGTCACCGACCTACCCTTGCCTGATCGATCGCGATCATCACGTCGCCGAGCTCTATCACATCGTCAACGTCCCGCAGGCGACCTGGATCGACGAGGCCGGACATATCGTCCGACCGCCGGAGAACGCCGGTTCGTCGGACGCCTTCCGACACATGGACCGGGCGACCGGACAGATGAGCCCCGAGCAGGCCGAGGAACGCGTCCACATGAAAGCGGTCTACGTCGAGGCCATCCGCGACTGGGTCCTGAAGGGCGAGGACAGCGAACACGCGTTCGACAAGCACGCCGCACGGGCTCACCTGCGACTGCCGGATGCGAACGCGGCGTGGGCGCACGCCCACTTCCGCCTGGCGCAGCACCTGAAGCTGAAAGGCAAGGACGACGAGGCCTCCATGCACTTCGCCGAGGCGAGCCGGCTGCATCCACGCTCTTGGAACATCTTCCGCCAATCGGCGGCGAAAGCAGAAAGCGGTCTGGCCGCAGGCGAGGATTTCTGGACGCGCGTCGACGCCCTGGGCGAGGCGCCCTATCACCTGCCGATCGACATGAAGGGAATCAGGCGTTAGCAGCCCCGCCATCCCGAGCGTAGCCGCCCGAAGGACGGCGCAGTCGAGGGACCTCGTCTTGTCGAATACATCAGCATGAACAGGTCCCTCCACTTCGCCTCGCTACGCTCGGCTCCGGTCGGGATGACGGTATAAATTCCCGTCATCCCGAGCGAAGCCGCCCGGAGGGCGGCGTAGTCGAGGGACCT
>CADECW010000112.1:5456-21492 GCA_902825855.1 uncultured Rhodospirillales bacterium | reverse complement strand
GCGCCTCGATCCAGGAATACATCCTTCATTCCTGGTCGCTGGTGAAGATGGGCACGACGGCGGCGCAGAAGAAGCTGTTCTTCAACCTGCGCAAGCTCAAGGGCCAGATGCAGGCCATCGAGGAGGGCGATCTCTCTCCCGAGCAGGTGACCAAGATCGCGACCCGCCTCGGCGTGCCGGAGGAGGAGGTGGTGAACATGAACCGCCGACTTGCCGCGCCCGACAGCTCGCTCAATGCCCCGGTGAAGGCCGAGGGCGACATGGAGTGGCAGGACTGGCTGGTCGACGACAGCCCGAACCAGGAGGCGCGCCTCGCCGAGAGCCAGGAACTCGGCCAGCGCAAGCACATGCTGGCGTCGGCGCTGAAGCAGCTCACCGATCGCGAGCGCCACATCATCGTCGAGCGGCGCCTGGTCGACGAGCCCAAGACGCTCGAGGACCTGTCGGCCAAGTACGGCATCAGTCGCGAGCGCGTGCGTCAGATCGAGGTTCGCGCCTTCGACAAGTTGCAGAAGGCCATGAAGAACATGGTGGTCGAGGCGGCCAACCGCCCGGCCAAGCTGGCGGCGGCGACCTGAGCGGCCGTCCCTGACAGTCAAAGAGGAAAGCCGCCGATTCCGGCGGCTTTTTCTTGTCCTTGATGGAACAGCGGGCCAAGAACCCTTCATGACCAAGACCGATATCAGCCGCGTGCCCAACGAGAAATTTCCCGCCAAGTCGTCGGTGGCGACCTATCGCCTGCCGGGCGGCGGCGGCTTTCTCTGGGCGGTGGCTGTCTCGCCCGATCGCATACAGGACATCCGTGTCCAGACGCTCGGTGCGCTGGGCGTCATCGATACGTACCTAAAGGAGGCGGGCCTCGATCGTACATGCATCGTCAAGGCCGAGATCGTGGTGACCGACCACGACAACAAGCCGGCGTTCGACGAGGCCTGGGCGACATGGATGCCGGCGGGCTACGGTCCGGTGCGGTCCTTCGTGCAGTCGGTGATGCCGGAAGGCGATCTCATCGAGATCATCATCACCGCCGCACTGCCTGCTTAGTGATAACCGATCCGCTGAAAGAAGCGGTCGATCTCGGCGGCCGCCGCGTCCGGAGTCTCGTAGTGTACGAAGTGGCCAGCATTCTCGGCGATGCTTGCCTCGACGTCCTCGAAGTATTCTTCCACCACGTCGATCCAGTCGCTGCGCAGCACCGGATCGTGGCGGCCCCAGAACACTCGCGTGGGCTGGGTGATCTTCGGCGGCCTGGGCGCGGTGCCCGCCATGACGGCGAGCCGCCCGGCGTTGTTCGAGACGTACCAGTTGAAGCCGCCCTGCAGGTTGCCCGGGCGCAGGAAGTTGTCGACCCAGCGCTCCAGCACCCCGTCGAAGGCGTCCTTGCGATAGCACCAGTGCTTCAGGAAATGGCTGAAGTAGGCGCGGCACGTCTCGCGCGAGGCGCCGACCAGGGCCGGCGCGAACGGCATCTGATGGAAGGTCTGGTACCAGATCTCGTTGACCTGCCGCGTGTCGCGGAAACGCGCGCCGACGCCGTGCGTGGCACAGTTGAAGAAGAACAGCCCGGCGACGCGTGACGGATGGTTGAGGGCCAGCCGCTGCATGGCGAAGGCGCCGACATCGTGGCCGACGATGCCGGCGCGCTCGAGGCCGAGTGCGCCCATGACGGCCGCAAGGTCGTCGGCCAGCACGTCGGCCCCGGCCTGGTCAGTCCGTTCCGTCGTGGGATTGCCGCTTTCGCCGAAGCCACGGAAGTCGGGCGCGATCAGCCGGTAGTGGTCAGCCAGGCGGTCGAACATCGGCTCCCAGGTTGCCCAGAATTCGGGCCAGCCGTGCAGCAGCAACAGCGGAGGCCCGTTTCCGCACTGCGCGACATGGGTCCTGAAGCCCCGGGTCTCGACGAAGGTGTGCTGGATGGCGGGCATGGCTAGACTCCTGGCCTGACCTGCGGGAGGAACCGATGACTGGTCCCATTCAATATGACACGTCCCGAGCCGGTATCGCGCGCATCGTTCTCGATCGCGCCGACACGAGGAACGCGCAGGATACCGCGTTCCTCTACGCGCTGAACGACGCCTTCGACCGCGCCGCGCAGGACGACGCGGTGAAGGTGATCGTGCTGTCTGCCAACGGGCCGCACTTCTCGTCGGGCCACGACCTGCGCGAGGTCGATGGGCACGGCAACATGCGCAAGCACGAGACGGTCGGCACGTGGTCCGGCTTCGGCAAGCCGGGCGCCGAGGCGCAGTACGCGCGCGAGCAGGAGATCTATATCGGTTTCTGCGAGCGCTGGCGCAACATCCCCAAGCCGACGATGGCGCTGGTGCAGGGCAAGGTGATCGCGGGCGGACTGATGCTCATCTGGCCGTGCGACCTGATCGTCGCTTCGGATGACGCCGAGTTCCTCGACCACACCGTGGCGATGGGGGTCGGCGGGGCGGAGTTCTTCGCCCATCCGTGGGAACTCGGCGTGCGCAAGGCCAAGGAATTCCTGTTCACAGCCGACTGGATCGGCGCCTCCGAAGCGCACCGGCTGGGCATGGTGAACCACGTCGTGCCGCGCGCCGAGCTGGAAGCCTTTGGCCTCGCCATGGCCGAGCGTATCGCCCAGAAACCGCTGTTTGCCCTGAAGCTCACCAAGCAGGCGATCAACGCCGCCCAGGACGCCCAGGGCCGCGTTAGTGCCATGCAGACTTCCTTTGCGCTCCACCACCTGGCCCATGCCCACAACATGCTGGCACACGGCAAGCTGGTGGACCCCACGGGCTTGATGCCGGCCATAAAGAAGCATCAAAAAGCCGCGGAATAGCGGTTTTGGCCGGGGACTGGCTTCCTGTATGTTCCGCGCCACCATGAAGCCCCAGCACATCGCCATTGTCGGCGCCACCGGCGCGGTTGGAGTAGAGATCCTCCGCGTGCTCGAGCGACGGAACTTTCCGGTCGCCTCCCTCAAGCTGCTCGCCTCGGCCCGCTCGGTCGGCAAGACGCTCGAGTTCAAGGGCAAGCCTTACAAGGTCGAGGAACTGAACGCCGGCGCCTTCAAGGGCTGCGACATCGCCTTCTTCTCGGCGGGCGCCACGCGCAGCCGCGGGTTCGTGCCGGCCGCCAAGGCAGCAGGTTGCGTCGTGGTCGACAACTCGTCGGCCTTCCGCATGGACCCCGATACGCCTCTGGTCGTGCCCGAGGTCAACGGCGGCGACCTGGCGAAGCACAACGGCGTCGTCGCCAACCCCAACTGCACCGCTGCGATCCTGTCGGTCGCCGTGTGGCCGATCCATCAGGCGGTCGGGGTGAAGCGCATCATCGTCTCGACCTACCAGTCGGCCTCCGGCGCCGGTGCTGCCGCCATGCAGGAGCTGGAGGACCAGGCGCGCGACTTTTCGGCCGGCAAGGAGATCAAGCGCGCGGTGTTCCCGCACCAGATCGCCTTCAACGTCTTCTCGCACAACACGAAGGTCGCCGAGAACGGCTACAACGAGGAAGAGAACAAGGTCGTCGAAGAGACGCGCAAGATGTTCCATGCGCCGGAGCTTCCGATCGCACCGACCTGCATCCGCGTGCCTGTGCTGCGGGCGCACTCCGAAGCGATCACGCTCGAGCTCGAGAAGCCGATGTCGCCCGAGGAGGCGCGTGCCGTCCTCGCCAAGGCGCCGGGCGTGAAAGTGGTCGACGATGCCGCCGCCAACCATTTCCCGATGCCGCTCGAGGCGAGCGGTGATCTCGACGTCCATGTCGGGCGCATCCGCCGCGACCTTTCGAACCCGAACGGCCTGATGCTGTGGGTGGCCGGCGACCAGTTGCTCAAGGGTGCTGCCTGGAACGCCGTCCAGATCGCCGAGGAGCTGGCCAAGCTGTCGGCAAAGCCGATGGCGGCTGAATAGGGCACTCCGGCGGCGGCGGGTTGCCCTCAGATCTTTTCGATTACCGCGGACCTGAAGCGCTTCATTTCGGCGAGCATCGCCGCCGCGTCCGGACGGCCGCCGAAATCTATGTCGATCGCCGTGACGCCGATCTTCTTCAGCGCGCGGAAGTCGGCGATGATGTCGGCTTCGCTGCCCGAGAACAGCCGCCGTTCGCCGTCGGTGGCGGTCGGCGGCACCGCCGTGCCGTAGCGCTTGACGCGAAAGCTGACGCCCACCGACTGGGGTTCGCGCCCGGCGTCGGCCACGGCCTTTCTCAGGCGGCCGATGCCGGCCTTGAGCCGCGGCAGCGTATCGAGCAGGTGCTTGTTGTTGGAGCCGATCGGATACCAGGCGTCACCGACGCGCGCGGTGCGGCGCACGGAAGGGCCGGCCTCGCCGCCGACCCAGATCGGCAGCGGCTTCTGTACCGGCTTCGGCTCGAAGGCGATGCCATCGAACCTCGTATAGCGTCCGTCGAAGCGTGGTTCGGCCTCGCTCCAGAGTGCGCGGAAGGTGTCGATATACTCGTCGGTCACGGCGCCGCGCTCCTCGAACGGCGTCGTCACCACGGCGTCGAACTCGGTCCTCAGCCAACCCGCGCCTATGCCGACGACCAGGCGCCCGCCCGACAGCACGTCGAGCGTCGCCAGCATCTTGGCCGCCAACACGGCCGGACGGTGCGGCACGACGAGCACGGCGGCGACCAGCCGAATGCGCGAGGTCTTGGCTGCGACCCAGGTCATGCCGACGATCTGCTCATGCCGTTCGAGCGGCGCGTCCTCGTAGAACTGGCCGGATTCGGAGTAGGGGTAGCCCGGCACCTTGGTGTTGGGCAGCACCACATGGTCCGTCAGCGTCAGGTAGTCGAAACCCATGGCCTCGCCTTCGCCGGCGATGCGTGTCATGTCGGCGACGGCCGACAACGGGCCGGAGTTCGGCAGGTTGAATCCGATCTGCATGATGTGTGTTTCCCCCGACAGCACGCCTGTCGGAACGCTCCGCAGGCGGCTTTTGAACAGTCGTGACCGAGGCCACTATAGTCGAGCGACATGGAGTCGAGGACACGCTTGATGCAGAACCGAGTTTCGCCAGTCCTTGCCAGCCTGCAGGAGCGGGCGCGGGCCGTGCAGGCGGTGCTGGACAAGCACGGGCCGGAGATGGACCGCCGCCGCGAACTGACACAAGAGGTTGTCGATGCGCTGGCGGGCCAGGATCTGCTGCGCCTGCTGCTGCCGAGAAGCATGGGTGGTCAGGAGGTGCATCTCGTCGACTATGCCAAGGCCTGCGAGGCACTTGCTTGGGCTGACGCCAGCACGGCGTGGTTCGTGAACCAGTCGAACGTGTCGATGGCGACCTCGGCTGCTTCGATGCCACACGAGACGGCGGCGGCAATGTTCGATGGGCCCTATTCCGGCCTGGCCTGGGGGGCGCGCCACGACAAGAGCAAGGCGATCCGCGTCGAGGGCGGTTATCGGCTGACCGGCACCTGGAGCTTCGCCAGCGGCGGTAGGCACACCAAGTGGTTGGGCGCGCACAGCGCCGTGCAGAATCCCGACGGCACGCCGCACATCCGCCACGGCCGGCCCGACGACCGCTCGTTCGTCTTCCTGCGCAGCCAGGCCAGGATCATCGACGACTGGCATGTGCTCGGCCTGCGCGGCACCGGCAGCGACAGCTACTCGGTCGAGGATCTGTTCATCCCCGACGGCCAAGCTCCGGCGCGCGACATCGACGACGAGCGCAGCGAGAAGGGGCCCCTCTATCCCATCGGCTCGACACTGCTCTATGCCACCGGCTTCTGCAGCGTCACCATCGGCGTCGCGCGACGCCTGCTCGACACCTACGTCACCGTGGTGAAAGGTCGGCACAGCCGGTCTTCGCCGACCGCGATGATCAACAACCATGCCGTCCAGCGCGAGATGGCGATCCTCGAGGCGCGGCTATCGGCGGTGCGCGCGTTCCTCCATGAAGCCGCGGGCCAGCTCTACGACGCTTCGGCCAAGGGTACGCTCGACGTCGACCTGCGCGTGCGGCTGCGGCTCGCCACGACCTGGGGCATGAACGAAGCGACCGACGTATCGATCGCCTGCTATCGCGGCGCCGGCACCATGGCGATTTCCGAGAAGGCGCCGTTCGAGCGCCGCTTCCGCGACGCCATGAGCGCGAGCCAGCATCTGCAGGGAATGTGGCCGCATGCGGAGATGGTGGGGCGGCATCTGATCGGTGCCGACAACGTGGTGCAGTTCGTCTAGCGACTTGCTGCGGTCCCGAGCGCAGCGCCGCCCTAGCAAGTGGGGAGAAGAGCCATGCCAACCATCGACGTCCAGGTCCATGTCTACGAGCGCAATCATCCCGGCCGGCCGTGGCATGCCGTGTTGCACGGCCCGTCCGAGGTCACCGGCGATCAGATGGTGGCGGCGATGGACGAAGTCGGCGTCGACGGCGCCATCCTGGTGTCGCCGTACACGCAGTATCACTACGACGCCAGCTACGCGCTGGAGGTCCGCCGCAAGCATCCCGGCCGCTTCGCCGTGGTGAAGCCCGTCGATCCGAGCGATCCCAAGGTCGGCGAGACCATCGCCGACTGGAAGAAGACGCCGGGCACCGTGGGCATCCGCATCATGATGGCGGCGGGCCCGCGGGTCGCGCCCGACGATCCCGGGGTCAACCTCGTGCTCGCCGCCGCGGCGCAGCACGGGCTGCCCGTCAACGTGCTGAGCTGGGGCCGCATCGAGCAGCTCGGCCCGCTCGCCGCGCGCAATCCGAACACGCGCATCGTCGTCGATCATATAGGCTTGCTGCAGCCCTTCGAGCCGCCCAAGCCGGCCGAGCCGTGGGCCGACCTGCCCAAGCTGTTGGCGTTGGCGCAGTACGACAATGTCGTCGTCAAGATCAGTGGCGCGGGCACGCTCGCCAAGCAGCCGTTCCCCTACGAGGACATCTGGGACCCGCTGCGGCGCATTTTCGACGCCTTCGGCATGAATCGCTGCATGTGGGGCACTGACTGGACGCGGGCGGTGGCGTTCCTGACCTACAAGGAAGGCGTGGAGGCGTTTCGAGCCACCGACCGCCTGACCGACGGCGAGCGCGCCACGCTGATGGGCGGCACGCTGCAGAAGGTCTACGGCTGGTCGCCGGCGAAGGCGTGATCGAACGGAAGGTCCGGGTGCCGCCAGTCTATGCGTTCGCTTCGGCCTGCAGGTCCTGACGCCGGAGCGCGCGACCGGCGCGTCCGCCGCCGGGTTTGCCATCCCGCCAGACGATCTCGCCGTTGCACAGCACGACGTCGATGCCCTTGGCCGGCGAGATCGGCTTCTCGAAGGTCGCCGTGTCGATCACCGTCGCCGGGTCGAGCACGCAGACGTCGGCATAGAAGCCCGGCTTGACCTCGCCGCGCTTGGTGAGGCCGAACCGCTGGGCCGGGTACGCCGTCATGCGCCGCACCGCATCTTCCAGCGGGAAAAGTTTCAACTCGCGCGAATAGTGGCCCAGCACGCGCGGGAACGTGCCCCATAGGCGCGGATGCGGATGGGCGTCGAACGGGATGCCGTCCGAGCCGATCATGGCGCCGGGATGGGCCATCGCGCTCTGCACGTCCTTCTCGTCCATCATGAAGTAGATGGCGCCGGCCGGCTGGATGCGGTCGGCCGCCTCGCGCATCGAGCAGCCCATTTCCTGGGCGATCTCCTTGAGGTCGCGGCCGGCCAGTCCCTGCACCTTGTCGGACCAGGTGATCAGCACCTTGTCGGCGCGCTCCAGCATGTCGCTGCGCAGGATCGTCGAGCCCGCGATGTAGGGATAGACGTCGAACGCGATCTGCTGCTGCTTCATCGCCTCGGTGAACTTGGGCAGGGTCTCCGTCATGCGACCGAAGTTGCTGCGGCCCGAGCACTTGTGGTGCGAGACGACGATCGAGGCGCCGGCTCGCCGGCCGATCTCGAAGGTCTCGTCCATCGCCGGCAGGATGTTCTCGCCCTCGTCGCGCATATGGGCGGTATAGACGCCGCCCCATTTGCCGAGCGGCGCGGCCACCTGGGCGACCTCGTCGGTCGAGGCGGCATTCGCCACCGCATAGAACAGGCCACTCGACATGCCGATGGCGCCCTGTTCGAGGCTCTGGTCGAGCAGGTCGCGCATGCCGGCGATCTCGCCCGCGCTCGCCGTGCGGCCGAGATCGTCGCCCAAGAAGTTCATTCGCAAGGTCGAATGGCCGATCAGGAACGCGCCGTTGATGGCGGGCCTGGCGGCATCGACCTTGGCGGCGAACTCGCCGAAGCTCCTCGAGATGTTCGCCTTGTTCCTGATGATCAGCGTCAGGAAATGGCCGACGTCATCGCGGATGTAGGGCGCCGCCGACGCGCCGCAGTTGCCGCACACCACGGTGGTTACGCCCTGACTCGCCTTCATCGCCATGGTCGGATTGTCGATCAGCGCGGTATCGTCGTGGGTGTGCACGTCGATGAAGCCCGGTGCCACGACCTTGCCCCTGGCGTCGAGCTCGTTGTCGCCCCTCAGCGTGCCCGGCGCTTCGACCGCGGCGATGCGGTCGCCTTTCAGCGCCACATCGGCTGCGAATAACTTCTTGCCCGTGCCGTCGGCCACCTGGCCGTTGCGTATCACGAGGTCATAAGCGGCCATGTCCTACAACTCCTACGCTTCGTTCCGGCCGAGCCGCATGTCGAGGTCGAACGGATAGAGCGGCCGCTTGACCTTGGTGTACTTGAACAACTTCAGGTCCGACGCCGTGCAGCCGTCGCCGTCGCACATGACGATGTGCTTGGCGATCGGCTCGAAACCGGCGCGGAAATGCTGGCGCGACTTGATCAGCACATATTTCTTGCGCCGCGGATCGATGCCGCAATGAGTGAACACGCCGAGATCGTAGGGCTCGACGCGCCGCTCCGACACGACGATTTGCATCTTGCCGGTGTCGAGGACCGCGGTGCGGCCCATGCGCGCCGTGGTCCCCGTGGCCATCGGTCCGGTGACGACGAACTGACCGTCGGTGATCGCCTTGACCTTTCCCGTGACCTTGAGCGGTTTGCCTTTCAGTCCCATTGCCGGCATGTCGATCTTGCCGCCGAGCTCGATCGTCACTTCGGCGCCGACACCGGCCTTGATCATCTGTTCGACGCAGACGGGATCGCAGATCGGGCCGGCGCAGGCATCTTCCAGGCCCTGTTTCATCGCCTCCTCGATCACGCTCATGACGTCCTGCGTACCTCCCGAGGCGGTGTTGTCACCGTGATCGGCCATCACGATCGGACCGCCGTCGAGCGACCTGGCCCGCGCCACCTGCACCGACAACGGCTCGGGATGGAACAGGAAGCCCTCGCGCTTCTCCCACGCGGTATCGAGGATCCTGTTCAACAGGACCTCGCCCTCGGCCGTGCGCTTGTCACAGACGATCACGGCGGAAAGGGCGAGGTGAGGGATGTCGGCCTGCGGGAAGCCGCCGAACACCGAGGCGTTCAGCACGTGGCCCGAGTCCTCCGCCTGGTTGGCCATGCCCATCAGTGTCCGCATCGGCTCGCGCGAGGGCGAGTGGACGACCGAGCTGCTCATGATCGGTCGGTTGCCCCACACCATCCGGGGTTCGACCTCGCCCGCCAGCATGCGCAGCAGCGTGCGCCCCGAGCGACGTGCCGTGTCGGCCATGTCGATATGAGGGTAGGTGCGGTATCCGGTGACGATGCTGGCGCCTTTGATCATGGCGTCGGTCATCTGGGTGTGGAAGTCGAGCGCGACGGCGATCGGCACGTCCGGCGCGATTTTCCGGATTCGGTTCAGGAGTTCGCCCTCGCCGTCGTCGAAATGCTCGGCGACCATCGCGCCGTGCAAGGCAAGCAGGACGGCGTCGCAGCCCTTCTTCACTTCGTCGACGATCGCCGTCGTCATCTGCTCATAGGCGGCCTTGGTCACCAGGCCCGACGGATGGGCCGACGCCGCCATCGGCACGGTGAACTCGGCACCCGCTTTGCGCGCCACTTCGATGAAGCCGCCGAGCGAGGTGTTGGTGCCCTCCGACTCATTGATGGCGCTGGGACCGCTCAGGGCCCCAGTTCGGGAGAAGGACTCGATGGGAGTAGGGAGCGGCGAGAAGGTATTGGTCTCATGCATCATCATCGCCACGACGAACTTCTGCGCCACGTCATCCTCCGTTAAACTGCCAAGTCCTTGAGCAATCTATAGAATCGCCTAAAAAGCCGGCTCTTCGAGCTTTGCACCAACTGCAATCCAGCCTTTCGCGATTCTTGTGCGTTGCAAAAAGGCAACATAAAAATCGGAACACGAAATTGGCTAAATCGGTGAAATTAAGAGCTTTTTTCCCCCTTGCATTTCCTTCGCAGGTGCACCATTCTTGGGATGCAGCAAACGTCGCGTCAGCGACCTCTGTGTTTGCTGTATGCCCGTCTTGGGCGTTTCCTCCCTAAACTCGGGCCGTGCTTGTCACGGCCCCTTTTTTTGCTCGCTGCGTGATGGATCGTTGACAGCTACTCGGCAGCCAGCGGACGCGGCAGCAGCACGTTGAGCGCCTGGCTCGCGACGTCCTCGAGGAAGCCGGCCATGATCCGCTCGACCGCGACGGCGCTGGCAAGCTTCTGGTGGCGGTTCTCGTCCATGTAAAGGGACCGGTTGATTTCGATCTGCAACGCGTGCCGGTTGAGTCCAGGCCGACCGTAGCGCTGCGTCGTGAAACCGCCGGCATAAGGCTGGTTGCGTTGAACTCTCAGCCCGTGGCCGGCAAACCAGCGTTCCGCAGCGTCGACGAGGTCGGGTGCGCAGGATTCGCCGTGGTTGTCGCCCAGCACGATATCGATGCGATCGCGCTCGCGCGGACCGACCCCGGATGCCGAGGATGGCATGGAATGGGCATCGATCAGCAGCGCCGTGGCGAACTGCCGATGGGTCTGCTCGACCAGGGTCGTGAGTGCCGTGTGATAAGGCCGCCAGCAAGTTTCCAGCCGCTGCTCGATCTCTTCGGACGGCACGCGGCCGCGATAGATTGCCTCGCCGCTCGCGGCCACGCGCGGGATCATGCCCAGGCCCGCCGCAACGCGCGTCGTGCGATGGTTGAGCGGCCGGGGCAGGGGACCCTCGAACATGCCGGGATCGAGCTCATAGGGCTCGCGGTTGGCGTCGACGAAGGAGCGCGGAAAGCGAGCGGCCAGGAACGGAATGCCGAGGTTGGGCGCTGCTGCAAACAGCTCGTCGACGAAGGCATCCTCGGCACGGCGCAGCGCTGCCAGGGGCACCGCGGTCTGGGCGAGGAAGCGGGCCGGGTAGACCGATCCGCTGTGCGGCGAGGCCACTACGACCGGTGCGCTCTGGCGGCCCGGCGGGCGGTAATCCAAGGCCTCCTGATCGAACGCGGTCGGCAGAAACTCCATGGATGCGTCATAGCGCGCGGATCGGGGCGCGTCACGCGCTTGACACGCATGGCGGCCCGGACGCGCGCTCTTGCCAATCCGGGGTATGCGATGTAGACGACCGCACCTTTTGGCGATGGGCGCGTAGCTCAGCGGTAGAGCACTGTCTTGACATGGCAGGGGTCACAGGTTCAATCCCTGTCGCGCCCACCATCGCCCGACCACAATCCCTTGTCCGAATTCTTCTCCCTCTACTCACACGACTTCGTGCGCGTGGCATGCTGCGTGCCGCGCACCCGCGTCGCCGACACCGCCTACAACCTCGCCGAGACTTTGCGGCTTGCCGCCGAAGGCGACAAGGCCCGCACGGCTGTCATGGTTTTTCCCGAGCTGGGGCTGTCGTCTTACGCCATCGAGGACCTGCTGCTCCAGGACGCGCTTCTCGACGAAGTCGAAGCGTCGATCGCCAAGGTCGTCGCGGCCTCGAACAAGCTCTTTCCCGTGCTGATCGTCGGCGCGCCGCTGCGTCTCGCCGGCCGACTGTACAACACCGCCATCGTCATCCATCGCGGCGCCATCCTGGGCGTCGTCCCGAAGACCTACCTGCCGAACTACCGCGAGTTCTACGAAAAGCGCCACTTCGTTTCGGGCGCCAACGTCGTCGAGCACACGATCAGGATCGCCGGCCACCACGCGCCGTTCGGCACCGACATGTTGTTCCGTTCGACCGGCAGTGTGCCTCTCACGTTCCACGTCGAGATCTGCGAGGACATCTGGGTACCGGTACCGCCGTCGAGTCACGCGGCGCTCGCGGGCGCGGAACTGCTGGTCAATCTGTCGGCCAGCAACATCACCATCGGCAAGGCCGAGGCGCGGCGTCTTCTGTGCGGCAGCCAGTCGGCGCGCGCCATCGCCGCCTACGCCTATTCGGCGTCCGGTCCCGGCGAATCGACGACCGACCTCGCCTGGGACGGTCATGCCGCGATCTACGAGCTGGGTGACCAGCTTGCCGAGACGAACCGGTTCGAGAAGGATTCGACCATCGTCACGGCCGACGTCGATATCGGCCGCATCCGCCAGGAGCGCCTGCGCAATAACGGCTTTGCCGACTGCGCCCTGATCGAAGGCGACAAGGTGAAGCGCTTCCGCAAGGTCGACTTCGTGCTCGAGGCGCCGCGCGGCAAGGTGGCGCTCGAGCGGCCCATCGAACGCTTCCCCTACGTGCCGTCGGATCCGGCCAAGCTCCGCGACAATTGCTACGAGGCCTACAACATCCAGATCCAGGGCCTGGCGCAGCGCCTGATGTCGAGCCGTACCGAGAAGGCTATCATCGGCGTGTCGGGCGGCCTCGACTCGACGCAGGCGCTGATCGTCACCTGCCGGGCGATGGACCAGCTCAAGCTGCCGCGCAAGAACATCTACGCCTACACGCTGCCGGGCTTCGGCACCTCCGACAAGACGCACAAGAACGCCTGGCGGCTGATGGAGGCGTTGGGTGTGACCGCGGCCGAGATCGATATCAAGCCGGCCGCGCAACAGATGCTGGCCGACATCGGTCATCCCTTCGCCCAGGGCAAGAAGGTCTACGACGTCACGTTCGAGAACGTGCAGGCGGGACTGCGCACCGACTACCTGTTCCGGCTCGCCAATCGGCACGGCGGCATGGTGGTCGGCACCGGAGACCTCTCCGAGCTGGGGCTGGGCTGGTGCACCTACGGCGTAGGCGATCACATGTCGCACTACAATCCCAACGGCTCGGTCTCCAAGACGCTGATCCAGCACCTGATCCGCTTCGTCGCGGCATCGGGCGACGTCGGCAAGGATACCGCCGCAATCCTCCTTGATATCCTGGATACGGAGATCTCGCCCGAGCTGATCCCGGCCGGTGCGGGAGGCGCCATCCAGTCGACCGAGCAGTCGGTAGGTCCATACGCGCTGCAGGACTTCAATCTCTACTATCTGACTCGGCTCGGCTTCAGGCCGTCCAAGATCGCATTCATGGCCTGGAACGCGTGGCACGACATGGACAAGGGAGCCTGGCCTGCCAACCTGCCGGCGGGGACGCGCCGGGCCTACGAGCTGGGTGAGATTCGCCACTGGTTGAAGCTCTTCCTGCGGCGCTTCTTTACCAACCAGTTCAAGCGCTCGGCACTGCCCAACGGTCCGAAGATCTCCTCGGGCGGCTCGTTGTCGCCGCGCGGCGACTGGCGCGCACCCTCAGACGGCAGCCCCGACGCCTGGCTGGCCGAGCTCGAGAGGGTTCCCGAGAAGGCGAAATAGCCAAAGGTACGGAAACGAAATCGCCGAAACGGCGTTGCCACCTCCGATCCCACCGAGGGAGGGTGTGATGGCTGATCCGATGCTGATTGTTTCGTCCGAGAGCGTCTGCTTCATCATCATCAAGTCGCGGGAATTCGACGCCCAGGACGTCGTGACCGATCCCGACTCCGGTTCCAATGCCACCGACGACAGGACGGCGGAGGTGCTCGCGGCGCATTCCGACGATCTGACGCAGAAGGAACTCGTGGCCTTCATCAGTGCGCTGAACGACGAGGAGCAGGCCGATCTCGTGGCGCTGCTGTGGCTGGGCCGCGGCGACGGCACCCTGGATGACTGGTACGATCTGCGCGACGAGGCGCAGCGGCAGCACAACAAACGTACCGCCGCCTATCTGCTGGGTGAGCCGCTGCTCTCCGATCATCTCGAGGAAGGCCTCTCCCAGTTCGGTCTGACGTGCGAGGATTTCGAAATCGGTCGCCTGTGACGCCTTCCGCCAATCGCGGTCTGTCAGTACAAGTAGGCATCGGAGGACATTCGATGCCGCTCAATATCAAGAAAACCGTGAAACAGATGGTCGCGGAGGCCGACAGCCAGATCGAGACCATGCCGCTTGCCGAAGTGATGAAGCTGCATGGTCAGCCCGGCGTCACCTTCATCGACATCCGCGATCCGCGCGAGCTGTGGCGCGACGGCACCATCCCCGGCGCGATCAACGTGACGCGCGGCATGCTCGAGATGTGGATCGATCCGGAGAGTCCCTACGCCAAGGAATATTTCCAGACCGGCAACAAGTTCATCTTCTTCTGCGCCGGTGCCTGGCGCTCGGCGCTTGCAACCAAGACTGCTCAGGACATGGGCCTGACCCCGGTTGCTCACATCGAAGGCGGCTTCGGCGCCTGGAAGAAGGCGGGCGGGCCGGTCGAGAAGGTGGAGCCGAAGAAGTAGGTTGGCGATGAGCCCCGACACCAGCCTGGTGCCGCAGCCGACGCTCGACGACTTTCCCGAGTTCGTCTCGATCCCGATCCGCATTGCTCGCAACGCCGCGGCATGGCCCGACAAGCGAGCCGTGATGTGCGAGGACAAGGCGCGCACCTGGCGCGACTTCGACCGGCGCATCAACCGCATTGCCCGCACGCTCGCGGGCATGGGCATCGGCCGCGGCGACAAGATCGCGATCCTTGCCGCCAACTCGATCGAATACCTCGAAACTTTCATGGGCGGCTTGCGCGCCGGCGCCTGCGTGGTGCCGCTGTCGACCATGGCGGCGGCCGACGCACTCGAGAAGATGCTCGATGACTGCGATGCCAAGGTGCTGTTCCTTTCGCAGCAGTATCGCGAACTGGTCGAGCCGTATGAGGATCGTCTCGGCAAGCTGATCGATGGCGGTCGCATCGCCTACGACTTCAGGCGCGCCGGATGGCGCGACTTCGAGGAATGGCTGGAGCGGGGGAGCGATGCGCCCTTCGAGGTGCCGATCAGCCAGCTCGACGACTTCAATATCATCTACAGCTCGGGCACGACCGGCCTTCCCAAGGGTATCCTGCACAGTCACATCATGCGCGACATGCTGGCGGTGCGGTTCACGGCTTTCGAGTATGGGCCGGATACCGTGTCGCTTGCCTCGACACCGCTCTATTCCAACACCACGCTGGTTGCCGTGCTGGCGACGGTGGGTCTTGGCGGCACGACGATCCTGATGCCGCGATCGGACGTCGTGAAATTCCTGGAGATCGCCCAGCGCGAGCGCGTGACCCATGCGATGCTGGTGCCGGTCCAGTATCAGCGGATCCTGGCGCATCCCGATTTCGACACATACGATCTCAGCTCGTTCAAGGCGAAGCTCTCGACCAGCGCGCCGCTGCGCGCGCAAATCAAGGCCGACTGCCTGAAGCGCTGGCCGGGTCATCTCGTCGAGATCTACGGCCTGACCGAAGGCGGGGCGACCTGCACGCTGGTCGCCGACCTGCATCCCGAGAAGTTGCATACCGTCGGCCAGCCGGGCCTCGGCAGCGAGATCGTCGTCCTCGACGAGCAAGGCAGGGTCCTGCCGCAGGGCGAGGTCGGCGAGCTTGCCGGCCGCGCCCAGCTGATGATGAAGGGCTACTACAAGCAGCCGGACAAGACGCGCGACCTGTTCTGGTACGACAGCAGGGGCCAGCTCTTCTTCAAGTCAGGCGACATGGGCCGCATCGATGAGGACGGCTTCGTCGTCCTGCTCGACCGCAAGAAGGACATGATCATCTCCGGCGGCTTCAATATCTACGCCGCCGACATCGAGGTGCTGATGCTGAGGCACCCCGACGTGATCGACGTGGCGGTGATCGGCGTGCCGAGCGAACAGTGGGGCGAATCGCCGATGGCGCTCTGCGTACGCCGGTCCGGGGCGCCGGAAACGCAAGACGAGATCCGCGACTGGACGAACGGCCAGCTCAGCAAGACCCAGCGCCTGGTCGCCGTGGAATTCCGCGATTCCCTGCCGCGCAG
>CADECW010000112.1:0-5356 GCA_902825855.1 uncultured Rhodospirillales bacterium | reverse complement strand
CTCCGGCGCGACGGCATCCTGCAGCTCGATGTCCGGATCACGCTCAAGACCGACGACGATCACCTGATCTACATGAGCTACCGCGGCATGCGGCATGGGCCGGCCTGGGTGATCGAGCAGCTCAACAAGGGCGAGAAGGTCGATCCCAGCCAATATTATTTCCGCACCACGCCCTGGTTCGAGACATCGTCGGAGAAATACCGCTTCCTGAACCGCATCGTCTCCGTCGCCACCGGCCGCCGCGATCCGACCGGCCCGGTCTACGACGTGTTTCAGGTGCTCTAGCAGATCGCTTGCGAGTTCATTGCAGCGGGAACCGCATGGTCCCAAGTCGGACACGGATACGGCAGTAGGAAGAAGGTGCCGTCTCATGAACCACAAATGGACTTTAGTATTTCTCGTTTACTTTCTTCTCGTTTCTACGCCTTGGCTAGAAGGAGCTGAAGGCAACCCGGCACACGGACAGACTGCGCAGGCCCCAGCCATCCCGGAAATACGGGTCGGGAATGCGACCCCGGGCGCCTTGTTCTCGGCTCTGGAAAAAATAGTCGCCCAAGTGGTCGGCTTCTACGTTCCTGCTTACGACAATTTGCCGACAATAGACTTGGAAGAGATCACCCAGGCAGAATTTGCTCGTTACCAAAAATCCTACCGCCCCAAGCTGGACCCCAGCCTGTCGCGGGTGCCACACACGAAGCGCACCTTCACCATCCCGACAGCCAAGGCCCGGCTGGTCTTCAACCGAGATCGGGAGAACCGCATTCACGAAGGTCAACTCGGCTACTACTACGCGCAGTACAGAGGGTACTACCCAGACTTGGGGCTGTATGCCGTAAGTGTGAACGGAAGCGAGGCGATCGAGTGGGGTGAGCACGTCTTGATCGACTCGGAAACGAGCATTGTCTATGTCCTCGCCTCCATCGGTGACGGCCCGACGGGAACTCATTTCGTTTCGCCCGGAAACAACTATCTGGCCTACTACGACAACCAGGTCGTTTCCTCTGCAGAGACGTTCATCGGGCTGATCAGAATCACCGGGAGTCCAAGGCGGTATAAAGAGTATGCAAGCATCCGGCTGGCTGGCCACCTTGTCGAAAGCTTCGCCTGGATCAACGACCATGCTTTCGCTGTCAAATTCAAGAGCGGAAAGTCGGGCAACGACTTCAAGTACTTCAAGACGAAAGACCTCCGCGAGTTCAGCAAATGACTCCCGCTAGTTGAGGGCTCGGGCTTTCGCCGCTATCTCAGCAAATCCTCGCCAGCACCGGCAGGATGTATTCTCGAAATTTCGCCGGATGCTCGCTCATCGGGAAGTGGCCGACATGCTGCATGATCTGCACCTCGGCCCCCGGAATCTGCGCCGCCGTGCGCAACGTGTCTTCCGATGTGCATGAGAAATCGTACTCACCTGTCAGCAGGTAGAGCGGACAGACCTTGGTGTCGATCGTCTTCACCTTTTCGCGCAGGTCGCCGTCGACGCGATAGAAGTAGAGATCGCCTTTGAACACGCCGGGTCCGCCCTGCATGTACATCCATAGCGTCTCGTGGCGGCTTGCCGGCGGGCTTTGCGGCGCGATCAGGCCGGAGACCAGCGCCGCGCAGACCTCGCCGCCATGGACGTCCGGTCGGTGCAGCCAGGCGGTGTCGTACCAAGGCTGCTGGAAGTCGGCGGCTTCGAGCGCGATCAGGGCGCGGAATTCGCTGGCATGAGCGATCGCGAGATTGAGCACGATGCGCCCGCCGATCGAGCAACCCATGACAACGGGCCGGTCGAGTTCCATGGCTACGCAGAAGGCGCGGATGGCGGCGGTATAGGACGCCGTCGTCAGACGGTATTCGGTCTTCTCCCACCCATCCGGCGGCGTCGATTTGCCGTGCCAGGGCATGTCGAAGGCGAGCACGCGGAAGCGCGAGGTGACCTCGGGATCGGCGAGAAGATGCCGGTACTGACGATTGTCCGCCCCCGCCGTATGCAGGCAGACCAGCGGGATGCCGCCACCGTCCTTGGGGCCGGCCTCCTCGAAGTAGATGCGATGATCGACGCCGTCGATCTCGAGCCGCAGGTAGCGGCCAACCATCGGGTCGAGCCGAGGCGCCATGGTCAGCCTCCCGACGCCAAGCGGCGCGGCAAGGCCAACAGGTCCTTGAAGAACTGCAGGTTCTGCAGTAGCGGCCGGAAATCGCCTTCCATCGCGGCGGCGCCGCGTTTTGTCAGGGCGAAGAGGTCATGCCAGCCGGGCGCGGGCATCGCCTGCCAATGCCGCGACCAGGCCTCGTCGGTGGCGCGTACGGTGAAGGCCGAGGAACGCATGAGCCGTGTGCCGCGCTCGAAGGCGGCGAGCGCGCCGTTCTCGAGGCCGAGGAAGAAAGGCTGGTCACCGATATCGACGCGACAGTCGACCGTGACCCAACGCCCACGGCGCTGGAGGTCGGCGTCGTCGGCGAGCAGGTCGGGCAGTCGGGCGAAACGATCGGCGGCAGTCATTCCAGCAAAATGTACTCGATCGTCGATCCGTCGGAAGCCTTGAAAACGGTTTTGACCAGCGATCGGTCGCGGTACGTCAGATGACCCGCTCCGCCCTCAGCTTGGCGATGGCGGCGGCCTCGTAGCCCAGCTCCTGCAGGATCTGGTCGGTATGTTCACCGAGCTTGGGCGCGCGACTGCGGATGGTGAGCGGCGTGCGTGACAGCTTCACGGGCTCCTGCAGCACGGGCGCAGGCTTGGCCATGCCCGGGTAGTCCATGTGATGGAAGAACGCGGCCGCCTTCACGTGCGGATCGTCGAGCGTCTGCTGCGGTGCATAGACGGGGCCGGCGGGGATGCGGTTGGCCTCGAGCTCGCTCAACGCCTCCTTGACGGTCCGCGCGTCGCACCATTTCTGCATGATCGCCGACAGCGCCTCGCCATTGTCGCCGCGCCCGAGGTCGTCCTTGAAACGCGGGTCCCTGGCCAGGCCCTCGTCGCCCATCAGCTTGCACCAGCGCACGAACAATGGCTGGCCGATGGTCATGGCGTAGATCCAGCCGTCCTTGCACTTGTAGGTGTCCGAGGGACCGGCGGTGAAACCGCGATTGAGCGTGGCGATGCGGTTGAGCTGCAGAGCCGCCTGCTCGATCAGATGGCTGTTGGTGATGTTGATGGCGGTGCGCAGGAGCGCCGTCTCGACCTTCTGGCCCTTGCCGCTCTTGGCGCGGTCCATCAGCGCCGCCAGCACGCCCACGGTGCTGAGCAGGGCGGAGCTGAAATCGACGAACGGTGCATTGGCGCGTGTCGGCACCTTGCCGTCGCCCGACAGGTGCATGGCGCCCGACATGGCCTGGCCGATCGTGTCGAAGCCTACGCGAGTGGCGTAGGGGCCCTCCGAGCCGAAGGTCGAGTTGGTGGCGAGGATGATGCGCGGGTTGATCGCCGAGATGGTCTCGTAGTCGATGCCCATGCGTTTGAGGTCCTCGTAGGGCAGGTTGGCGATGACCACGTCGGACACCGCCACAAGCTTCCGCACGATCTCCTGGCCGGCCGGCTTCATCGGATTGAGCGTGAGCCCGAGCTTGTTGCGCCCCATCTGGAGGAACATGGCGCCTTCGCCGCCCTCGGCGACCGGGGTCACCCAGCGGTCCTCGCTGCCTTCCAGCTTCTCGATGCGGATCACCTCGGCGCCGAGGTCTCCCAGCATGGTGCCGCAGAACGGACCCGCGATGTAACGGCCGAAATCGAGAACACGAATCCCTTCAAGAACCCCAGCCATGGAATGACTTGCCTCCGTTGGTTCAGGCAGCGATGCGCCTGCGCCTGACCATTAGCATGCCGAGCTGGAAAATCGGCCTCAATCGAAGAAGGTGTTGGGCTTCAGGAAGAACGCCAGCATCAGGCAGCCTTCGTCGGTCCAGGCGTCGTGACGGCTGCCGGCGCGTCGCCAGACGTAGTTGCCGGCACGACAGACGCCCATGTGGTCGGCGAACGAGCCTTCGAGGACAAAGGTCTGTTCGATGGCAACATGTTCGTGCTGCGGAAGGCAGGCGCCCGGCGCCCAGCGCATCAGCACGGTCGACATGCCGGTCGCCGGATTTTCCATCAGAGTCTTGGCCTCGACCCCGGGAAAACGCGTCGGCTTCCACGGAATGGACGGGACGTCGACGTAGGTCGAATCGGGAATGAAGGTCTCGGCGTTCATGCGCCGGCTCTCTGCTTGGCGGCGGTCAACGTGCCGCCACGCATGACGTGGCCGGGCAGGGGACGGCCCACGACTTCCTCGGCGAGCCTGGCGACCTCGATGAGGCGATCGATGTCGAGGCCCGTCTCCACGCCCATCTCCTCGCACATGAAGGCGAAGTCCTCCGTGCAGATGTTGCCGGCGGCGCCGTCGGTTGCGGCGAACGGACAGCCGCCGAGGCCGGCGATCGAGGCGTCGAACTTGGTGACGCCCATGCGCAGCCCGGCATAGGCGGCCGCCTGGCCCGTGCCTCGGGTATCGTGCAGGTGCAGCCCGATCTCGAGTTCCGGCCACTTATGGCGAATGGCGCCAATCAGCCGTTCGACCGAACGCGGCGTCGCCCAGCCCATGGCGTCGGTGAGCTTGATGCCCTTGAGCTTGAAGCCCGCGAGCTCGGCCTCGTCGAGGGCGAGCTGCACGCGCTGCAGGATCAACTCCGTCGACAGCTCTCCCTCGTAGTTGCAGCCGAAGGCGCCGAGGATGATGCCCCACTCGACCGGCATGCCGCGGTCCTTGAAGGTTTTCAGCGACATGCGCTGCTCGACCATCGCGTCGGCCACCGACTTGCCGATGTTCTTGCGCGAGAAGGTGTCCGAAGCGGTGACGCGCACGCCGCCGTCGACGTGGAGCGGTCCGCGCAGGGCGCGCTCGAGACCCTGCTGGTTGAGCCACAGGGCGGCGTACTCGATGCCGGGCTTCTGATGGATCTTCGATGCGACCTCCTCGGCGTCGGCCATCGTCGGCACGCGCTTGGGGTTCACGTAGGAGACGCAGGCGATGTGAGTGAGCCCGGTGTCCGCCAGCGCCTCGATGAGGCGCACCTTGTCGGCCACCGGGATCATCTTCTTCTCCGACTGGAAGCCCTCACGGGGCCCCTCTTCGGAGATCGCCACACGCTTGGGCAGGTCGGACATGGAGTTCACTCCTTTGAATGCCGTCATCCCGGCCGGAGCCGGGCGCAGCGAAGCGTAGTAGAGGAACCTATTCCTGTTGCGGCAACAACAGAAGAGGTCCTTCGACTACGCCGTCAGCCGGTCGGCTTGCCTCGGATGACGGAAAACCGTCATCCCTCTTCCTGGAAGGCCTCCTGGCGAGCCTTCTTGATGCTGGGCAGGGCCATCAGGATGAGCAGGAGCGCGGTGGTG
>CADECW010000111.1 GCA_902825855.1 uncultured Rhodospirillales bacterium | reverse complement strand
GTGTTGAAGAACGGCAATCGCAGCTTCCAGGAATTCGAGTTCACCTCGAAGAAGTGATCACACGGCGGAGCGACGAGAGGTCGGCACGGTAACGGACAAGTGGACACGGCTGGATTTCGTCCTGTAGACCGACCGGGCCAATGAGCGAATCTGCCTTCGAACGCCTGGCTGACAGCCTTCTGGCCGCCCTCGAGGAGGGGATCGGCGACCATGCCGATGCCGAGTTGCAGGGCGGGATCCTGACGGTCGATGGCGACGACGGGACCTGGGTCGTGAATAAACATGCGCCAACCCAGCAGATATGGCTGAGCTCGCCGCAGAGCGGGGCGCGGCATTACGCTTTCGACGCGGCCTCTGGCCTGTGGAAAGACACCCGCGGCGGGACCGATCTTTTGGGCCACCTGTCGGCCGAGTTGGGCGTGGAGCTGGACTGGCGGCCGTCATGAGCCGGTTCGGCGGCCTGCTGAGCCTTCTCGGACCCTACCTGCGGCCCTATCGCGGGCGAGCGCTCATGGCCGCCTTTTCCCTACTAGTCGCGGCCGGCACGGTGCTGGCCTTCGGCGTCTGCCTGCGCGCCCTGATCGACCTCGGCTTCACACAGGGGAGGCCCGACATCCTGAACTACGCGCTCGCCTCGTTGATCGCCGTCGCGGGAGTGCTGGCGATTTCCTCGGGCGCGCGCTTCTACCTGGTGTCGTGGCTCGGCGAGCGCGTCGTGGGCGACCTGCGCCGCGACCTGTTTGCCCATGTCGTGCGGCTGGGGCCCGCCTGGTTCGAGATAAAGCGCTCTGGTGACGTCATGAGCCGCATCTCGGCCGACGCCCAGCTCATCGAGCAGGTGATAGGCTCGTCGGCGTCGGTGGCGGTCCGGAATTCGCTGATGTGCGTGGGCGGCGTGGCGATGCTGGTGATCACCAATCCCAGGCTCGCCTTGCTGGTGCTGGCCGTCGTGCCGTTGGTCGTGGCGCCGATCATCCTGTTCGGTCGCAAGGTGCGTCGCCTGTCGCGCGAGGCGCAGGCGCGCATGGCCGACATGGTGTCGGAAGGCAGCGAGACGCTCGACGCGGTGCGCACCGTGCAGGCCTTCGCTCAGGAGGAGCGCGCCACGCAGCGCTTCGGCAAAGCCACGGAGAGCGCCTTCGTCGCCGCCCGCCGCCGCATCGCCCAGCGCGCGGTCATGACGACGCTGGTGATCTTCATCGTCTTTGCTGCCGTGGCCTTCCTGCTGTGGATGGGCGGTCACGATGTGCTGAGCGGGCGCATCAGTGCCGGCGACCTCACGGCCTTCGTCTTTTATGCCGTGCTGGTCGCGAGCTCGGGCGGTGCCATAAGCGAGACCATCGGCGATCTGCAACGCGCTGCCGGCGCCGCTGAGCGGCTGGCGGAGCTCGGGGCGGAGCCACCGGCGATCGTCGAAGCGGCGAACCCCCAGCTTCTGCCTGCGCCACTACGGGGCGGCGTGCATTTCGAGAACGTGTCGTTCCGCTATCCGACTCGGCAGGAGACGCTGGCTCTCGACCGTTTCGACCTCGATGTCACGCCGGGCGAGACCGTGGCCATTGTCGGCCCGTCGGGGGCTGGCAAGACCACCGTCTTCAACTTGCTGTTGCGTTTCTACGATCCCGAGGCGGGGACGATCCGCGTTGATGGCGTTGACATTCGCGCCCTGCGATTCGCCGACCTGCGCAGCGCGCTGGCGATCGTGCCCCAGGAACCGGTGCTGTTCACGGCCTCGGTGGCCGAGAACATCCGCTACGGTCGTCCTGACGCCACCGATGCCGAGGTGCGCGCGGCTGCCGAGACAGCCTCGGCACTCAGGTTTATCGAGAGCTTGCCGCAGGGCTTCGCAACCGACCTTGGTGCGCGAGGCGTCCGCTTGTCCGGCGGGCAACGCCAGCGCATCGCCATCGCCCGCGCCGTGCTGCGCAATCCCGCCATTCTGCTGCTCGACGAGGCGACCAGTGCGCTTGACGCCGAAAGCGAGCTGGCCGTCCAGCAGGCCCTGGACCGGCTGATGAAAGGTCGGACGACCCTGGTGATCGCCCATCGCCTGGCGACAGTGCAGAAGGCAGACCGGATCGTCGTGATCGATCGCGGTCAGGTCGTCGATGTCGGCCGCCATGCCGATCTCGTCCGTCGGGACGGCCTTTATGCCCGGCTGGCCGAGCTGCAGTTCAATATGTCGGCTGCGGCTGAATGAGGTCATCTGGCCGCTTCGAAAATATTTCATAGAGCGACGGCAGCTGACGAGAAGCTCAATTAGTTCATGTTTCACATTAAGAGATGAAGCAATCTCATTGATTATCAGACAGATATTTGATAATCTTCATCGTATTCTCGATGCTGCTGGATTGCTTGGTTTTGATCACCAAAGAGTTTCACATGTTTCTCCAGATCGAATTGCAGAGGACTGTTCACCGCCCGGTCTACCTCCGCCTGGGTGATTGGTGGCCGGCAGCCTTGGTCGGCTTGGTGGCCTTGCTGGGCGGCCTTCCCGACGCCAACGCCGGAACGCTGCTAGGCCTCTGACGACGCACGCGAACTCCTCGGCGCATAGCCCAAGCGGAGACGCATGGGGAGCAAGTACTCCATGTCGTACCGAGCGCTCTGGAGCTCGCCGATGATCGTGAGTTGGAAATGGCGAGCAGTTGCACAACCGCTCGTCGTTGCGGGGCGGAGGCCGACCATCGCCATCAGCTCGCGGTGCAGCGCGATCTCGGTCTGGCCCGATGCATTCCCGGTACAGACCAGCATATGGTCTGAACCGTCGTTGGCCGGAGGTCGAGTGTAGGGTATCACGGGATCGTTGCCGATGTGCGACTCCATCATGAGCGCGTCACGTAGCCACCACGAGCCGCCGGGTGCCTTTCATGTCGTGACGAGCGTGTTCGTTCGCGGTTCGCAAGTGCGCTAGTTGCGCACGTTCATGCCGAGAGCTGCCGGCCTGGCAGTGTAGCAGGGCACCGAAGTGGGTGGGTGAATGCCTGCCCGTAACGCAGTCGCACGGTCACAAAAGGATCGATATTCTGGGCCCGGCAACACCAGACCATGCTCGCGGCCGGCTGCTTCGAAAGGCATTTGTCTTTGGCATTCTGTTCGCGCATGGTGTCCTGGGGGCATCGAAGCTGCGATGGAAATGCTGCATGGCACAGCCTCACCCATTCGTCTTTCTGGTCGATGTCGACAATACGCTGGTCGACAACGACGGGATCCAGCAGGACCTGAAGGACCATCTCGAGCAGACCTATGGCGTTGCTGCACGTGATCGCTATTGGCGGATCCTTGAGGATCTGATGGTGGAGCTGGGTTACCGGGACTATATCGGCGCGCTCCAGACTTTCCGCGTGGAACACCCTCGCGAGATCGAGCTGCTGGCAATGTCCTCCTTCCTCATGGATTATCCGTTCGCCGAGCGCGTCTATCCGAGAGCTCTCGAGGTATTGAAACGACTGCGCAACCTCGGTCCGACCGTTATCCTGTCGGACGGCGACGTCGTCTTTCAGCCGCGCAAGGTCGAGCATGCAGGCCTGGCCAGGGTCGCGGACGGAAATGTGCTGATCTACATTCACAAGGAAGAAGCCTTGGAAGACGTGGAGCGACGCTTCCCGGCCGAGCATTACATTCTTATCGACGACAAGCTGCGCATCCTCGACGCGGTCAAGCAGATCTGGGGAGCGCGCGTGACGACCGTGTTCCCGCGTCAGGGCCAGTATGCTCACGACGCCAAGGTGCTGAGCGCGTTGCCGCCGCCGGACGTTACGATTGAGCGCATCGGCGATCTGCTCGACCTCGACCTGACGCGGCTGCTTGCACCGCGTAACCTTGAATCCAGCCTGAGGATGACACAATGACACCAGCCAAGAAGCTGCATGATCTCGGCCAGAGCCTGTGGCTCGACAACATCACTCGTGAGCTGCTGAACAGCGGCACGCTGAAACGCTACATCGACGATCTGTCGGTCACGGGGCTTACCTCGAACCCGACGATCTTCGACAATGCGATCAAGAACAGCACCATGTACGACGAGGACGTGTCCCGGTCGGCGTCCACCGCCAAATCGGCAGAGGACCTGTTCTTCCCGCTGGCTCTCGCGGATCTGACGCGTGCCGCCGACCTGTTCAAGCCGGTCTTCACCCGGACCGATGGCGTGGACGGCTGGGTGTCACTCGAGGTTTCACCTCTTCTGGCATACGACACGAGGAGCACCCTGGCGGCTGCGGTCGACCTTCACAAGCGCGCCGGCAAGCCCAATCTCTTCATCAAGATTCCCGGTACCGCGGAGGGGCTGCCCGCTATCGAGGAAGCGATCTTCGCCGGCGTGCCGGTCAACGTCACACTGCTGTTCTCCCGCGAGCAATACGTCGCCGCGGCCGAAGCGTACCTGCGCGGCGTCGAGCGGCGGATTGCGGCAGGCCTGAACCCGGCCGTCGCATCGGTGGCCTCGCTCTTCATCAGCCGCTGGGACGTCGCGGTTGCCGGCAAGGTTCCGGCTGAGCTTACCAACCGGCTCGGTGTCGCCGTGGGTCAGCGGGCCTACAAGGCCTATCTCGAATTGCTTGCGTCGCCGCGTTTCCAGCGTGCTGCCAACAGCGGCGCCCGAGCCCAGCGCCTGCTGTGGGCAAGCACCGGCACCAAGGACCCGAAAGCATCCGACATCCTCTATGTGAAGGCACTCGCCGCACCCTTCACGATCAACACCATGCCCGAGGGCACCTTGAAAGGCTTCGCCGATCATGGCGAGGTCGGTCAGGCGATGGCGCCGGACGGCGGCGACTGCGAGACGGTTCTCGCTGGCTTCGCCAAGGCGAGCATCGACATCGACGCGCTCGCGGCCCGGCTCCAGACTGAAGGTGCTTCGTCGTTCGTGAATTCCTGGAACGACTTGATGAATCGCATCGACACCAAGCGCGTCGCGATCCGCAAGGCAAGCTGACCACTGTCAAGGGAATCACTCGATGAGCGTACCGGCTTTGCACCTGTGCCCGGCCTGGGCGTTGCTGAAGAAGCATCACCGGAAGGTCAGGCGTACCCACCTGCGCCAGCTCTTCGCCAAGGATAGCGAGCGCGGCCGGAGACTCGTGGCTGAAGCTGCCGGCGTCTATTTCGATTACTCCAAGAACCGGATCACCGATGAGACTCTGAGCTTGCTGATACAGCTCGCCCAGGAGTCGGGACTGCGCGATCGCATCGACGCCATGTTCCGCGGCGACCAGATCAACACCTCGGAGAAGCGGGCGGTGCTTCACGTCGCCTTGCGCGCACCGCGCAACGCCTCCATCGTCCATGAGGGGCAGAACGTGGTGCCCGAGGTCCATGCCGTCCTCGACAAGATGGCCGCATTCGCCGATCGGCTGCGCAGTGGCGAGTGGAAGGGACACACCGGCAAGCGCATCCGCAACGTGATCAATATCGGCATCGGCGGCTCCGATCTCGGGCCGGTCATGGCGTACGAAGCGCTCCGGCACTACAGCGAACGGTCGATGACCTTTCGATTCGTGTCCAATGTCGACGGCACGGATTTCGCCGAGGCGGTGCACGGTCTCGATCCCTCGGAAACGCTCTTCATCGTCTCCTCCAAGACCTTCACCACATTGGAGACCATGACCAACGCCCACACTGCGCGTGACTGGTTGCTGGCCGGGCTGAACGGTGAGCAGGCGGCGACCGCCAGGCATTTCGTCGCCGTCTCCACCAACGGTCAGGAGGTGGCGAAGTTCGGCATCGACACAGCCAACATGTTCGGCTTCTGGGATTGGGTCGGCGGGCGCTATTCGATGGATTCCGCCATCGGGCTCTCGACCATGCTCGCCATCGGACCGGACAACTTCCGCGCCATGCTGGGCGGCTTCCACGAGATCGACGAACATTTCCGCACCGCGCCGTTCGAGCGGAACCTGCCGGTTCTGATGGGTCTTCTGGCCGTCTGGTATAACGACTTCTTCGGTGCCCAGACCGCCGCCGTGCTTCCCTACGAGCAGTACCTGAAGCGTTTTCCCGCGTATCTCCAGCAGCTCACCATGGAGAGCAACGGCAAGCACGTCACGCGCGATGGCAGGCCGGTGGACTGCGACACCGGGCCGATCTACTGGGGCGAGCCCGGCACAAATGGGCAGCACTCCTTCTATCAGCTTATCCATCAGGGGACGCGGCTCATCCCCTGCGATTTCATCGCCTTCGCGAACACCCTCAATCCGCTCGGCCGGCATCACGACATGCTGCTCGCCAACGTCTTCGCCCAGACCGAGGCGCTGGCCTTCGGCAAGACCGCCAAGCAGGTCAAAGCCGAGGGGACGCCCGACTGGCTGGTGCCGCACCGGCTCTTCGAGGGCAATCGTCCATCGAACACCATCCTGCTCGACGAATTGACGCCGGCTGCGCTCGGCAAGTTGGTGGCGCTCTACGAGCACAGCGTCTTCACCCAGGGCACGATCTGGCAGGTCGATTCCTTCGATCAATGGGGCGTCGAGCTCGGCAAGGCGCTTGCCCAACGCATCATCCCCGAGCTCGAGGACGCCGCCGAACCCAAGCTCGAGCATGACAGCTCGACCAACGCTCTCATCCGTCGCTATCGTAAGATGAAGGGAAGTGCCTGATGCTGCGGGGATATGATCCGCAGCTCAGTCGCTATTGCCAGTTCGTCGACCTTTTCGAGGGGGACTGATCATGCAATTGGGAATGATCGGACTGGGCCGCATGGGCGCCAACATGGTGCGCCGCCTTCTCAAGGGCGGTCATGAATGCGTGGTGTTCGACATGTCGCCCAAGGCGGTGGCCGAGCTGGCGAAGGAGAAGGCGGTCGGCACCGGCTCCCTGGCGGAATTCACCAAGACGCTCAGCAAACCGCGCGCGGTCTGGCTGATGGTGCCGGCAGGCGTGGTCGACAGGACCATTGCCGATCTGCTGCCCCACCTCGAAGCCGGCGACATCCTGATCGATGGCGGCAACTCCTACTATGTCGACGACATCCGCCGGGCGACGGAACTTGCGCCGAAATCCGTCCACTATGTCGATGTCGGCACCAGCGGCGGCGTCTGGGGGCTGGAGCGCGGCTATTGCATGATGGTCGGTGGCGAGACCGACACGGTGAAGCGTCTGGAGCCGATCTTCGCCACCCTCGCGCCCGGCCGCGGCGACATTGCACGTACGCCGGGCCGCGAGAAGCTGGCCGGCACGGCCGAGCAGGGCTGGCTGCATTGCGGCCCCAACGGCGCCGGCCATTTCGTCAAGATGGTGCACAATGGCATCGAGTACGGCGTCATGGCGGCCTATGCCGAGGGCATGGCGATTCTGAAGGCGGCCAATATCGGCAAACGCGCCGGCAAGGTCGACGCCGAGACGACGCCGCTGCGCGATCCCGAGCACTATCAATACGATCTCAACTTGCCCGACATCGCCGAGCTATGGCGCCGCGGCAGCGTCATCGCGTCCTGGCTGCTCGACCTGCAGGCGGCGGCGCTGATCGAGGACCCGAACCTCGCAAAGTTCGCCGGCCGGGTGTCCGATTCCGGCGAAGGTCGCTGGACGATAAAGGCGGCGATCGACGAGGGCGTTCCGGCACACGTTCTGTCGTCGGCGCTCTACGAGCGGTTCAGCTCGCGCGGCGAAGCCGATTTCGCCGACAAGCTCCTGTCGGCCATGCGCTACGAATTCGGCGGGCATATCGAGAAGAAGGCCGGATCGTGAGGAGGCGCACGGCATGACCCAGGACGAGCTCGACCAACTGGCCATCAATACCATCCGCACGCTCTCCATCGATGCCGTTCAGCAAGCCAAGTCGGGTCATCCCGGCACGCCGATGGCGCTGGCGCCGCTGGTCTACACGCTGTGGAACAGGGTCCTGAACTTCGATCCGAAGGATCCAATCTGGCCCGGCCGCGATCGCTTCGTGCTGTCCAACGGCCATGCCTCGATGCTGCTGTGGTCGATGCTGTTCCTGACGCGCACCCAGGCCGTGAATGCCGAATACGAGAACCTTGGAAAACCCTCGGTCACGCTCGACGACATCCGTCATTTCCGCCAGCTCGACAGCAAGGCGCCAGGCCATCCGGAATATCACTGGGTGTCGGGGGTCGAGACGACGACCGGTCCCCTGGGGCAGGGCATCGCCACCAGTGTCGGCATGGCGATCGCGCGCAAGTGGCTGGCCAGCCGGTACAACAAGCCGGGCTTCGATCTGTTCGACTACAACGTCTACGCCATCTGCGGCGACGGCTGCCTGATGGAAGGCGTGGGCTCTGAGGCAGCTTCGCTCGCCGGGCATCTCCAGCTCGACGACCTGTGCTGGATCTACGACAACAACCACATCACCATCGAAGGCAGCACCAGCATCACCTTCACCGAGGATATCGCGGCGCGCTTCCTGGCCTATCGCTGGAACGTGCTGCGCGTCGGCGACGCGAACGACCTGGTCCGCATCGAGGATGCTTTGGACGTCTTCCGCAAGACCAAGGACCGGCCGACGCTGATCATCCTGGACAGCCACATCGGCTATGGCGCGCCGCACAAGGTCGATACTGCGGCTGCCCACGGCGAGCCGTTGGGCGACGACGAGGTCAAGCTCGCCAAGCGCGCCTATGGCTGGCCGGAGGAAGCCAAGTTCCTGGTGCCCGACGGCGTGATGGACGCCTTCGACAAGGGCATCGGCGCGCGTGGTGCCGAGGCAAGGCGCCGCTGGGAAGCGCTCTTCGCCGACTACCACAAGCAGTTCCCGGAGCTTGCTGCCGAGATCGACCAGATGCAGCGGCGCGAGCTGCCCAAGGGATGGGACCGCAACCTGCCGAGCTTCAAGGCCGACCCCAAGGGGATCGCCGGCCGCGATGCCTCGGGCGAGGTGTTGAACGTGCTGGCCCAGAACATCCCGTGGTTCCTCGGCGGCTCCGCCGACCTCGGCTCCTCGAACAAGACGACGCTGAAGTTTGCCGGGGTTGGCGATTTCGAGCCCGGCAGCACCGGCGGCCGCAACTTCCATTTCGGTATCCGCGAGCACGCAATGGCGGCAGCGGTCAACGGGATGTCGCTTTCCAAGCTCAGAGCTTTCGGCGCGACCTTCTTCATCTTCAGTGACTACGCCCGGCCCGCGATCCGACTTGGTGCCTTGATGGAGTTGCCGACCATTTTCGTCTTCACCCATGACGCCATGGGGGATGGCGAGGACGGCCCGACTCATCAGCCCGTCGAGCAGCTCGTCTCGTTACGCGCCATTCCGGGCCTGGTGGTGCTGAGACCGGCCGATGCAAACGAGGTCGTCGAGGCCTATCGCTACGTCCTGCAGCTCCGTCACCAGCCGGCGGTGCTCGCCCTGTCGCGCCAGCCTCTGCCGACGTTCGATCGCGCCAAGTTCGCGCCGGCAGCAGGCGTCGCGCGCGGCGCCTATGTCATGGCGGATGCCGGCGGCGGTCCGCCGGAGATCATCCTCATCGCCTCAGGCAGCGAAGTCTCGCTGATCGTCGAAGCCCACGAGGCGTTGAGGGCCAAGGGCATCCGTTCGCGAGTCGTCTCCATGCCGTCATGGGATATCTTCGAACATCAGCCGCAGTCCTATCGCGAAGAAGTGCTGCCGCCTGCCGTCAAGGCCCGGCTCGCCGTCGAGCAGGCGTCGGCACTGGGATGGGAGCGCTATGTGGGCGATCGGGGCCGGATCATCGGCATGAAGGCGTTCGGCGCCTCTGCACCGCTCAAGGAACTGCAGCGCAAGTTCGGCTTCGAGCCCGACAAGGTCGTGGAAGCGGCCCTGGAAATGCTCGGGCGCAACTGAGATCGGCAGGAGAGGAAGCGGACGCCATGGCAACCAGCCCCAACCCATCCGCCAGGAGCAAGGCTGTAGCAAAGGCCGAAACCGTGGCCGTGGCACCGCCCTGCGCCATGGTGATCTTCGGCGCCGGCGGCGACCTCACCAAGCGGCTGGTTGCGCCGGCGCTCTACAATCTGGTGACCGCCAGACGTCTGCCCGATGGTTTCCGGCTCGTCGGTGTCGACCACGGCAACAGGACCGTCGACGAGTGGCGCAAGAACCTGACGGACATGATGAACGAGTTCGTCGCCAAACGTGACGGTGAGTTCCAGGCCGACCGCCTCGATCAAGCAGCCTGGAAATGGCTGACCGATCGCATGACCTACGTGCAGGGCGACTTCACCGATCCGCGAACATACAGCGGTCTGAAAGAGCATCTCGCGGGGCTCGACAAGACGGCCGGCACCGCCGGCAACCATCTCTTCTATCTTGCCGTCGCGGATCGATTCTTCAGTGTCGTCGTCGCTGCTCTCGGAACGGCGGGCATGGTCAGCGAAGAGGGGGGACATTGGCGGCGCGTCGTCATCGAGAAGCCGTTCGGGCATGACCTGCCGTCGGCCAGGGCGCTCAACGCGGCGATCCTGAAGTCGCTGCAGGAGCATCAGATCTATCGAATGGATCATTTCCTCGGCAAGGAGACGGTCCAGAACATCATGGCGCTGCGCTTCGCCAACGGCCTGTTCGAACCACTGTGGAATCGACAACATATCGACCACGTTCAGATCAGCGCGACGGAGACGGTCGGCGTCGAGCGGCGCGGCAAGTTCTACGAGGTTACCGGCGCACTGCGCGACATGGTGCCCAATCATCTGTTCCAGCTGCTGGCGCTGACGGCGATGGAGCCGCCCATCTCGTTCGATGCCGAGGCTGTCCGGGACAAGAAGGCCGAAGTCATCCAGGCCATTCGCCCGGTGAAACAGCCGATGAGGGACGCTGTGCGCGGTCAGTACGACGCCGGCACCGTCCTGGGAAAGCCGGTCAATCCCTATCGCCGCGAACCCGACGTGGCCCCTGACTCGAATGTCGAGACGTATGTCGCCTGGAAGCTGCAGATCGACAACTGGCGCTGGGCAGGAGTGCCGTTCTACCTGCGCACGGGCAAATATCTCAGGCGGCGATGGACCGAAGTCGCGATCCGCTTTCACCAGGCGCCTTACACGCTTTTTCGCGGCACACATGTCGAGCGGATGAATCCCAACTGGATGATCTTGCGCATCCAGCCGGACGAAGGCATCGCGCTTCAGTTCGCCGCCAAGCGTCCGGGTCCGACAATGACGCTTGGCAACGTCAGCATGGACTTCGCCTACAAGAGCTATTTCGCCACGGCGCCCAGTACAGGGTACGAAACGCTGATTTATGACTGCATGATCGGCGATGCCACGCTGTTCCAGCGCGCCGACAATATCGAGGCCGGCTGGCGGGCGGTGCAACCGATCCTGGACTTCTGGGCAGGGAACCCCGGCAAGGGTCTTGCGACCTATGCCGCCGGTGGCGACGGTCCGGCGGCAGCGGACGAATTGCTGACGCGCGCGGGGCGTGCCTGGCGGCCGCTCGAGTAGGGCGAGCACCAAAGAGGGCCTCATGGCAGTGAAGCGAAAGATCTCCCTGGTGCTGGCGGACGTGGACGGGACGCTCGTCGACGAACAGAAGGTGCTGACCAAGCGCGCGCAGGCTGCCGTGCACAGCCTGCGCGGCGCCGGTATCCGCTTCGCCGTCACCAGCGGCCGACCGCCAAAGGGAATGGCCATGCTGCTCGAGCCGCTTCAGCTCGATACGCCGATCGCCGGCTTCAACGGCGGGCTCGTCGTCGAACCGGACTTCACGATCATCGATCAGAAGACCGTGCCGGCCGATGTCGCCGCGAGCGCGATCGAGCTGCTGCGGGGCCACGGCCTCGACGTGTGGGTCTATCGCGGCAACGACTGGCTGGTCGGCAGGGCCGACGGGCCGCACGTCGCCCACGAGGCCTGGACCGTCAAGTTTCAGCCGAAGGTGGTGGCGGATGTCGCCGCCGAGCTGGACCAGGTCTCCAAGGTCGTCGGCGTCAGCGATGAGCTCGACAAGGTCCAGCGTTGCGAGGCCGACGCCAAGGCGTCCTTCGGCGGGCGCGCCACAGCCAACCGATCGCAGCCCTACTACCTCGACATCACCAACAAGGATGCCAACAAGGGCGCGGTTCTGGAATTCCTTGTGCGGCATTTCGGGGTGCCGGCAGCGGAGGTCGCCACGATCGGCGACCAGCCCACCGACGTGCCGATGTTCCAGCGCGCGGGCTTCAGCATTGCCATGGGGAATGCGTCGGCCGAGGTCAAAGCGCAGGCCAGCGTTGCCACGGATTCCTTCAACGACGAAGGTTTCGCCAAGGCAATGGAACGCTTCATCCTGGGCGCGTGATCGAGAGGATATGACGATGAACGGCCGCATCGAAGTACTTCCGGATCCTGCGGCCCTCGCGCGCCATGTGGCCGAGTGGATGACGTCGGCAGCGCTCGCCGCGAAGGACAGTTTCAGGGTGTCGCTTTCCGGCGGCTCGACTCCCAAGGCGCTCTTCGCGTTGCTTGCCTCCCCTGAGTTCGTCGGGCGCTTTCCCTGGCCGCGAGTCTCCTGGTATTGGGGTGACGAGCGTTTCGTCCCTTACGATCATCCGGAGAGCAACTACCGGATGACCCGGGAAGCGATGCTCGCCAAGGCGCCGGTCCCTCCGTCGAACGTTCACCCCGTGCCGACCGACGGCACGCCCGACGCCGCTGCTTCGCGCTACGAGCAGACCCTGCAGGCGGCCTATGGCGCCGCAGTGCTCGATCCGGGAAGGCCGCTGTTCGACGTCACTCTGCTTGGCCTAGGTCCCGACGGTCACACCGCTTCGCTGCTGCCGGGTGAACCGGTGCTGCAGGAGCGCGAACGCTGGGTCGCCGCCGTCGCGCACGGCAGGCCCGAGGTTCGCATCACCATGACCTATCCGGCGATCGAGAGCAGCCGGCAGGTGGCCTTCCTGGTGGCGGGCAAGGAGAAGGCGGCGATCCTGAAGTCGATCCGCGCCGGCGGCAGCGAGGTGCCGGCAGCGCGCGTCAGGCCGGTCGGCGAGCTTGTCTGGTTCGTCGATCGGGCGGCTGCGGGGGACGCATAGTGCTGGTCGCTTGGTTCAGCACGACAAAGCTCGATTGAGGAGACGATGGCCCCTTCGATACTCATCGCGCCCTCGGTTCTGTCGGCCGATTTCGCGCGTCTGGGTGAGGAGGTGCGTGCCGTCGATGCTGCCGGCGCGGACTGGATCCATGTCGATGTCATGGACGGCCGCTTCGTCCCCAACATCACGATAGGCCCGGTCGTGCTCAAGGCCATTCGTCGCTCGACGGCAAAGCCGCTCAACGTCCATCTGATGATCGTCGAGGCCGAGCGATATCTCGCTGACTTCGCCGAAGCCGGCGCCGATCACCTGCTGGTCCAGGCCGAGCCCGGCTCCACGATCCACCTGCATCGCACGCTCGGCCAGATACGCGCGCTCGGCAAGAAGGCAGGGGTCGTGATCGACCCCGCGAGCCCGCCCGAGCTCATCGAGTACGTGCTGCATCTCTGCGACATCATCCTGGTGATGACGGTGAATCCGGGGTTCGGCGGGCAGTCCTTTCTGCCCGAAATGCTGCCCAAGATCCGGCGCATCCGCGAGATGTGCGGCGAGCGCGGCCTCGATCCGGTGATCGAGGTCGATGGCGGCGAGAACGAGACGACGGCGGCGCGTGCGGCCGCTGCCGGTGCGACGGCGATCGTCGCCGGCTCGGCGATTTTCGGCGCGAAGGACTACAAGGTCGCCATTGCCGCGATCCGCGCCAGCGCCGCCGCGGGGGCCGCGAAATATGAATGACGCCGACCGCAATGCATTCAAGCGCGCGGCAGCAGAGGCCGCGGTCGAGCTGGTTCAGGATGGCATGGTGGTGGGGCTCGGCACCGGCTCGACGGCGGCTTTCGCGGTCGAGGCTCTGGCCCGGCGACACCGGCAGGGCCTGCGCTTCGTCGGCATCCCGACCTCTGAGAAGACGGCCGCACAGGCGAGGCAGGCCGGCATTCCGCTGACCTCGTTCGCCGAGCATCGGCAGATCGATCTCACGATCGACGGCGCCGACGAGGTCGAGCAGGCCACTCTGAACCTGATCAAGGGACTGGGCGGCGCCTTGTTGCGCGAAAAGATCGTGGCTGCCGCGAGCCGGCGCCTGGCAATCGTCGTCGACGGTGCCAAGCTCGTCGACCGGCTGGGCGCGCACGCACCGGTTCCAGTGGAGGTCGTCGCCTTCGGGCTGGAAGCCACCCAGTATGCGCTCGAGGCGCGCGGCGCGAGCGTCGAGTTGCGCCGGTCGCAGGCGCACCAGCCGTTCGTCACCGACAGCGGCAACCATATCCTCGACTGCAGGTTCGGTTCGATCGCCGATCCGGCGCGGCTGGAAGAGCGCATCGGGCGCATCGTCGGGGTGGTCGAAAGTGGTTTGTTCATCGGCCGCGCCGAGCATGTCTTCGTCGCCGATATCACCGGTGTCCAGCGTCTCGACAATCCGCGGGCGCACCGCGGCGTGCCCCCGGTCCTGGTGATCATGGGCGTATCGGGATCCGGCAAGTCGACGGTGGCGGTCGAACTGGCGGCGCGCCTGGGATGGACATTTGAGGAGGGGGACAGGCTGCATCCGGAGGCGAATGTCGCCAAGATGCATGCCGGGATCCCACTGACCGACGCCGACCGTCAGCCCTGGCTCGAAGCCGTGGCGGCCTGGATTGACGGTCAGCGCGCCAGCGGGCAGCCGGGCATCATCACCTGCTCGGCGCTCAAGCGATCCTATCGCCAGATCGTCATCGGCGACCGGCCGGAAGCGCGGCTGGTCTACCTGCGCGGCAGCCGGGATCTCATCGCCGAGCGCCTGTCGGGGCGCAGCGGCCATTTCATGCCGGCAAGCCTGCTGCAAAGCCAGATCGATACGTTGGAAGAGCCACGCCCGGAGGAGGATTCCCTGACTGCCGACATCGGCCCGCCGCCGGGTGAGGTCGCCGACCAGATCATCCGGCAGCTGCGTGCCACTGCCGCGGTCGGACCCGGTGCAGGGCGTCAGTAGACGCGTTGAAGGATCGGTGCATGCCGGTGACGACCAACCCCGAAGTGGAACGCCTGGCTGAAGCGAATGCGCGACGGCAGCGCTGGCGCAAATGGGGGCCGTATGTCAGCGACCGTCAGTGGGGCACGGTGCGCGAGGACTACAGCGCCGACGGCGATGCCTGGAACTACCTTACGCACGATCATGCCCGCAGCCGCGCCTATCGCTGGGGCGAGGACGGAATCGGCGGCTTCTGCGACAACAGGCAGCGCCTGTGCCTGGCCGTCGCGCTGTGGAACGGCAGGGATCCGATCCTCAAGGAACGCCTGTTCGGCTTGAGCAATCGCGAAGGCAATCACGGCGAGGACGTCAAGGAACTCTACTACTATCTCGATGCGGTGCCGACCTACAGCTACGCCCGCATGCTCTACAAGTATCCGCAGGCAGCCTTTCCCTACGATCTCCTGGTGCAGGAGAACGCGCGGCGCGACCGGCGCCAGCCCGAGTTCGAGATCATCGACACCGGCATTTTCGACGCCGACCGCTACTTCGATGTCGAGATCGAGTATGCCAAGGCGGACGTCGAGGACATCCTCTTACGGGTGACCGTGCACAATCGTGGCCCCGAGGAGGCGGCGATCCATGTGTTGCCCCACGTCTGGTTCCGCAACAGCTGGAGCTGGGCGGCGCCGAGCGCCAAGCCTTCCCTCGCGCGCGCTGCCGACGCGGTCGTGGTCACACACGAGCAACTCGGCGTCTATACCGTCCAGTTCGAGCGTCCGGACGACATCAAGTTCTGCGAAAACGAGAGCAATGTCGAAAGGCTGTTCGCCAGCGCTCCGTCCGGTCGTCTCTACAAGGACGGACTTCATGACTATGTAGTGAAAGGTCTGAAGAAAGCCGTCGATGCACGCACGGGAACGAAGGCCGCCGGCATCTATCGGCGGACGATCGCAGCGCACGCCAGCACGACCATCCGTGTCAGGCTGAGCGCCGGCCCTGCCGGTGCGGCCCCCTTTGCCGACTTCGACGACGTCTTCGACCGACGCAAGTCGGAAGCGGATGCCTTTTATGCGGAGTTGCAGAAGAAGGTGCAGGACGAAGACCTGCGTCGCATCCAGCGCCAGGCCTTCGCCGGCATCCTGTGGTCCAAGCAATTCTTCCAATACGACGTCACCCAGTGGCTGGATGGCGATCCGGCGCAGCCTCAGCCGCCGGCGAGCCGGCTGTCGGGGCGCAACAGTGATTGGCCGCATGTCGCCACGAACGACATCATCTCGATGCCGGACAAATGGGAGTTCCCCTGGTTCGCCGCCTGGGATTGGGCCTTTCACCTCATCACGCTGGGTGAGCTCGATATCGAGGATGCCAAGCGGCAACTGATCCTGCTGTGCCAGTCCTGGTACATGCACCCCAACGGGCAGTTGCCGGCCTACGAATGGAACTTCAGCGACGTCAATCCGCCGGTGCAGGCGTGGGCGGCCGTGCGGCTCTACGATGCCGAGCGGCGGCGAACCGGAAAGGGCGACCGCAAATTCCTCGAGCGCGTGTTCACCAAGCTTCTGCTCAACTTCACCTGGTGGGTGAATCGCAAGGACCCGCGCGGGCTCAATGTCTTCGAGGGTGGCTTCCTGGGCATGGACAATATCGGCGTCTTCGATCGATCGGCGCCGCTGCCGGTGAGCGGCATGCTGGTGCAATCGGACGGAACGTCGTGGATGGCGATGTACTGCCTGAACATGCTGCGGATCACCGTCGAGCTGGCGCAGGAGGACGACGCCTACCAGGACATCGCGACCAAGTTCTTCGAGCATTTCCTGACGATCGGCGGCGCCATGACCAACCTCGGCGGCAAAGGTCTCAGCCTGTGGGATGACACGGACAATTTCTTCTACGACTGGCTGGTCATGCGCAGCGGGGAGGCGACGCCGCTGCGTGTACGTTCCCTGGTCGGTATCATCCCGTTGTTCGCCGTCGATGCGATCGACGCGGCAATGCTGAAGAAGATGCCGTTGTTCACCAAGTGGCGGGACCGATACCTGATCTCCCGGCCGAAGCTCACGGCTCTGGTATCGCGCTGGAACACGCCGGGCGCCGACGATACCCGCCTGCTCGCCATGCTCCGCGCTTTCCGCGGCACCAAGGTAATGGAGCGGCTTCTCGACAGGAACGAGTTCCTGTCGGACTACGGCGTGCGGGCGCTGTCGCGATATCATCTCGACCGGCCGTATGTCTTCGAGAGCGGCAGTTTCCGCAGCGAAGTGAAGTATGTCCCGGCCGAATCGCAAAGCGATCTTTTCGGCGGCAACTCGAATTGGCGCGGTCCGATCTGGATGCCGCTCAACTATCTGATCATCGAAAGCCTGAACAAATTCCACAAGTTCTACGGCGACGAATTTCGCGTCGAATGCCCGGTCGGGTCCGGCAGGCAACTATCTTTGAAGGAAGTCGCCGACGATCTGCGGAACCGCCTGATCGACATCTTCCGGCGCGACGCCAACGGACGGCGGCCGGTCTTCGGCAGCTACGAGAAGATGCAGACTGATCCGCACTTCAAGGACAACCTCCTCTTCCACGAATACTACGATGGTGACACCGGCCGCGGCCTCGGCGCCTCGCACCAGACCGGATGGAGCGCCTTGGTCGCCAACATGATCGGCGAGCTGTATGACTAGCTCGACGGCAGGGCCACGCTATCCCTCGCTGTTCGAGATCAATACCAGGGCGTGGCTCTATCGCCTGTCGCAGGAGTCCGGCAGGCGTGTCACCCTTGCCGACATCGACGACGCGACACTCGACGATCTCGCGCGTCGCGGCTTCGACTGGATCTGGCTCCTGAGCGTGTGGCGCACCGGCCCGGCAAGCCGGGCCGTGTCGCGAGGGAATCCCGCCTGGCAGGCCGAGTTCCGGGCAACGCTGCCTGATCTGACGCAGGACGATATCTGTGGATCTGGCTTCGCGATCGTCGCCTACGAAGTCGATGATGCACTGGGCGGGAGGGCGGCACTCGCCGGGTTCCGCGCCCGGCTGGCCGTGCGTGGCCTGCGGCTCATGCTCGATTTCGTGCCCAACCACACCGCGCTCGATCATCCCTGGGTCACGACGCATCCCGACTTCTATATCCACGGCAGCGAGCAGGCTCTTGCCGCCGCCCCGCAGAACTACTGTCGGATCGACACCGATCAGGGACCGCGCATCCTGGCCTATGGGCGCGATCCCAATTTCCCCGGTTGGCCGGACACGCTGCAGCTCGACTACGCCAATCCAAGCCTGCAGGAAGCGCAAATCGCGGAACTGACGAGCATCGCGGAGCAATGCGACGGCGTGCGCTGCGACATGGCGATGCTCATCCTACCGGATGTTTTCCAGCGCACCTGGGGCCGGACGCCGGCACCGTTCTGGTCGAAAGCGATTGCGGCCGTGCGCGAAGCCCATCGCGATTTCATCTTCCTGGCCGAGGCCTATTGGGACCTCGAATGGGAACTGCAGCAGCAGGGCTTCGACTATTGCTACGACAAGCGTCTCTACGATCGTCTGCGCCACGCGGATGCCGGCGCCATTCGCGCCCACCTGGTAGCGGGGCTCGACTATCAGGATCGGCTGGCACGCTTCCTCGAGAACCACGACGAGCCGCGCGCCACCGCGGTGTTCTCTTGGCCGCAGCACCAGGCGGCAGCCATCGCCACGTTCTTCGCTCCCGGGCTGCGGTTCTTTCACCAAGGCCAGCTGGTCGGTGCGCAGGTCAGGGTGCCGGTGCACCTGCGACGCGCGCCTGTCGAAGTCGACAACGCCGATATTGCCGCTTTCTACGACAGGCTTGTGGCGGCCCTGAAGACGTCCGATGCCTTCCGCAACGGCGCCTGGTCGCTGGTCGCGCCGCTGTCGGCCTGGGCCGGCAATCCGACGTGGCAGGACTTCATTTCCTATGCCTGGCAGTCGGCCGACGGCGGCCGCTACGTCATCGTCGTCAACTATTCGGACGGGCAGGGCCAGTGCCGGCTTCGCCTGCCCTTTGACGGTCTGGCCGGCCGACAGCTTCGCCTGACGGACGTGATGGGAAGCGAGGTCTACTTGCGCGACGGCAGTGAGCTGCTCGATCCCGGCCTCTACATCGATCTCGCGGCGTGGCGATACAACGTCTTCCGGCTCGATTGAGCGGCGCCTGGGCCATGGACTAACCGGGACGCTTCGCCACCGCGAGGCCGACGCCGAGCGCAATCATCGCGCCGCCCGATATTTCGCGCAGGCGGCGGATCAACATGGGACTCGCCGCGGCGCCCTCGCGGATGCCGCTTGCCGTGAAAGCGACGACGATGTCGGCGAGCGTGTTGAGCGTGACCGATGCGAAGCCGAGCGCCAGGAACTGCACGGCGACGCTGCCGGCAGCCGGCTCGACGAACTGCGGGATGAAGGCCAGGAAGAACGCGGCGGTCTTGGGGTTCAGCGCCTCGACGACCACGCCATCACCAAACGCTCGCCGCGGTCCCGCCGGCGGGGATGCGGTGCCTCCGGCCGGGGTCGCCGAAGAATCGCGGCGCGCGGCCTGGAACGCACGAATGCCAAGCCAGACGAGATAGGCGGCGCCGACGAGCTTCAGCACGGTGAAGAGTTGCGCGCTCGCCAGAACGACCGCTGAAACGCCGACGCTGCCCGCCAGGACGTGGACCATGCCGCCCAGGCCGGTACCGAAGCTCGAGGCAATGCCTTCGGCGCGGCCGCCGGCGAGCGTGCGTGCAGCGACGTATAAAATGCCCGGCCCGGGCGTAATGGCGAGCATCAGTGCGGCCGCGAAGAAGACGGCAAGTTGGGGCAGGTCCGGCATGACCCGAGCTTAGGTGATCGGCATGCGGGTGGCGACGCCGTTGGCGAGCACCGGAGGCCCGCTAGTCGACGAACGCCTTCTCGACCACGAACTCGCCCGGCACCGTCGTACTGCCTTCGCTGAGGCCTGCGCCTTCGAGCAGGGCGCGGAGGTCGGCCAGCATCTGCATGCTGCCGCACAGCATGAAGCGGTCGTCCTGCCTGCCGATCGGCGGCAGGCCGACATCGCTCGCCAAGGTGCCGCTGGCGATGAGGTCGGTGATGCGGCCTCGATTCTTGAACGGCTCGCGGGTGATGGTGGGATAGTAGACGAGCTTGTCGCGCACCATGTCGCCCAGGATCTCGTCGGCCGGCAGTTCGTCGGCGAGCTTCGAGCGATAGGCGAGGTCGCAAACCTGGCGGCAGCCATGCACCAGGATCACCTTCTCGAAGCGCTCGTAGACTTCCGGGTCGCGCACGAGCGACAGGAATGGGGCGAGGCCGGTGCCGGTGCCCAGCAGATAGAGATTGCGGCCAGGCGTCAGGCTGTCGAGCAACAGCGTGCCGGTGGCCTTGGCGCCGACCAGGACGGAGTCACCAGGCGCCAGGTCCTTCAGCCGCGACGTCAGCCTGCCGTCCGGAACCTTGATGGAGAAGAACTCCAGCTCGTCGTCGTAATGCGCGCTGGCGATCGAGTAGGCGCGCAACAGCGGCTTGCCGTCGATCTTGAGCCCGATCATCGTGAACTGCCCGCTGGCGAAGCGGAAGCCCTTGTCACGCGTCGTGCGGAAGCTGAACAACTCGTCGGTCCAGTGATGGACCGACTGTACGATCTCGTTTCTCAACGCACTCAAAACACGCCTCCGCAGGCACGCTGGCCTGCCTGTCTTCGCTCGGTTGTCGGGAATGGCGTCTCGGCTGCGCTTGGATATAACGCGGCGCTCGGAAACGACAAGGGCGCGGTTGGCCGCAGCGATTCTTTGCTACCGGAAGCGGCGTTGCCGAAATTTACCGCGCCCGATACCGCCGTCGGCCGAACGATCCTTTCCCATGCCCTCGCGTCAGTCGGGGAAATGGCAGGCGACCGAACTCCGTCCCAGCGGCCGCGGGGCCGGGTCCTCGCGCGCGCAGAGATCGGTGGCCTTCGGGCAGCGGGTGCGAAAGCGGCAGCCGGAGGGAAGGTTGCCCGGATCGGGCGGCTCGCCCTGCAGCCAGAAATCCCGTGTTATGCGCGGGCCGCCGATCTTGGGAATCGCCGCCACCAGCGACCGCGTATAGGGATGGTGCGGCCGATCGAAGATCTCGTCGGTCGGACCGGTCTCGACGATGCGGCCGAGATACATCACCGCGACCCGGCTGCACATCGTGCGTACGACGGCGAGGTCGTGACTGATCAGCATGTAGGTCAGCTCGAAGGTCTGGCGCAAGCTGCGGAACAGCGACAGCACCGTGGCCTGAACCGAGACGTCGAGACCCGACGTCGGCTCGTCGAGGACCACGACCTTGGGATGAAGGGTGAGGATGCGCGCCAGCCCGACCCGTCGCTGCTGCCCGCCGGAGATTTCGTGCGGATAGAGGTCGAGATGCGTGTCGGGCAATCCCACGGCCTCGAGGATGCTGCGGATGCGCTGCTCGCGCGCCGTCGCATCGAGGTCGCTGTGGATCACCAGCGGCTCGTGCAAGGAGCGGCCGATCTTCCAACGCGGGTCGAGCGACGCCCCGGGATCCTGGTAGGCGTATTGCAGGCTTTTACGTACGGCACGCCGCGCCGCCGGGGACAGGCGGTCGATCTGGCGTCCCTCGAACCAGATCTCGCCGCCGTTGGGCTGGTTGATGCCCATGATGGTCTTGCCGAGCGTGGACTTGCCGCAGCCCGACTCGCCCACCAGCCCGAAGACCTCGCCTGGTATCAGGTCGACCGAAACGCCGTCGACCGCTTTGATCGAGCCGATCCGGCGGTTGAACGAACCACGTACGGCGAAATGAACCTTGAGCTCACGTACGCTGAGAATCGGCGAGGTCATGGCGCCTGCCGATGGGGATGATAGCAGCGCACCCAATGGCCGGCCTCGAACTGGTCGACCGGCGGGCGCGCCTCGCGGCATAGCCCGTCGGCCCGTTCACAGCGCGGATGGAAGCGGCAACCGCCGGGCGGCGCGATCAACCTCGGAACTTCGCCCGGAATGCCGCTCGCGGTGCCGTCGGCGCCGGGCAGGCTTGCCAGAAGCTTCGTCGTGTAGGGATGGGCCGGTGCGGCGAAGAAGTTGTCGACCGGCGCGGATTCGACGTCCTGTCCGGCATACATGACGTTGACGGCATCGCAGATCTCGTAGGCGGCGCCGAGGTCGTGCGTGGTCAGCAGCACCGCCACGTTGCG
>CADECW010000110.1 GCA_902825855.1 uncultured Rhodospirillales bacterium | reverse complement strand
CGTGAACTCGGCTTGTTCACGTTGCCGTTTCCGGTGGACTACGGTGGCATGAATAGCGTGCTGGCTGCTTGCTTGGCCATCGAGGAACTCGACCGCATTTACTACAATACTGCTCATTTATTGTTGGTTCAATGGGTGCCGTTTGGTGCAATCCTGGCGGCTGGTGATGACGCGCAGAAGCAGCGATATCTACCGGGCCTGGCGACGGGAGAACTCCGCGGTGCGATCTCGGTCACCGAATCTCAGAGTGGCTCTGATGTCGCTGGTATCAGGACGCGGGCGAAGCGCGACGGGGCAGGGTATCGGCTGACCGGCTCCAAGATCTGGTGCACAAACGCCGGTGTTGCAGACTTCGTGGTTGTCGCTGCGAAGACAGGTGAGGCCGATGCTCCCGGCAGCGTCAACCTGTTTATCGTGGCGAAAGACACACCGGGCTTTACGGTCGGCCGCCAGGAAGACAAGCTCGGTGCACGCGGTGTTCCTTCCTATGCGTTGTACTTTGAGGACGCCTACGTTCCGGAAGAAAGCCGGCTCGGCGTGGAAGGCAAGGGCTTCAAGATTGTAATGGAGACCTTTAACCATTCCCGGCCGATCATCGGTGCCCGCGGCGTCGGCTTGGCTCAGGGCGCCATGGATCATGCGATCACCTTTATCCGAGATCGTCGTGCGTTCGGTCAGCAAGTTGGCGAGTTCCAGGGCGTGCGCTGGATGATTGCCGACATGGCGATACAGATCGAGGCGTCGCGCCAATTGGTGTACCGGGCAGCGTCTGCCGTCGACTCTGGCCTGGGCGGTAGTGCTTTAGCGACCCTGGCGGCAATCGCGAAGTGCCACGCCAGTGACACCGCGATGCGTGTTGCCACCGATGCCGTACAACTCTTCGGCGCGGCCGGCATTTCCAACGAGTTTCCAATCAACCGTTACTTTAGAGACGCCAAGGTGCTTCAGATCGTCGAAGGCACCAACCAGATCCAGCGCAATATCATTGCGCGCAACGTCATGAGCCAAGCGCCAGAGTAACGAATCTTCGATGCACGGGCGGTGATCGTTGACGATGCGCACGGATCAAAAATAAGCGTTATGGAGGAGCGAAAATGAAAGCCCAGGCTGCCATCATGTACGCCGTCAATGAACCGTTAAGGATCGAAGAAATACTCCTCGACAAGCCGGCGCGTGGCGAGGTGCTCATTCGCACCGCCTTTGCAGGCGTCTGTCATAGTGACCTGCACTACATCGAGGGGCTCTATACACGTCCGTGCCCGTGTGTTCTGGGCCACGAATCGGCCGGTGTCGTGGAGGCGGTCGGCGAGGACGTGAGTTACGTGAGGCCGGGTGATCACGTGATCACCTGCATCTCGACGTTCTGCGGCGAGTGCGAGTACTGCATGACCGGTCGGTTGTCCCTCTGCCTCAGCCCTAGCACGCGCCGCGATCCGAGGGGGCCACAGCGAATGATGCTGAAGGGGACGCCGCTACAGCACACCAGCAATCTTTCGTCGTTCGCCGAATATATGCTGGTGCACGAACGTTCAGTCGTGAAAATCCGCACCGACATGCCGCTGGACCGGGCAGCGGTAATTGGATGTGCAGTGATGACCGGCGCAGGGGCGGTGTTTCGAACCGCAAAGGTCGAACCCGGATCGACGGTCGCGGTGATCGGTCTGGGAGGCATCGGCCTGTCGGCCGTCAATGGTGCCGCGATAGCTGGCGCTGGACGCATAATCGCGATCGACAAGGTCGCCTCCAAGTTCGACTTGGCGAAGGAATTCGGCGCCACAGATGTCCTGGATGCAACCGCTACTGATCCCATCAAGGCCATTCGCGAGATGACCGGTGGCGGCGTGGAATACTCGTTCGAGTGTGTTGGCTCGAAGACGACTGTTGAGCAGGCGTTCCGCATGTTGCGGCGCGGGGGCACCGCGACGGTTATCGGCATGATGCCACTCGGCACCCGGTTTGAGGTCTCCGGTGCGGAGCTGCTTGGTGAGAAGCGTATCCAGGGCTCCGCAATGGGATCCAACAAGTTTCGCATCGATATGCCGCGGCTGGTCGACTTCTATTTGCGTGGCGATCTGAAGCTCGACAAGCTCATCTCGGGACGCATCCGGCTCGCCGGCATCAACCAGGCATTCATGCAGCTCAAGACAGGCGAAGCGGCCCGGACAGTCATTGAATTCTGAGGCAGCGCGTGCGCTGAAGCGGCCTTTCGATCATGACCTTGTGGGCGTAATCCAGAATTTGTTACTTTGACTGGTAGTGGGTTTCCAAGAATCCAAGAACCGCTTCTGAGAAAAGATCGTTCTGATCACCGACCACCATATGCCCTGCATCTACAACATTTGAATAGCTTGCATGTGGAACAAGCTCCAGAAATGCTTTGGTGACCTCTTCGCTTACGAGGTCGCTCATACCCCCTCGGATTAGGTGGACCGGGCAGCCAATGCGCCGAGCTGCGTTTTCCAGTCGGTCAAATCGCCGCTCTTGCTCTGGAGGCTGCACATTCGTGATGAAACGTGGATCCCAATGCCATCGGTAGCGACCGTCGGGTCCGAGCCGTAGGTTCTTGGCGAGACCGTTCAGGTTTCGGCGTCGCTGGCGATTGGGCAGATAGGCGGCAATGACGTCGGCCGCTTCATCGATTGATTCGAAACCCTTCTGAGCGTGAGCGGTCATGAAGCCCACGACACGATTTATCCCCGCCATCTCCATTCTTGGCGTGACATCAACCAACGTCAGACTGGAAAAGGTCCCCGGCGCTTTTTCGCCTTCAGCAATAAGAGCGGCGAGCCCGCCGAGGGAGGCGCCGACTACCGCCGGCGGCTGACCGAGATGTCGAGCAACTGCGATTAAATCGGCGGCAAATGCGTCTAATTCGTAGCGTCCATGTTCCGACCAATCGCTGTCACCATGTCCGCGCAGGTCAACAGCGATAGCGCGATAGCCTCGGGCGCCCAACGTTTTCATAGTGTTGCCCCAAGCATGTCGCGTCTGGCCACCACCGTGCGCAAGCAGGATCGTCGGCTGGTCAATATTCCCAGCAACACTGGCGGCAAGCCGATTTCCATCAGCGCCGACCAAACTCAATTCATGCATTGACGTCTCCTGCACACACGAAACCAGTTCAACGCCAGAGCGACATGCTGAGGCAGAGGTATACGTACGCAGTGGCTAGGCCATACGCATGCTTGCCTCAAGCATCGCCCCCTTGGGGGATCCTGCCGTCGGGCGGCCAGTCCTTGACGCCGTCCTCCAAAGGGATTTCGACGCTTCGAAGAAGCTGTGAGAACATGTTCCAGTTTCCAATCGCGATGACCATCTCCAGCAACTGCTCCGGGCTGCCGACATGACGCACGCACTCAGCCCACACGGAATCCGAGATCTTGCCGCGCTCCAGCGTATCGTCGACCGCGGCCAGCACCGCCCGGTCCGCGGCACCGAGACGCGTCGACGAACGCCAGTCGCGGACAGCGATGACGTCCTCAGGCGGCAGCCCGACGCGTTCCGCGAAATGCCAGTGTTGCGTCCATTCGTACTTGGCGCCCGTCGTCCATCCGATACGCATGATCAGGAGCTCGCGTAGACGGACATCGAGCTTGTTTCCAGTGAAGAGCAGCGTGGTCAGCAAGTGATTGACCGCAGACGCGAGCTGCGGATGACGCAACAGCGCCCGATAAACACTGAGGCCGGCCATCGACTCTCGAATGCCACACTCCTTGGCGGCAGCCTTGGCTTGCTCGACTGACAGCATCTCAATGCGCGTGACCATTTGGCCTTTCCTTTCAGTTTCAAATTGCCGCGGCGACAGACAAAACGCCTCAGGAGACCTCGCCGATTGTTCCCATCAGAATCTTGGAAGTATGCAGCCAATCCTGCGTCACCGCCCAACTGCGATGGCCCACTCCCGTCGCGCGCCCTTTACCATCTGTGATGGCGCACGCCACCGGTGCCTCGAGCCGTTATCGCAAGGGGTGCGCATGCGGAGAGGCGAACGCAACCCCGCACCAGAAACCTTCGGGCAGATCCAATCCGGTGAGGAGCGTGCGGTGTCGCACAAAGCGCAGACGTCAAGGGACGTGTGAGACCAACAATGCTGTCATCGGAAGACCACAGGAAGTTTCCGAGGACCGCGTACCGGGCCGTGCGACCAGGTCACGGAGGCGGGGTCGGCGAGGTCAAAGTCAGGAATACGCGTCAGCCATTCCTCCAGCGCTACCGTAATCTCCATGCGGGCGAGATTTGAGCCGATGCACCGATGGATTCCCAATCCGAAGGCAGCATGTCGGTTTTCGGCCCGATCGATCAGAACACGATCAGCTTGTGGAAAGACCTCCGGATCACGGTTGGCCGCCGGAAAGGACAGCAACACCATTTCGCGTTCCTTGAACGGGCAGCCGCCGACTGTTGTCTCCTTGGCGACTTGGCGAGCCATCGTCACCGGGGCATAGGCCCGCAGAAACTCTTCTACCGCAAGCGGCATGAGTGCAGGCTCAGTGACCAGCCGACGACGGTCATCACGGTGCTGGGCCAGATGCCATAGGCAGGAGCCGATGGCACTCCAAGTCGTATCGATGCCTGCAATCAGCAAAAGACGAAGCGTACCGATTATGTGCTCGTCGGAAAGGGGCTGATCCTCCATTTGTGCGCCAAGCAAGAAAGTGATCAGGTCCTCTCCGGGAACCGAACGACGACTTGCAATCTGCACCCTGAAATAATCGTCCATCTCCGCGAGAGCTTGGGCGAAGGAGGCGTTTTCCGCGATTCCTTCGTGCAGAAGCAGGTGAATCCAACGCCGGAACTTCTCGCCGTCTCCCTCCGGCAATCCGAGCATATGTGCAATGACAGCAACGGGAACATGCTGTGCATAGTCGGTTGCTGCGTCGCAACGGTCATTCGATGCGAAGCGATCAATCAAGTCGCCACATATCGCTCGCGTTTTTGCCTCCAGGCGGCCAATTGCATCCGGGGTGAACGCGGGCAGCAGGAGCATTCGCGCCGGCCGATGATACGGTGGATCCGAGGTGATCGGTGGCGAAGCCAATGTCGATGCGCCAGGCGGGGATTTCGGCTTCGCGGAATCCGTTGGCACACGAGGTGGCATTTCACGAACGACCACACGGCGTGAAGAGAAGTGCTCCGTATCATATGCGATCGCCCGGATATCGGCGTAGCGGCTGGGAAAATAGACGCCGTTGTATCGTTCAGTATGCGCGACAGGGCATTGCCGACGCAACTCATCCCAGATCTGATAGGGTTCGGTGACCCAACGTGGGTCCAGGTGATCGAAGTCTTTGGCCCAATCTGAGACAGGCGGGCGATCGGTCATGGTGAACTCCTTTAGTTAAGCCTGCGCCACCTTGATCGCGAATTCGGGGCAGTTGGCTTCCGCAAGCCGCGCCTTATCCTCAAGGCCGGGAGGGACCATGCCATCGCCGACTACGCGCGCGTGGCCGAGTTCATCGAGCTCGAACAAGCTCGGTGCTATCGCCTTGCATCGGTTGTGTCCCTGACATCGCTCGGGGTCGACAATGACTTGAAGGACTTTATGCTCGGGCATACCTGAAGCCCTCCCTGCGCAGTTTCCGAACGCGTCCGCTGCGCAATTGATGGATAGTTCGTCGGCTGCGCCATAATCGACCAACTGGCCAATTCGTCGGTAGTCAGCAAGCGCAATCCTCTAATGGACGTTAGAAGTTCTGGCAAGGGTAGTCAATCGGTGCGACGGGTGGTCCCAAGTGACTCCACCATTGGGGGAAGCCCTGCATTGCTCTCTTAGGTTTGGGCATGGGTGTCGGGCTTGCAGGAATATCGCCACTCTGCCGTGCGAAGGAACTTGTGGTGCATTGGCAGAGATCTTGCGGCGCAGTTCAGCGTAGAATGTCGCTACCTTCACAAGGTTGGTTTCCCAAAGGCAAGGACTGCAGCGTGCAAAGGTATCCACAGCGGCCTGTGGAGGTCGCGGACCACCCCTTTGGGAACAGGAGCAGGGTGTTTCGGTCTCGCCGTTGGGGAGGAGGCATGGACCGCTTGACTCATCAGTACCAGCTGCCTACGTTTCTAATGAGTATTTGAAAGTCCTCGAGCACAATCGCCTCGCCTGACCCGTGGAGTGGTCGGGGAAGGGCGCGCAGATTGCCTAGCGGTTCCATCGCCCGACTTTGCGAATTTATCTTTCGGGAGGATCTATAGTTACGATGCGTGGATTGAAGAGCAAGCCTGTCATCGTCACGGGCGGCGCCAGCGGCATCGGCCGCGCGATCGCCGGGCGTCTCGCGATGGAAGACGCCGTGGTCGGCATCTTCGACATTAACGGGCAAGCGGCCGAAGCTGCGGCCAGTGCACTTCGCGAACGTGGTGGTCGAGCTTCTGGTTACGAGGTCGACATCGTCGACTATGACGCGGTGGCACGCGCCGTCGATGCGTTTGAGGCGGCCTCTGGACCGATCGGCGGCCTGGTCAACAACGCGGGCTGGGACAAGGCTGTGCGCTTCGTGGACAGCGACCGGGACCTGTGGCGGAAAGTAATCGACATCAATCTCTGGGGACCGCTCAACGTCACGCATGCCGTGCTGAAAAAGATGGTCAAGCACGGCAGAGGCCACGTTGTCAGTATTGCGTCCGACGCGGGTCGGGTCGGCTCCTCAGGCGAAGCTGTCTATTCGGCCTGCAAGGGCGGGATTGCAGCGTTCGGCAAGACCTTGGCCCGGGAAGTGGCACGTCAGGGGATCGTGTTCAACACGGTCTGCCCAGGACCGACCGACACGCCCCTGTTCGCGACGGTTAGCGAATCCGCGGCGGGGCTTGCCGAGGCCCTGAAGAAGGCGATCCCGCTCCGTCGCCTGGGGCAGCCGGACGACTATCCCGGCATCGTCTGCTTCCTGCTGAGCGACGACGCCAGCTTCATCACCGGCCAGACCATCAGCGTCTCGGGCGGCCTAACGATGCACGGGTAACCCGATGGATTATCAAGACATTCTCTACGCCCAGGCCGGCCACGTCGCCACGATCACGATCAATCGGCCAAAAGTCTACAATGCGTTCCGCCCGCGCACCGTCGTGGAACTCCTCGACGCCTTTCTCAAGGCCGGCTGGGATGACGACGTCGGCGCCATCGTCCTGACCGGAGCCGGCGAGAAGGCGTTTTGCACTGGTGGCGACCAGTCCGATCACAGCGGTCAATATGGTGACGGGTCGACGCGTGGCTCTGTCGGCATGCCGGTCGAGGAGTTGCACAGCGTCATCCGCGATGTGCCCAAGCCGGTAATTGCCAAGGTACGCGGTTACGCGATCGGAGGCGGCAACGTTCTGGCAACGATTTGCGACCTTACCATCGCCGGCGAGAACGCCATCTTCGGTCAGGTCGGGCCGAAGATGGGCTCCGTCGATCCCGGGTTCGGCACCGCCTATCTTGCGCGCGTGGTCGGCGAGAAGAAGGCGCGTGAGATTTGGTACATGTGCCGGCGCTACACGGCACGCCAGGCGATGGACATGGGGCTGGTCAACGCCGTTGTGCCCGACGACAAGCTCGATGCCGAAGTCGCGGCGTGGTGCGCTGAACTGGTGCTGCGCAGCCCCACCGCCATCGCCATTGCCAAGAAGTCCTTCAATGCCGACAGCGAAAACATTCGCGGCATCGGCGGTCTGGGGATGCAGGCCCTGCGCCTTTACTACGCGAGTGCCGAATCCCAGGAAGGGGTCAAGGCGCTCAACGAGAAGCGCCCGCCGCGCTTCAGGGACGTCCTCAAGTAGGGGCCGACGGTTGGACTTTTCCCTTACCCCCGAGCAGCAGCAGATTGGCGAGACCGCCCGGCGCTTCGGCGTCGAAAAGCTCGCGCCGGGCTATGTGGCGCGCGAACAGGAGGGCCACATTGCGCCATCGCTGATACGGGAGATGGGTGCTGTTGGACTGATCGGGGTCGATCTGCCGGAGGCGTTCGGCGGGCTCGGCGCGGACGGCGTCACGGCTGGACTGGTAATCGAAGGCGTTGCTGCGGCCGATCTTGGCGTTGCCTATGTGCAGCTTCTCGGATCGCTGATGGGCTCGATCCTGGCGCGTCATGGACCGCCTGAGATCGCGAGCGACGTCGTGCCGAGGATTTGCCGGGGCGAGACTTTGGTGGCGCTGGGTCTGACCGAGCCGCGCGGCGGCTCCGATGCCGCAAACCTCCAGCTCAAGGCGCGCCGCGACAACGAAGGCTACGTGCTCGACGGCGAGAAGACCTCGATTTCGATGATCGAACAGGCGGAGTCGATCGTCGTCTTCGCCCGCACTGGCGAGGCCGACTCCGGCGCTCGCGGCGTGACGGCCTTCCACGTGCCGCTCGACCTGCCCGGCATCAGCCGGTCCAGTTTCAACGACGTGGGCTCGAAGGTCGTCGGTCGCGGCTCCGTCTTCTTCCAGGACGTCAAGGTGCCGGACGAATGGCGCATCGGCGGTGAAGGCGAGGGCTTTCGCACGGTCATGCAGGGTTTCGACTACAGCCGCGCACTGATTGGCCTGCAAGTGCTGGCCCCGGCCGGCGCGTCACTCGAGGAAACCTGGCGCTACATCACCGAACGCCAAGCCTTCGGCCACCCGCTGGCGCGCTATCAAGGCGTGACGGAGCCATTGGCCGAGGCGGAAACGCTGCTCACCGCTGCCCGGCTCCTCTGCTATCGGACGCTGTGGCTGCGCGACCAGGGCATGCCCCACACGTCGGAAGCGGCGATGTGCAAATGGTGGGCCCCGAAGACAGCCTTTCAGACCATCCATCGGTGCCTGCTGACGCACGGTCATTCCGGCTACACCATGGATCTGCCGCACCAACAGCGCCTGCGTGACGTGATGGGCCTGCAAATCGGTGACGGCACCGAGCAGATCCAAAAAATGATCATCGCGCGCGAGAAGATCGGCCGCGTCGCAGTGCCTTACTAGGCGGAGGGTGCCGATGACCACTGCGCCGCCTGTTCTCGTAGACCTGGAAGGCCAGGTCGGCGTGATCACGCTGAACCGGCCCGAGAAGTTCAATTGCATTTCACGGGGCCTGGCGGACGGCCTGTGTGCCGGCGTTCGGTCTTTGGAAGCGAATCCAGCGTGCCGGGTCGTGCTGCTGAAAGCCAATGGCAAGCATTTCTGTACTGGTGCCGATCTCGACGAGGTTCTCGAGGCGCGCGCTTCGCGGGCTTCACTCCAGACCTTCCTGTCGGCGGGACACGAAGCCCTCACCGCGCTTGAACGCTCGCGCCTGCCGGTCGTCGCTGCGGTACACGGCTTGTGTCTGGCCGGTGGACTCGAACTCTCGATGGCATGCGATGTCGTGTTCGCCGCCAGTTCGGCGCGCTTCGGCGACCAGCATTCGCGGTATGGACTCATTCCCGGATGGGGCGGCACGCAGCGCCTGCCGCGCCTGGTCGGCCTGCGTCGAGCGCTTCACCTGATGTACAGCGCGGAGTGGCTGGATGCGGCGGCGGCGCGCGATTGGGGTCTTGTGAATCTTGTGGTTGACGATGATGCGCTCGCTGACCGGGTCATGGTCTATGCGCAGACATTGGCAACACGCAACCCCGAGTCCATGGCGGCAATGAAGTCGCTTGCCCGCGCTGGTCTCGACGAAACGCTGGCGGAGGGGCTGGCGCGCGAGTCCGCGTGCGTCGTGGACGCGCTCCGCTCGGAGAACGTCTCGGAAGGACTGGCCGCGTTTGGTGCGCGTCGGGAGCCGAGATTCAAATAGCGGCGGCACGCCGCCTGTCTGTGGTTTGGGAGAAACGGTTATGGAACACGCAACACAGGTTGAGCTGGGCCACACTCTGTTTACGTACATCGACAAGGGCGAGCAGGCACGAAGCGCGGCGCCTTTTGCCAATCCAGTACGAGACTACATCTGTCGCGATCAGGCAGGACGCGAACGCGATTTGCTGTTTCGCGATCATCCACTCATTCTCGGCATGACTGCCGATCTGCCGAATCCCGGCGACTTCTTCACCAACGATTTCACCGGTCGCCCGATTCTCGTGGTCCGCGGAAAGGACGGCAAGGTCAACGCGTTCCTCAACGTGTGCCGCCATCGTGGCGCCAAGCTGGCGACCGCGGATCTCGCCCAAGGCTGCGCGCGAACCGGCGGGTCCTTCACGTGTCCCTATCATGGATGGGCCTACGGCCTCGATGGACGTTTGCTCGGCGTTCGGGAAGCCGACGCGTTCGGCGAGGTCGACCGCTCCACGCATGGCCTTCGACGCCTGGCGGCAGTTGAACGCAACGGCTTCATCTGGGTGCGGCCGGGTGGCGAAGAGCCCTTCGACCCCGATGCCTTGCTGGGCACTCTCGCGCCGGAGATGGCGGCGTATAGGTTCGAGCGCTACAGCCACTACGAGACGCGCACGCTGCGGCGAGCGATGAACTGGAAGCTCGTCATCGGTACGTTCCTGGAAGGCTACCATATCAAGGTTCTGCATCGGAACACGATCTCGTCGCTGCTTCTGGGGGCACAAACCTCCTTCGATCCTTATGGCCGGAACCTTCGAATGGCGGTGCCGCGCGCCGGTTTTGAGACGCTGCGCGAGACACCGGAACACGAGTGGGACGTGCTGAAGCACACTGCCGTCGTCTATGAGCTGTTCCCCAACACCGTGCTGGTCTGGCAGGGGGACCATATGGAGACGTGGCGGGTCTTCCCCGGGAACACTCCGGACGAGAGCGTGATGCATGCGTCGCTCTACATCCCGGAGCCGGCGCTCACCGACAAGGCGAAGCGCCATTGGGATCGCAACATGAAGCTCCTGCTCGACACGGTGGAGAAGGAGGATTTCCCGCTGGGTGAGGACATGCAGCGTGGCTTCCATTCCGGCGCGCAGGACCGTCTGTTGTTCGGCCGCAACGAACCCGCATTGGCGCATTTCCATCGCTCGGTCCACGAGGCACTCGGGCTCCAGGAAGCATGTGGCCAGGTTGGGCCATATGGGCAGCCGATTCCATAGCAAGGCGCCCGTTTCAATTGCTTGAAATTAATCTCGATTGAACAACTGTACTACGCGAGGAGATGACCATGACACAGCTTCCGATTTCCGCAGATTCGCATATCACCGAACCGCCGGATTGCTATCGCGAGCACATCGAACCCGCCTACCGCGACCGTGCACCCCATGTCGTGCGCGATCCAAAGTACGGCGACATCTACGTCGTTGAAGGCATGAAACAGACCATCCCGATGGGTTTGGTTGCTGCGGCGGGCGTCGAGCCCAGCAGCATCCGCATCGGCGGTGCGCGTTTTGAGGACCTGCATCGCGGCGGGTGGGATCCGGCCGCCCGTCTTGCCGATCAGGACAAGGACGGCGTCGGCGCGGAAATCATCTATCCAACCGTCGGCATGGTCCTCTGCAACCACCCCGACCAAGATTACAAGAAGGCCTGCTTCGACGCCTACAATCGCTGGCTCCAGCAGTACACGGCACATGCCCCCGACCGGCTGATCGGCATCGGTCAAACGGGGATCCGCACCATCAAGGAAGGCGTCGCCGATCTCGAACGCATCAAGGCCATGGGATTCAAGGGCGTCATGATGCCGGGCAATCCCGGCGAACTCGACTATGACAACCCCTCCTATGATGCCCTTTGGGAGGCCGCCGTCGCTCTCGACATTCCGTTGTCGTGGCACATCCTGACGTCGAGCAGCGACAGCATCAATCAGCACCGTGGCCCCAAAATCAACGGGTTCCTGTCGATCATTCGCGGCTGTCAAGACATCATGGGCATGCTGATATTCAGCGGCGTGTTCGCCCGTCATCCGAAACTCAAGGTGGTGTGTGTCGAGGCCGATGCCGGCTGGGCGCCGCATTTCATGTACCGCATGGATCACGCCTACAAGCGCCACCGCTACTGGATGAAGGGACAGGAGCTGCCGCGCCTGCCGTCGGAATATTTCCGCGACAACATCAGCCTGACGTTCCAGGACGATTTCGTCGCGTTCAAACTTGCCGACATGCTGGCGCCGCATCAGCTGATGTGGGCTAACGACTTCCCGCATAGCGACTCGACCTGGCCGTGGAGCAAGGATGTGATCGCCGAGCAGACCGCCCATCTCGACGCAGGACAGCGTCAGCGTATCCTGCGCGACAACGTGGCGGACCTTTACAGGCTCGCTGCCTAACTGGCCGCTGCTTCTCGTCCTGAGACACGGCATCAATTGTCGGCGGATCGCTTCCGAGCCGTGAGGGATCATCATGAAGTTCAGCCTGTTCATCTATTGCACGGTCGGCCGGCGGGCTGAACTCGAAGGCGGGATGGCCGGCCGCAAGCCGGAGCTGTACCAGCGCATGCTGGACGAGATCGCGGAGTACGCGCGGTATGCCGACGATGCCGGGTATTTCGGCTTCGGCCATCCCGAGCACCATTTGCAGATCGAGGGCTTCGAGATCTCGAACGACCCTCGGCTGATGGGAATGTGGCTCGGCAAGCACACGAAGAGGCTGCGCGTCATCACCTGCGGCTTCGTTTCGACTACGCACAATCCGCTGCGCGTTGCCGAGGACATCGCCACCATGGACCACATGCTGGGGGCCCGCTTCGGCGTCGGCTTGGTGCGCGGCTATCAGGCTCGATGGGTGGAGAATTTCAAGGTGCGCGAGGATCTCCACGCGGTCGGTCCGTGGAACAAGGACTCGCCGGCCGATGAAGCCAACCGGGAATATTTCAGCGAGTTCGTCGACGTCGTGGTCAAGGCGCTGACGCACGATACCTTCAGCCATCGTGGGCGGTACTGGAACTTCCCGCCGGTCGGCATGGTCAATCCGCATCCGCACGGCGTCTACACGACCTACGGGCAGGGCGTCGCCCCGGACATGCACATTAACGAGGTCGGCATCGCACCGCGTCCGCTGCAGACGCCGCATCCGCCCCTCTATGGCGGCTTCGCCGCCTCAATGCGCACGGCGTTGTTCTGGGCGAAGTACGGTGGCAAGCCGATCGTCTTGACGGACAAGCTCGACTTCTACAGCCAGCTCAATCGCGCCTATCACGACGAGGCGGCGAAGCACGGCCGAGCCGTCAAGCCCGGCCACGCGACGGCCTGGGGCGGCATCTTCATTTGCGCGCCCACCGATGCCGAAGCGCACGCCCAGCTCGAGGACATGCGGTGGTTTTGGGACCAATGGGCCACCCCGTTCGGGCAGGGCCTGCCCGAGCTGCTCGTCGGCTCGCCGGACACTATCTCACGTCGGCTGGAGGCGGTTCAGAAGGCTGTGCCCGGCCAGGATGAGATTGTGTTGCTGGTTCCGCAGGGTCTGCATGATCGCGGCCAGATACTGCGATCGCTGGAGCTGATGGCGACGAAGGTCATGCCGCGCTTCGCGGACCCGACTTGATCATGCCGGCGAAACGTTGGCCCTCATGATCGATCCAGTATCCGCCGGCGATCGCGGGTTCGGCTTCAGCGACGCCGAGCTCGTCGCGCATCCCACCGTGTTCGGGCCTGACCTGTTCAAGGGCAAGGTGATCGTGGTTTCGGGCGGTGGCAGCGGCATCGGCAAGGCCATCGCCATTCTCTTCGCCAGGCTCGGCGCACGTCTTGTCCTTTGCGGTCGCAAGCCCGAGAAGCTCGAAGCCACCGTCGCGTTGCTGCGCGGCGTGGGCACCGATGTCGACGCCATGGCAATGAGCATTCGCGAACCAGAAGAGGTCGAATCGTTCATGGAGCGCGTATGGTCGCGCCATGGCCGGCTCGACGTGCTCGTCAACAACGCTGGCGGACAGTTTGCGCAACCGGCCATCGATTTCAGCGTCAAGGGCTGGAAGGCCGTCATCGACACGAACCTGAACGGCACGTGGTACATGATGCAGGCTGCCGCTCGACGCTGGCGCGATCATGCCCAGGCGGGCAACATTGTGAACATTACGGCCACCATCGGACGCGGATTGCCGCACATGGCTCATTCGACTGCCGCCCGTGCCGGGGTCATCTATCTGTCGAAGACGGTCGCGGTCGAATGGGCGCCCCTGGGTATCCGAGTAAACTGCCTCGGCGTCGGTGCAGTGGAGAGCAGCGGCTTCGCGCAGTATTCCGAGGAGGGCCGCAAGACCTTCTACGAAAGCAACCCTATGCGCCACCCAGGGGACGTCTGGGACGTCGTCGAAGGCTGCGTCTATCTGGCTGGCCCCTCGGGCAAGTTCATTACCGGCGAAGTCCTCACCATCGATGGCGGGCAGCAGATGTGGGGCGACTTCTGGTCGGCCGGCCGTCCGGACTACTTCAAGCTCGGCTAGAGGTGACGCGATGCTGCCCAAGAAAACGATGGCCATGGTTCAGACGGGTCCGCGCCAACTGGAGCGTCGTGATCTCCCGATCCCGCCGATAAGCGCCGACAGCGCGATTCTTAGAATCGAGGCTTGCGGCATCTGCGGCAGCGACCACGAGCAATACGAAGGCGCGCTGAACACGCCTTATCCGGTCGTCCCCGGCCATGAGCCGTTGGGCATCATTGCGGCCATCGGCGATGTCGCGGCGAAGCGCTGGCGCGTCGATGTCGGCGACCGTGTCTGCGTCGAGACGATGCTGTCCTGCCATTGCTGCAACACGTGTCTTGGCGGGCACTACCATCTGTGCGACCGGCGGCAGATCTATTCCTACATCCCGCTCACCGTGGCGCCGGGAATCTGGGGTGCATACTCGCAGTACATGTATCTCGCGCCCAACGCGATCGTTCACCGGATCGACAAGTCCTTGCCGCCGGAGATCGCGGTCATGTTCAATCCACTCGGCGCCGGTTTTCGCTGGGCGGTCGAGCTTCCCGCGACAAGCGCCGGCGATACCGTGATGATCCTGGGCCCGGGGCAGCGCGGATTGGCCAGCGTCGTGGCCGCACGCCATGCGGGGGCAGGCACCATCATCGTTACCGGACTGGCCTCGGACGCCAAGAAGCTGGCCGTCGCGCGTGCACTCGGCGCGGACTACACGATCGACGTGGACAACGAGGACCCCAGGGAGCGTGTCCGAGAGATCACGGCCGGAAGAGGCGTGGATGTCGTTGTCGATGTCACCTCGTACGCCACCCAACCTGTGCGAGGGGCGCTCGACTACGTGCGTCGCGGCGGGACAATCGTCCTTGCCGGAGTGAAGGGATTCACCATGCAGGACGGAAAGAGGCGTCAAAAGACGGTACCGGACTTCGTCTCCGACATGGTTGTCTGGAAGGAAATCACCATTAAGGGTGCCATCGGTGTTCTCAGCTCAGGCTACCGCAAGGCGATCGATCTAATTGAAAGCCGCAAGGTTCCGCTTGCGCTGATGCACACGCACGATTTCGCGCTGGAAGAGGCGGATCTGGCGATCCGAACACTCGCCGGCCAAGTCGACGGCGAACGGTCGATCCACTCCTGCCTCATTCCGCCCTCGTAGGAAACAACGGCTTTGGAAGAAGCGACGCCATGAACCTACCGCCGCGGCTCCCGCCCTTCGATCAGGAGGTGGCTCGCCGCTTCCTGGAATCGGCCGTACCGTCGTCCGGCCTTCCGCAATATCTCGGTCTACGCACCACGCTCGTCGAGCCCGGGCGGCTGCGCGTGGAGATGGCGGCGGATGCGAAGCTGCTGACGCGTTTCGGCAATCTGCATGGCGGCGTGCTCGCGGCACTGTGCGACCATGCGCTTGGACTCGTATGCTACCCGCACATGCAAGCGGGCCAATGGGCAGCCACGACGGAGTTCAAGCTGAACCTCCTCGCGCCCGTCTCCTCTGGTAAGGTGATTGCCGAGGCACGCATTGTCGCCATGACGCGCTCGACCGCAGTAGTGCGGATCGACGTCGAAAACCACGGCCGGACTTGCGGCGCTGCTCAAGGCACGGTTCTGATCATGCAACCACAGCCACCGAAGTCCCGTGACTAGTCTTGGTTTTCGTCCATTGCCAAGCGACCGGCGACCGTATTCGCTGACAAAGCACAGAGGCGATGGGTTCAGCTGCGCCCTGCCATCATGCGGGTCACATTGTAGGTTATCACCACCTCGTTGCGCTGATTGACGATGCTATTGATCGTCGTGACGATTCCCCGGTTCCCTTTGCTGGTTGGCCGGATCGCCGTCACTTCCACTTCGCCGTGAATGGTATCGCCGACATTGGTTGGAGCATGCACCTTTATGGTCGATTCCAACATGGCGAGCCCGGTATGCTGCATCGTGGCCTGAACCAAGAGACCTTCAACGAAGCAGTAGCAAAGAGCACCCGGCACCGGACGGCCTCGCATGGCGCCGTGGTGCTCGCTGAAGGTCACGTCGGTGAAGATCATCTCGACCATACCCGTGGCATTGATGAAATTCACCAGATCAGCTTCGGTGATGGTGCGATTGATGGTGCGAAATTTCTGGCCGACCTTGAGGTCAGTCCAGAACAGCCCGAGGCCGACATACTCCATGCGCTCTCCACATGCCGCAGCAAGGGTGCGGCGACGGCTGCCGTCACTCCTATGGAAGGCGGGAATACCACAACAATGTTCTAATGTTAATTCGAATATGGCTACAATGCTTGCTGCAAGTTGAGTACTTCTTGGAGGGCCGTATATTGAGATTCTAATGAATGTTCGGTACTAATGGAACGGATAACCAAAAGACCGAGATGCAAGGAGTGACTGCAAAGTGGGCGAGAATTCCGGCTTGGCGGAGGTCCAGCTTCGATTGAACACGGCCAGTTCATGCATGCCTCTTACTCTCGTGAAGTATTGCCGGCACCGCAGATCTTCGCGGTCTTAGCGGATGTTCAGAGACGCTCAGAAAGGCGGCGCTAGATATGGCACGCACCGAATATTTCGACGCTCTTGAAACACGTTCGTTCGAAGAACGGGAGATCGCACTGGCCGCCGCCCTCGAGGTGCAAGTCGCGCATGCCAAGGCGAATGCGCCATTTTTTGCTGAATGGTTAAAGGACGTCGATCCGGCTACGGTAAAGAGCCGCGCCGCGCTCGCACGCCTTCCAATTCTGCGTAAAGCAGACCTCACTGCGATGCAGAAGAGGAATCCGCCGATGGGAGGGCTGCTCAGCATCCCCCTCGCGCAAGTCCAGCACATTTTTATGTCGCCAGGGCCCATTTTCGAGATCGATACCGCCGAGAAGGACTATTTGCGCGGCGCGCGGGCCATGTATGCGGCAGGGTTTCGTGCCGGCGATATCGTTCACAATACCTTTTCGTACCACCTCACGCCGGCCGGCCTCATGATGGAGGCTGCAGCGCGGGCATTGGGCTGTGCGGTCGTGCCGGGAGGCGTCGGCCAGACCGAGTTGCAGCTCGACGCCATAGAAGCCATCCGACCGGGCAGCTATGTTGGAACACCTTCGTTTCTGAAGATTCTCCTCGAGAAGGCTGATGACCTTGGCAAGGACATTTCGTCGATTCGAAAGGCCTTTGTCAGCGCTGAGGCGCTGCCACCTTCGCTCCGCCAAATGTTTCGCGACCGTGGCATAGCGGCCTTTCAGAGCTATGGCACGGCAGATGTGGGCATCATCGCCTACGAGTCCCAAGCCCTGGAGGGCATGATCGTCGACGAAGGCGTTCTGGTCGAGATCGTGCGGCCGGGCACCGGCGATCCCGTTGCCGACGGCGAGGTAGGCGAAGTGGTCGTTACGACCTTCAGCAGGGCCTATCCTCTGGTGCGCTTCGGAACCGGTGACCTGTCCGCCGCGCTGCCCGGCATCAGCCCTTGTGGCCGCACAAACATGCGCATCAAGGGTTGGATGGGGCGTGCCGACCAGCGCACAAAGGTCAAGGGCATGTTTGTTGACCCAGCACAGATTGCGCTGATCGCCCGGCGTCATCCGGAGCTCGGCCGCGTGCGGCTGGTCGTCGACTGGGTCGACCAGCAAGACGTCATGACCCTGAAGGCCGAGCTCATCGGGGGCTCCACCGACTTGGCTAAGGCGGTGGAGGGCAACGTCCAGAATATCTGCAAGGTCCGGGGACGCGTGGAGTTCGTGGCGCCTGGCAGCCTGCCTAACGACGGTAAGGTGATCGACGATGTGCGCAAATACACCTGATCAGTCGACGTCCTGGCGGACGAGCTGGTGTTCCCGTCGCGACGCCTTTGCATGAACGGAGACGGGCGACAGGTCTAGCCACCGCTTCGTCGATGACCTCGGGGGAGCGGAGCCGTGCGCCAATGTGACGGAGAATGATGATGGCCGAGACTGATCTGACCGGCAGGGTAGCGGTTGTAACGGGCGCCGCGAGAGGCCTCGGCCGTGCCTATGCGCAGGGGCTTGCCAAGGCTGGGGCCACGGTAGTTGCGCTCGATCTCTCGGATTGCAGCGATACAGTTCGCGAGATTGAGACTAACGGCGGTCGGGCATTCAGCCGGCGATGCGATGTTGGAGACATGACCAGTTGCCGCGACGCGGCGGAAGATGCCCTCACCCGGCTTGGCCGGGTGGATGCGCTGGTCAACAACGCGGCGCTGTTTGCGACGCTCAAGTCGGGTCGCTTTGACACTATCGCCGAGGAAGACTGGGAGTCATGCATGCGTGTCAACGTCACCGGCGTGTGGAATTGCTGCCGTGCGTTTGTGCCGCCCATGCGCGAACGGGGTGGCTCCGTGGTCAATATCTCCTCGTTGGCTGCAACATATGGTCTGCCCAACGCCCTGCATTACACGACGTCTAAGGCGGCCGTGATTGGATTGACGCGAGGTCTCGCGCGCGAACTGGGCCGCTTCAACATACGTGTCAACGCAGTGGCCCCTGCGGCCGTTGAGACAGACGGCATGAGCCAGTTCTTCGGTGAGAAGAAGGAAGACGCTGTGAAGGCTATTGTTTCCGGCCAGTCGATTCGCCGTGTCCTCACGACCGACGATCTGGTTGGCACAATCGTCTATCTTGCTTCCGATGCCAGCTCGATGGTGACAGGCCAAACGATTGCCGTCGATGGCGGGACGGTCTCCCTCTAATCTCACATCAAGTCAGGCTCCGTCGCGTTTGGGAATGCGCGTGTGTGCTGCGAAGCTGCACCAAGCAACCGACAACCGTTGAAAGGATCACATTGACCGCCATTGCCTTTCCGATTCCTGACGACGTCATCGCAATAGCGGATGGCATCGAAGGTTTCCTTCGCAGAGAGGTGTTTCCGCGTCACCAGAGCGATCATGCGCTGCTGTCCGATCCGCGTCGCACGTACAGCGACGATGGCCGCTATGTCCCCGCTGTAGTCGACCATATTCGAGGCGTGCGCATTGCGGCCGCAAAGGCTGGTTACTACTCCATGTCAGTGCCTGTGGAACTGGGTGGGGCAGGCATGGGCATGCTTGCCTACTTCGTTGTGTGGGAGCGTATCTATCGTCTTTGTGGCAGCCACCATTGGCTGGGTGCTTATGCGGTCAGCCACTGGGCCTTCGGTCCAAGCCCGGTCCTATTGAAAGTGACGGATCGTGCACGCTCCGAGATTCTAGGGGGCATGATGGAGGGCCGGACATCGATGTGTTTTGGCATGTCTGAGCCCGGTGCCGGCTCGGATGCGACCATGATCCAGACGAAAGCCAGACAAACCGACACTGGCTGGCGACTCAACGGCCGCAAGATCTGGACGACGAACGCGCCGCAGGCAGACTACTGCATCGTCTTTGCCGTGACCGATCCGGACCGTGCGTCACGCCGGGCTGGTGGCATCAGCGCCTTTCTAGTGCCGACCGCGTCACCCGGCTTCAGGCTGGAGAGTGTCATCCGCATGCATGGGTCGGTGGGTGGCAACGAGGGCTCCATCGTGCTGGAGGACGTTCAGGTCGAGCCATGGCAGCTGGTCGGTGAACTGCATGAGGGTTTCCGCATCGGACTGTTGGGCGTCTCTATCGGCCGTATCTACAATTCAGCTCGCGCCGTGGGCCTTGGCCGTTGGGCGATCGAGGCAGCGCTGCGCTACACACAACAGCGTGAGGCTTTCGGCAAGCCGATCGCGGAATACCAGGGCGTGACGTTTCCGTTGGCCGAAGCGGCGATGGAGCTGCATGCGGCGCATCTTATGGCGCTGAATGCGGCGGCCTTGATCGACCGCGGCGAGCGGGCGGTGAAGGAACTGTCGATGGCCAAGGCCTATGCGGTGGAGATCGGTGCCCGGGCGCTGGATCGTGCTATCCAGACTCATGGCGCCATGGGGTTCACCAACGAGCTCGGACTTGTTCATGCGTGGCAGGACGTTCGCTCGGTCAACGTGGCGGACGGCACAAATGAGGTTTTGCGTCGTACGATCGTGCAACGCCTCCTTGCGGGAGACACGGAATTGTAGGCGTCTGGGAGAGGCCGCAGGCTTCGTTCGCCATGTGCTACTGCTGCCCTGCGCCGTCGCCGAGCGAACCCTAAATGAGGAAGGCAAGCATGCGAATGAAGGGCAAGGTCGGCATCGTTACCGCGGCCGCCTCGGGAATGGGGAGGGCAGGGGCCGTTCGTTTCGCTCGCGAGGGCGCTGCCGTCGCCGTCGTCGATCGGGACGAGGCAGGCGTTGCTGCCACGGTCGCACAGATCGTGAACTCTGGAGGCCGGGCTAAGGGCATCGTGGCCGATCTGGGTGAAGACGACGCGGCACGCCAGATCGTCAAAGAGGCCGCCAACGCCTTTGGCGGCCTCGATTTCGTCTGGAACCATCTTGGCCATCCCGGTCCCGCTTCGGTTGAGGGACTGGATCTGGCGGATTTCGACTTGGCGGTCCGCCTCAACTTGCGTTCTGTGCTGATCACCACCGAAGCAGCCGTTCCAGAATTGCGAGCGCGAGGCGGCGGTGCGCTGCTCTTTACGGCCTCGACATCCGGCCTGCATGGCTCGCCATTTAGTCCTGTCTATTCTGCCATGAAGTTCGGGGTCGTTGGTCTCACGCGCTCGCTCGCCAAGCGCTTGGCCCGCGATGGGATCCGCGTCAACGCTCTGTGCCCCGGCCCTATAGATACGCCGATGTTACGCGTGTTCGTCGCCAGGCCTGACCAACAAAGTACACGCGGCCAGGATCCAGAAGAGCTCATCCGCAAGCACGCCGGCATGACGCCTTTGGGACGGCCGGGCAGACCTGAGGAGATTGCCAACGCGGCACTGTTTCTTTTGTCCGACGAGGCTTCGTTCGTGACTGGCGCGGCTCTACCGGTCGATGGAGGATCAACGGCGTGAATAAGCTGGATGCGATGGTTCACGAGTGAGTTCGGCACGAAGCTGCCGACGGGCAATCATCGTAGGCATCAGGCGGGACAGCCTGCGTACTCCTCGCGTATTTCAACCCTCAAGGGCCGCAATCAGCGAGGCGCCAAGCTCGCGACAGAAGGCAAACCGCTGCTTGGCTGCTGATACCACCCTCGATTCCGTTGCAAGTAGACGCAAAATCGTGAATACCCCTTACGCTCGGCTGTATTTCAAGATAACCGGATGCGTTCACAGCGTGAGATTGAATGCGACGGAGATACGCTCGGCGGTTCCGTGATAGGGGCGCACCTGGTGCATCAGCCAGGCGGGGAACATCACAAGCCGGCCGGGCTTGGGCCGCAGCGCCTGAATGGAGGTATTCGAAAGGTCGCTCGACCCGACATAGCCGAGATGCGGCGCTAACATCAGCGGCAAGGGCCCACGTGGATCCATGAACTCCAGCTCACCTCCAAGCGACGGATCGGCGACAATGCCGCCGTCGTCGACGTAGTAGACTCCCGACCAGAACGCGCCTGGGTGCGAGTGAAATGCGTTGCCCTCGCCCTTGCGGTTGATGTTCGCCCACATGTTCGCTCGCCACGTTACGGCAAAATGCTCAGGGTGCGGTCCTCGGCCCGGATTTCCCTCGCGATCTGTTGTCATGCGGTTCGCGACGTTTCGCGCAAATGCCAGCAGCTTGATGGCTGCCGTACCGCCCCAGGTTTCCATATCGTCGCTCGACTGCCAGCCACCCAGGTTGGAACGCACGCGGCCGGCGGGATGAGTTCTTTCGCGCTGCTCGATCACCCGGCGCAACTGAGCGTTGAGCGATACTGCGTCCGGCACATCGAACAGGGCGATTGCCGTCACGAACAGCGAAAGGATATCAAGCTCCGTTGCGGCCTTCATGTCCGGTCCCAAACAGGAGATTTGAATGGCGAGCGCAGCTGCAGCCGTGCGTGCTAGTCTCTTATGTCCCCGGTCAAGAGCGAAGGCAAAGGTGGTTGGTCGGTGCCAGCGAGGCACCGGGCGATCGGGCTGTGAGCTGCGCAAAGTTGGGGACGGAGCGTCGAGACGACGGTTGATCAGGCTCTTATCCGCGGGTTGGTTACCGCCTTCCGTGCTTTCGTCTCGGGGCTTTCCTCTGTCTAGAGGACGGGCGTCGGGCAGTGCCCGGCCACATAACTAGCGACGGGAGTTCCCCTCCGTTGCTCCATCCCCAACGCTGC
>CADECW010000109.1 GCA_902825855.1 uncultured Rhodospirillales bacterium | reverse complement strand
CGATGCCCTGGCCGAGTCGGTCTCCACCCACGTGAAGACGTTGATGCAGGATTAGGGTCAAAACCCAATAAAGCGTGGTCGTCCACTTCTGCTTTCTGGCCGATTCCAGACATTGGTCGCGGGGACTAGTTCGTCCGAGAAGGGCCAGAAGCGGAAATCACCAGCCCTCAGGGCTTGAGTTCCCACTCACGCAACTTCACGCGGGCAGTTCCGTAGTTGCCGAGCTGGTAAACCGCAGCACTCTTCGGCGAGAAGATGAACGCTTCGAACGGCTCCGCCAACATCCCCCTCAGATACTCCTGAGAGGCGATCCCGACCGTGACATGCGGATTGAATTTCTTGCCAGTCGAGTCGGGGACAAACGTCTGCACGTACTCGATCAAGCCTTTGACGATCGGACCTTCCGACGGTGGGATGTAAAACGCCTCGGCAGTCCCCTCGATCACCGTAAAGGGTGCGACTGCGTCGATGATCTTCTGCTGCAGCCTGAGCCAATCGTCGGTCGGCTCGACTACGATGCCGGCAAGGCCGGTTTCGCCCGAAGGGATATAGTAGTATTTAAAAGCCTTGAGCTTCCAGCTCGCGATTTTCTCGCCGGCTAGAGCCTTTCCGACGGCGTCGTAGAGCTTATCGAGATCGGCAGTTCGGACGAAACGCTGCAGCGTTGTCAGATGAGGCGTGTGCGCTTCGTCGAGGGAAAAGCCCTTCGGAAAAACTTTGAGCAGACGCTCGTTGGTGGCCTGCGCTTGCTTCAGCATCGTGGCGTCCGGTTGAAGCAATACATCGATGGCCGTGACGGGACTTTGCTGGCCGCTAGAGGTGGTTGCCCAGCTCAATCCGATAACCGCGCAGATCGCTGCCAAAATGTTTGCGTGGTGACGCATCTCAGTCTCCTTTAGTCGCATACGACAAGGCATGCGAAGAGATCCTCGCGAAAACTCGGCGAAGTTACCGACGGCCAGCTGCGTGTCGCCACGTACTTTTGGCGTCTGCTCGTCTCACGCCCGACCTCGCAACTCAGGAGTGAACGATGCACGGACGCTTCACCCGAATCAACAATCAGGCGGCCTTCTTCACGGCGGCCGGCAAGTCCGCTTCGGGTCAAACTCTGACGAAGTTTTCCGCGTGACCAATGTCTGGAATCCTCCCGGAAGCAGACTCGGCGTGGCAGACTTTATGAGTTTTGACCCTAGCTAGTCTGGCCCTCAGAAACTCATGCGCAGCCGTCCGCTGAAGACGCTCACCGGACCGCGCACGACGTTGTAGGCGGGATTGCCGAGAAACTGGTAGTCGGCCGTCGCCACGATGCCCTTGGTGAGCTGGAAGGCATAGTAGGCTTCGAACACGTTCTCGGAGCCGTAGCTCAAGGCTCCGTCGCCGACCAGCGGGCCGAGTCCGCCGGCCGCCAGGTAGGCACTGTGATCGCCTGAGATGTTGTTCCAGGCGCCGGCGATGCCGACACGATCGTCCGGCCGGCCCCAGGGCGTGCCCTTGATCTGGACGCCAAGCGACAGGCTGGTGTCGATGTCGGTGAACGACATGATCTCGTTGCGGCCGTCGTTCCAGCTGAAGCGACCGAACAGGCCCACCGAGTCAGAGAGCGCCTGCTCGAAATTGAGATACAGGCCGTATTTGGTGCGGCCGCGCCGCGTCAACGGCATCGTGTCGTTGGCGTTCAGGCCGAGAGCGGGATTGGCGAGCGCGGTGGCGTCGTTGTAGGAGCCGGAATAGACGCTGTTCAACCACGTGCCCAGCCGGAACGCGCCTTCCCGGCCGAACGGCCTGTAGCGCATTTCCAGTTCGCCGACGTAACCGCCGCGCACGAACAGCGCAGTGTCGAGTGTGTTGGCATTGGACTCGAAGGGCACCAGAAAGTAGCCGGCACGCACCGACCAGTCCTTCCGGTTCAGCTCGGCCGCAAGGCCCCAGGTCAGACCGAGCCGATCTGCCGGATAATCGAAGGCGCCCGCCGCCCAGATCGACCAGTTGAGGAAGTCGATGCGCGGGTCGTTGGCGTAGGCGTTGGTGTCGAATATGTCCTTCACCGAGTACTTGCCGAACTGCAGAGTGATCCGATTGACGTCTCGCTCGCCCGAGAGCTGGCCGTAGTCGCTCTCGACCGTCTCGCGCTCGCCGCCCAGTCCGATCTCCTGCCGCAGGAACAGGCGCGAGACGTTGAAGCGCGGGTAGGGGAAGTTCGACTTCTGCGCCTCGCCATTGGGATAGCCTGCGGCACCCACGGTGTCGGCAACACCGAAGCCCTGCAGGAGCTCGGGGTTGAAATAGAGTTCGCCGCCCTGCCAGAGCCGCACGCCGAGGAAGCCCGAAACCGTCCAGGTCTCGCGGCTCTGGCCCTCCGGCGGCAGGCTGTTGGTGCCGCTGTAGAGCGCATGGATCGGCGGATAGCCCTGATAGATGAAGGTGGTTTGACCGCGGACTTCCCAAGTTCCAGGGCCACGATCGTCGTCCTTCGCCTTCTTCTCGTCGTCGACGCCGAACTTGTAGTTCAAGCCGACGCGGAACTGATGCAGGTCGTATTGCGAATCGTAGCGCGCGGGCGCCGAGGCGAACTGAAGGGAGGTGAGGCCGAGGTTGGTGTAGAGATATTCGAGGCGAGTGGTCCAGCGCGGGCCGAGGCGGTAGTCGAGGCCGCCGCCTACCGTCCAGCCCACCCGGATGTTGCTGGGACTCGCATCCTCGTTGCCCGTGGTCAGGTCGGTGCGCGAGTAGCGCGTGCTCGCCCAGGCGATGCCGCCGGTCACGAAGGGAGTCCACGATCCTACGTCGTAGCCGGCCCGGGCGCGCAGGCTCGCAAGGTACTCGAGTTGCTCGTCGGCTGTGCCGGTACCGGTCGCGCGGTACGACAGCACGTTGGCGAGGTCGCTATAGCTGGCGAAGGACATGTCGAGTTCGAGCCCCAGCATCAGGCGCGAGGGGAAATGCTGCTCGTAGCCCAAGTGCACGCCGCCATAGAAAGTGCCGTACGGGCTGTTGCCGCCGGCCGACTGGACTCCGATCGGGTCGGCCAGCGTCGCCGTGCCGTTGCCGAACAGGTAGCCCATATGGCCGCCGAAGTAGAAGCCGGAGCGGCCAGGCTCCTGAGACAAGGCGGTCACGGGCGTCAGCAGCAACGCGAGCAGTGCCCCTGCCCCGGCCACGCTCCGTGCGCTCCCACCGGCTTGGTTCGATCTCAGCGTCTTCGATGTCATCTCGGCGATTTCTCTACTGCAAGTCGGGCCTGGCGGCCAAACCAGATCGATTTTCGCTGCCGTCGGTTACAGCGCCGTGCAAGGCCCTATCCAACCCGCAGCACCGAGAAGCTGAGGCGGCAGCGCAGGCCCTGCGGCGCATAGTCGACTTCGAACGCCGCGCCGAGCTGCCGCGCGCTGCCGGCGAGCAGGCGTGAGCCGAACCCGCGGTCCCTGGGCGACGACACCGGCGGGCCGTTGTCCTCCTGCCAGTGCAGGTCGACCGCGGTGGTGGAGGGTGAACCGACGGCGCTCCAGCGGATCGACACCCTGCCCTCGGCGACCGACAGTGCGCCGTATTTCGCAGCGTTGGTGGCAAGCTCGTGCAGCATCAGGCTGAGCGTGATGGTGGCGGTCGGCGGGATCATCACGGCATCACCGCCGATCTCGACCGGCCGACCTTCGTCGACGAAGGCCTCGAGCGCCGTCGTCACAATGTCGCGCAAGGCTGCGCCCCGCCACGACTCGTTGGTGAGCAGGCTGTGGGCACGGGCCAGCGACGCCAGCCGGTCGGAGAAAGCCTCGGCGAACTGCCGGGGGTCCGGCCGCGTGCGCAAGGTCTGCTGGGCGAGCGCCTGCACGATGGCAAGCGTGTTCTTCACGCGGTGGTTCAGCTCGTCGAACAGCAGATACTGGCGCAGCTCGGCTTCCTTGGTCTCGGTGATGTCGAGCACGACACCGATCACGCGCAGCGGCTTGCCGTCGCCGTCGCGTATCACCTGCCCGCGATCCATCACCCAGCGCACCTGGCCGTCGCGGCGGCGGATGCGGTATTCGAGCTGATACTGGCCGCCGGCGCCCGTCAGGATCTGCTGCTTGCGCTGGCGGGTCGAATCGCGGTCGTCGGGGTGAACGAAATCCAGCCCCGCCTCGAAGGTGGCCGTGGTGTCACCCTCATCGGCGCCCAGGATCTTGAGGAACTGCGGCGAGCGCAGCGCGCTATCGTGCACGACATCGTATTCGTGCGCGCCGAACTGCGCCGCCTCGGCCGCCGTGCGCAATTGCTCCTCGCTTCGCCTCAGGGCTGCCGAGCCCTGCTCGAGATCGTGGCGGGCGCGGCGCAGCGCCTCGCCGACGGCATTGACCTCGCGAATGCCCGAATCGGCGATGGTGATACCCTGGCCGCGGCCCAGCGCTGCCGCGGCAGCGGTGGTGGCCGCCAACGGCCGCGTCAACGCCCGGCCGAACAGGAAGGCAAGGCCGACGGCGAGGCCGGCCATCAGAAGGATGGTGGCGCCCCAGAATAAGAGGGAATCGCGCAACTGGCGATCGACCAGGGCCGCCGGAAAAGAAACGTCGATCGTCCAGTTCGACCAATGGCTCCGGCCAACGGCGATCAATGCCGCCTCGCCGTTGATGTTCGTGGTCCGAACGACCTTTTCCGGCTGCAACTGCATGAGATGCTTCGGCACGGCAACGCCGAGAAAGCGCGCCTGCTCGTGCGTGCGCGCCATCGTGATGCCGTTGCCGTCCCAGATCGCCGCCGTCCAGTCCGGCGGCAGGCTCTGGCTCTGCAGCAGGGCGCGCAGGTCCTCGGGCATCAGACCCAGGCTCATGACGTAGCGCAGGTCCTTGTCGCGCATCACCGGGATGGAGATGTTGTAGACCGGCTGTCGCACCACCAGGCTGGTGAAGAGGTCGGAGACGACCGGACGCGGGTCCTGCTTCATCCTTTGCAGCGACTCCGGATCGCCCGTCATTTTCGGCGCCTCGCCGTAGGGCACGTAGGTATTGACGACCTGGCGGCCGTCAGCGGTGATCAGGACGAGATAGGCTCGACTGCCCAGGCCTTGCCTGGCCTGGGCATAGAAGGCCGGCCAGTCTTCCGCCAGCAACAGGGGCGAGGTCGACAGAGTCTCCAGGATGGCGATGCGCCGATCCATGTCGCGGTCGAGGTCGGCGACCAAGGCTTGCAGGACCTGGCCGATACGTTGCTCGATCTGCTCTTTCTCCAGCGCCACCGAGCGATAGAGAAGCGCGCCGACCAGCAGCACCAGAGGTGCTGCGACGACCAAGGCGAACACGATGAGATGGACGGCGGCCGAGTGACCCTTCCTCGCAGGAGCAGCCCCCGGCCCGGACACGACCATCACCTCGGCAGGACGGCTGCCAGCGCGACCTCGAGGTCACTCTTTCGATAGGGCTTGGTCAGGACGACCCGCTCGCGATGGGCGGCGGCCAGCGACGACCGGCCGTAGCCGGTGGAGAAGAGGAACGGCACGCCGCGATTGGCCAGGAGATCGGCCACCGGATCGATCCTTTCACCCGCGACGTTGACGTCGAGGACGGCGACATCGAATGCCAGCGCGGGGACCTTGGCCAGCGCCTCGCCGACCCGCGCCGCGCTTTCGACCACCTCGCAGCCGAGGTCCTCCAGCATGTCCTGAAGGGTGTCCAGGATCAGCGCCTCGTCCTCGACGATGAACACACGCGTCCCGGCCAAGGACAAGTCGCTCTCTCCATTGGGGCCATACGATTCTACCGGCTCGCCAGGAAATGGTCCATCCGTCGCCACGACTCACGCTGTCTACTTGCTGTCGAAATGCCACGTACCGTTCCACTCCTTGGGCGGGCCGCTGCGCAGGAAAGCCATGCAGCGGTGGATGAAGACGCTGCATGGTCCGTCGTCGGGCCTGAGCACTGCGGCTGCGCGAAACGCCGCGAGCGCAGCGTCGAATCGGCCGGCCCCGTAGGCTTCACGACCCGCGCGCCAGACGGCAAGGAACTCGGCATGCTGACTGGCCGAATCGACCTCTCCCATCGGCTCGTGGATGTCATGTTCTTCGGTCGTCCCGGCCGCCACGATGCGATCGATCTGGCGCCAGACGAAGCGGTCCGCAGTGGCGGCGGCGACCTCGCCGCTGGCCAGAATCTCGGTGTGATACATCTTGTTCAGGCCCTCCAGCCGGGATGCCTGGTTCGCCACCGCGCCGACCAGCGTGTAGTTGATGTGCTCGCGGGCGCCGACATTACCGACTACCGCCGGGCCGGTATGCAGGCCAAAGCGCGTGCGAAAGCCGGCCCGGCCGAGCTGGCGCCATTTCTCGGAAAGCTCACGCCCGGCGCTGGCGGCCTGCAGGGCGGAACGGCAGGCATTGGCGACGTGGTCGGGATCGGGCTCCGGCGCATTCCAGAAGGCCATGATGCTGTCGCCGATGTATTTGTCGATGGTGCCGCGGTTGGTCAGGATAGCTGCCCCCAGAGCATCGAAGTACCGCGACAGGCGGCTGGTCAGCAGCTCGGGCTCCATGGTCTCGGCGATCCGGGAGAAGCCTTCGATGTCAGTGAACATCACCGTGATCTCGCGCCTCACGCCGCCGACCCCGGCGGTCTCGGGCGATCGCATGATCTGGTGCACCAGGTGCTTCGATACGTAACGGCCGAATACCTCGAGCCCCTCCCGCATGCGCTCGATCGCGTCGGACAGGCGCACGATCTCGGTGATGCGGCTCTCGATCCGCGTGCGATCGGAGAAGTCGAGATTGCGGATGCGCTCGGTCTTTGCGGCGATGCGCGAGATCGATCGCGACAGCATGAAGGAGACCACCAGCACGCCGGCGATCGCCAGCGCCACGGCGATCGCCGCTGCGAGCCCGGCGCGCTCCAGGAGTGTCCGTGAATCGACCGACAGCTCGGCAATCGGCACGGCAGCGGCGACCAGGTAGCGGCGGCCAAGGACGGGCGGCATCTGATGCACCAGCAGTCGGTAGCCGCGTCCGGCGAGGGTGACGTTGCGCTCGATGCGCTCGCCGTCGAACGCAGCCCGCGTGATGGCCTCGCGCATTGCCGCACGCACCTGATCGTCGCCGGACAGGCACGTCCTGCCCTCGTTCCGGCAAGCTTCCGACTCCATGAAGACAGCGCCTGTGTCGCTCGCCACCATGATGATGGAGTTGTCGGTGAAGCGGTAGTCGCCGATCAGACGCGACAGTGTAGTCAAGGTGAAATCGAAGCCGATCACGCCGCCCTCGCGCAGCGGCATGCCGGCCGACACGCCGACGACGTTGGTCAGGGCGAAGCTGTAGGTCTCGGTCAGCACCGCGCCTTTCGCGCGCATCGCATCGACGAACCAGGGGCGCGTGCGCGGGTCGTAGTCCGATTGGCGCGTCTCGACCGGCGTGCGACTGCCATCGGCCAACTGGAACCACCAGCTTTCCTGCCGCATTCCTGTACCGGCTACGAACGAGCGCATCAGCAGCGAGGGTGCGTCTGGCGCATCGAACTCCAGGCGCTGACTGATCGACAGCGTGTCGGTCTGTCCGACATAGAGGAAACGTCCGTCGTCGTAACCGACATAGATGGCGGCCATGGCGGGATAGCGGCCGATGGCGACCGCGAACTGGCGCAACCTTTCGCTGTCGGGGACCGCGCTGCCGGGCTTGAACGCCTCCGTCTCCGCCAAGGTGCTGCCGACCGCCACGACGACGCGCAGACCCGACGTCAGGAAGGCCTCGACGGCGCCGTCCAGGGCGGCCATCCGATGGCGGATGCTGCGATCCTCGAGCTGGTCGACGGCGCGCCAGCCCAGCCACAGCAGCGCCGTGGCCAGCGGCAGCACGATCGACACCATCAACGTCAGGAGCGTGATGTGGAACGGAATGGAGCGGCGCGGCCCGTTCATTTCACTCAGGCGTCGACAAACGGCCGGCGGCCTACTCCTTCTTGGCCGTCCACTTGCAGCCGAGATTCCGCTCGGTGACGGTGAGCGTGCGCGGCGTCACCGAGAGGTCGGCAACATAGTGGAGATTGAGGCGGCCCAGCACGATGCTCATCTCATAGACGTTCGGCCGAACCAGCTTCATTTTCTCTTTGAGCCCGCCAGGCTCGGTGATCTCGGCCTCGCCATCCTTCAGGGTGAAGGTATGTTCGCGCGTGAACTGCGGATCGGCCGCGATGCAGCCCTGGATATTGCCGGGCTCCCCAGCCAGCCAGAAATTGACCGACTGCGCCGACGCCATCGACGGCAGCAGCGCAACGAGGGCGATACAGGTCAGGCGATTGACAAGGTTCATCGCTGGTTTCCTCCGGCAACCATCCTAGTCCCCACAGGACGCGCCGTCAGTCCCTGCGGGAGGTCAGCGTTCGGTCACTCGATGCCGAGATAGATCCTCTGGACGTCGGGATTGTGCGCCATCTCGCCGGCCGGGCCCTGCAGCACGGTGCGGCCGACCTGCAGGACGTAGGCGTGGTCGGCGGCTTCGAGCGCCAGGTCCACCGACTGCTCGGCGAGCAGGATGGTCTGGCCGGCTTTGTGCAGCATGGCGAAGGCGTCGTACATGGAATCGACGATGGCGGGCGCGAGGCCGAGACTCGGCTCATCGAGCAGCAGGAGCTTGGGCTCGCTCATCAAGGCCCGGCCAACGGCCAGCATCTGGCGCTCGCCGCCCGACATGGTGCCGGCGCGCTGAGCGCGCCGCTCGGCAAGCCGCGGGAACACCGAATAGACCCGCTCGAGCAGCTGGGGAATGCGCTTGCGATCGCCGAGCGGCGTGGCACCGAGCAGCAAGTTGTTCTCGACGCTCTGCTGGGTGAACAGCCGCCAGCCCTCGGGCGACAGCGCCAGTCCCTTGCGGACGATGGCGTAGGCCGGCTGCCCCGCTATGTTCTCGCCGGCGAACGCGACGGTGCCCGCAGACGCCGGCACGATACCGGCGATGGCGTTCAGCGTCGTCGTCTTGCCGGCGCCGTTCGAGCCCAGCAGCGCCACGACCGATCCCGCCGGGACTTCGAGCGAGACATCGGCCACTCCGATGAGGTCGCCGTAGCGCACCTCGAGATGCTCGATCCTGAGCAACGCACTCATGCGTGCCGCACCTTGCGGCGCCCGAGATAGGCCTCGATCACCTTGGGGTCGCTGGTGACCTCGCGCGGCGTACCGCGCGAGATCTCGCGGCCCTGGTGGAACACCACGACGCGACGGGCGAGCGAGACGATCACCTCCATGATGTGTTCGACGATCACGATGGTGATGCCGCCGCCGTGGATGCGTCGGACCAGCTCGATCGCATCGCGCACCTCGGTCGGCGTCAGGCCGGCCATCGCCTCGTCGAGCAGCAGCGCCTTGGGCTCGGAGGCGAGCGCGCGGGCGATCTCCAGCCGCTTGCGGCCCGGCGTACCGAGACTTCTGGCCGGTGCATCGATGACGTGACCGAGCCCGACGCGCTGCAGGACGTCGCGCGCTTTCGCCCGGGCCTCGCGGGCGGTGTGATGGCGCAGCAGCGCGCCGATGGTGGCGTTGTCGAGCACCGACATCGATTCGAAAGTGAGCGGCACCTGGAAGGTGCGCGCCAGCCCCAGCTCCGCGCGCGCCTCGGGCGGCAGGCGCGTGACATCGGCATCGGCGAAGGACACCGAGCCCGACGTCACCGGCAGGTCGCCGGTGAGGCAGTTGAAGAACGTGGACTTGCCGGCGCCGTTGGGGCCGATCAGGCCGAGGATGTCGCCCTCCTCGACCGACACCGACGCGTCGTCGACCGCCTTGAAGGCGCCGAAAGCTTTGGTGACGTTGCGGGCGTCAATCAGCATGGCCGCTCGCAGGCTGGTTCTTGGCCGCTGTTGGCCGTGCCGGCCGCCGCTCGAATAGCGACAGCAGGCCGCTCGGCAGGAAGCGGGCGATGATGACGATGATCGCTCCGTAGACCACGAAAGTGAGACCGGCGCCGCGGCCGCCGAGGAAGCTGTTCGACAATTCCTCCAGCGGCACCAGGATGAGCGCGCCGACCAGCGGACCGAACAGCACGCCCGCGCCGCCGAGCGCTGCCATCACCACCATCTTCACCGAGATCAGGATGCCGAAGCCCGATTCGGGATCGACAAAGCCGAACATGCAGAGGTAGAGCGAGCCCGCCAGCGAGGTGAAGGCGCCGCTCAGCATGTAGGCATAGAGCTTGTAGCGGCCGGACGAGACGCCGAGTGAGCGCGCCGCTCGTTCGGAATCCTTGATGGCGCGCAGGTAGAAGCCCATGCGGCCGCGCTCGATCCACCAGGTCAGGCCGAGCAGGAACGCGAGCACGGCGAGGAAGATGTAATAGAACGGCGTCGCCGAGATGAAGGAGAGGTCGAAGACCGTGCGCGGCATGGCCGGGCCGCCCAATCCCTGGGCGCCGCCCAGGAACTCCGAGGTCGAGCTCAGCACACGCACCAGCTCGGCCACGGCGATGGTGGCCATGCTGAAGTAGTGCCCGGCGAGGCGCAGCGTCGGCACGCCGATGATCGCCGCGAGGGCGATACTCAGCAGCATGCCGAGCGGAGCGCCAGCGATCGGTGGCCAGCCGAGATGGGTGTAGACAACGACGGCCGAGTAGGCGCCGAAGCCGAAGAACACCGAGTGGCCGACCGAGACCTGGCCGGCATAGCCGCCGACGATGTTCCAGGCCGAGGCGCCGATCGCGCCCAGAAGGACCAGCGCGCCCAGCCGCTCCCACACCGGCAAGCCCGCGACCAGCATCGGGTAGACCAGCGCGAGCACGACCAGCGCGCCCGGAAAGAGATAGCGCTTCATGACTTTCCCATCAGGCCTTCCCCATCAGGCCTTGGGGGCGGAACCACAGCACCAGGACGAACAGGACGTACACGACGACGTCCTTGTAGACGGGGCCGATCAGGTAAGCCGACAGCGATTCGACGACGCCGATGATCAGCCCGGCGACCAGCGCGCCCAGCACGCTGCCGAAACCGCCGAACGAAACGGTGACGAAGGCGATGATGGCGAGGGTCTCGCCGACCGTGGGCGAGGTGTAGAAGAAGTTGGCGATCAGCGCGCCGGCAATGCCGGTGGCAGCGCCCGCCATCGCCCAGGCGAGCGCCTGCATGCGCTGCGGGCGGATGCCCATGAGCTGGGCCGCCGTTGCGTCCTCCGACACCGCGAGCATGCGGCTGCCGACCGCGGTGCGTGTCAGGATGAAATGAAGCGCGAGCGTGATGGCGAGGCCCATGGCGCCGGCGAGCACGCGCGAGCCTTCGAAGCGCACGCCGCCCAGGACGAAAGAGCCGCCGACGATCGTGTCGGGCAGGGTCTTGAAATCGGCGCCGAAGTACCAGAAAGCCGAGTAGCGCAGGAACAGCGCCAGGCCGAAGGTGCCCAGGATCTGTGCCAGCATCGGGCCGCGCATGATGTGACGGACCAGCAGGAAGTAGCTCAGGATCCCGAGCGTCGCGATCAGCATGGCAGCGACCGGCACGGCGGCGAATGGCCCGCCGCCCAGCGCCGTCCAGATCACGACGGCGCTGTACATGCCCAGCATGACGAAGTCGCCGTGCGCGAAGTTGACGACGTTCATCATGCCCCAGATCAGGGTGAGGCCCGACGAAAAGAGGGCATAGACCGCGCCGAGCAAGAGCCCGCTCACGATCACCTGGGCCAGCGTGATCGACACCCCTGTTGCTTCCGTTACGTCAGGTCGCGACGGTTACCAGCCCTTGTAGGGCAGGATGACGGAGGCCGTGGCGCGCGCCTTGGGGAAGATGGTGACATACTTGCCGCCCTGCAGCTGGGTCACCACGCTGGACGCCAGCACGTTCTGGCCCTTGTCGTCGAACTTGACGCCGTCGTAGCCCGCCGCCATCTGCTCGGCCGGCAGGTTGGTGGCCTTGAGTGCCGCCTGGATCTTGGCCGGGTCGGTCGAGCCGGCGCGGTTGAGCGCGTCGGCCAGCACCAGGAAGCCCTGCAGCCCACGCACCGATACGTCGTCCAGTTCGACGCCGGCCTTGGCCTTGTAAAGGTCGTTGAAGATCGCCGGAACGCTGCCCGGCTTGCCGCCCGAGTAGGCCGAGCGGTTGACCAGGCCCTCGACTGTCGAGCCCATCGCCTTCAGGAAGGCTGGATCGTTGAAGCCGGCATTGTCGGCGATCATGATCGAGGGCTTCCAGTTCAGCTCCTTCATCGTCTTGGCGTAGAGGATCGCGTCCGACGTATAGGAGATGAAGATCACGACATCGGGGTTCTTCTCCTTGAGCTGCAGCACCTGGGGCTGCACGTCGCTCGAGTTCGCCGAATAGGCGATCTTCTGGGTGATCGGCAGGCTGTCCTTGCCGAACTGCTCGGCGATGACGCTGGCGACCGAGTTGCCGTACTCGGTGTTCTCGTGCACCAGCGCGATCGAGTTGACCTTCTGGCCGGCCGCCTTCTGCTCCTTGAGGAAGGTCGAATAGGCGCGGGCGAAGTCGATGGCGACCGGGGTGACGCGGAAGAACCATTTGAAGCCGCGCTCCGTCAGGTTGGCGGCGACCGACTCGGCGTTGACGAACGGCATGCCATGCCGCTCGGCGATGGCGCTGGCCGTAAGGGTGATGCCCGACTGGTAGGCGCCGATCAGCGCCGCCACCTTCTCCTCGGAGATCAGACGCAGCGCCTGGTTCTGGCCGGCCGCCGGCGTGCCCTGGTTGTCGGCGAAGATCAGCTGGATCTTCGCGCCGCCGAGGCCCGGCAGGCCGCCGCCCTTGGCCAGCGGAATGATCTTGGCCAGATCGGCATTGCCGTTGTTGATGACCTCGGCGCCGACCTCGATCGCCATCTTGGAATAGTTGCCCGCGCTCGCCGAGTTGCCGCTCAGCGGATAGATGACACCGATCTTGACGGATGCCGGCTGCGCGCTGGCAACCCTTCCCAAGCCCAGCACGGTAAGCGCGGCTCCGGCCGAGAAGCCGCGACGAGTTGCCTTGGTCATTGATCCCACTCCCGAACTTTCAGCGAAAGATTGGCACGGCGAGCGCCGGTCAGCAAACGCGATAGCGTTCTAAGGCATCGCGGTCGAGCTCGACGCCGAGTCCCGGCCCGCCGGGCAGCAGCACATGGCCAGCCTCCAGCGTGAGCGGTTTCTTCAAGAGCTGCGTACGCAGGGCATTGTCGCTCATGTCGTATTCGAGCATCAGCGGGTGCGGCGGATGATCGGTGTGCGGCGTGTTGGGGAGCGAGGCGATCAAGTGGCAGGCGGTGGCGAGTCCGATGGCGCCACCCCAGACATGCGGCGCCACCCTGAGGTTCTGCGCCTGCGCGAGCGTGGCGATGCGCCGCGCCTCGGTGAGGCCGCCGGTGCCCGGTACCGACGGCTGCACGATGTCGATGCAACGGCCGTCGATCAGCGCGCGGAAGTCGCGCACCGTGTGGTGCGCCTCGCCGGCCGCGATCGGGATCGGCGAGCGCAGGCGGAGTTCGGCGTATCCGCGCAGATCGCCGGGCGGCAGAGGCTCCTCGATCCAGTGCACGGCAAAAGGCTCGATCGCGCGTGCGCATTCGAGCGCCACGTCGGCGGTGTAGGCACCGTTGATGTCGACCATCAGGAGCTTGTCCGGACCCAACGCCTGGCGAGCCCGGCGCACGCGGGCGATGTCGTCCTTGATGCCGCGTCCGATCTTGATCTTGGCGCCGGCAAAGGGATGGGCGGCGGCCTCGGCGAGCATGTGGTCGAGCTGGCGGTTCGGATCGCTGGAGAAGAAGCCGGTCGAGGCGTAGGCCGGGATGCGCGTCGTGGCACAGCCGCCGATCAGATCGCAGACCCTGACGCCAAAGCCTCGGGCGATGGCGTCCCACAAGGCGACATTGATGGCGGCCAGGCAGGCGGTGAGCTGATTGCCGACGCCGAGATGATACATGGCGTTGCGCACGCGCGCCTCGACATGGTCGAAGTCGAAGATGCTCTTGCCGACGAACATCGGTTCGACCATGCGGAAGTACTCGCGGGTCACCAGGGAGTTGCCGAAGGCCTCGCCGATGCCCGTCACGCCGGCATCGGTCTCGACCTCGACCAGCCCGCCCTGCCGGCGAAAGCCGCCGCCGCGCGACATGCCGTAGGCCTTCTCGGGTGCGAAGGCATATTCCAGGCCGATGAAAGTCAGACGCTTTATGACGGGCATGACGGATCCACCGCGATCTTCACCTCCCCGTCATACTGAGGCGGGCGGCAGGAGAAAAGCCGGTTGCACGAAAAGGTCCGCTGCGCCCATGAAATATCTCGTCACTGGCGACCGATAGCATCGCGGAACGCGGCCCTGGCCTTCTCGTACCTGGGGGCGACCGAGGATTTCACGGAGTCGGGTGCGCAGTCGGGATGGCCCGAGTCGAACGGCGGATCAGGATCGTACTCGATGCTCAGTTGGATCGCCTGGGCGACGGTTTCGCCGGCAATCTCCGCCACCACACTGAGGCCGAAGTCGATTCCGGACGTCACACCGCCAGCCGTAATCACGTTGCCGTCCCTGACGATGCGCGCCTTTTCGTGCGTGGCGCCGACCAGAGGCAAAAGCTCGGTAAACGCCCAATGGGTCGTGGCTCGGCGCCCCTTCAACAATCCAGCCACCCCCAGCACGAACGCACCGGTGCACACTGAAGTAACATATCTTGCCGTCTCCGCCTGTCGACGGACGAACTGTATCGTGTCGCGATCCGCCATCACCTCGACGACACCATTGTTGCCGCCGGGAATGCAGAGCAGATCCAGGGGTGGGCAGTTCTCGAACGTGTGCGTGGGAACCAGACCAAGTCCGCTGTCGCTGGGGACAGGAGCCGGCGACTTCGCAACGATATGCATCGCCGACTGAGGCAATCGTGCGAGGACTTGTTGCGGACCGGTGAAGTCGAGTTGAGTCAAATCCGGAAAGATGACGAAGCCTACATTGAAGAGCGACATGGCTGGTTCCCCTCATTGCCTGCACATTCGAGTGCCAGCATCGTGGGCCGACACTTCGATTTCACTTTCCTCGCTCGACCGCTTGCAGCCAGATTCCGATCGACGCGAACACCGCACCCGGCAGGATGGCGACAGCTGGCACAATGAAACTGCCGCCCGGCAAAGCCGAGCAGGAGCCCGACGCTGCGTAGCCATCCTTTCATGGCTTGTGTTCGTGCATCCGCTGCCCGTCGTCCCCGCGCAGCCCGCATTCATGCCGGTGCATACCGCGGCGGGCGGTTCTGATCTCAACTTCTCGGCTAAGGTAGTCGACGCTGTACTTGGCCGAAAGGCCCTTTGGTCGACCTGCGCCACGATTCGTTGCGCCGGCTTCGGCCAGGTCGCCACGAGACTTCAGCCGATCATGACCAGTTCGCTCCCGTTGCCGGGAACGTTCTGCTAAGCAATGCTGCCGCTGGCCGCGCCCTATCACTCGGCGGACGAAGGCAAGAAGACCGTGCTTGTACAACTGTTCGTTGGAATCATTGCGAGTACCGTCTGCATCGCCATCCACGCAACGGTGATGACAGCCATTGTCAGAGTGGCCCCTGGTATTGCAGGTCGCTTGATAGCCCGGCCGACATTGCTCCTGATCATGACCATGGTCGGCACGGTCGTGATCCTGATGTTCGCTCACATGATAGAGGTTGCAGTCTGGGCGCTGACTTACGTCGTCGTTGGCGCGGCCCCCGGCGAAGCGGGCGTGCTGTACTTTGCTTTCGTCAACTATACGACGTTAGGCTATGGCGACGTCCTCCCGACGACGCAATGGCGCCTGCTGGGTCCGGCGACCGCGATGTGCGGCATCCTGTTGTTTGGCTGGTCCACCGCCGTGATTTTCGAGGTCCTGCGCAAGACGCTGGTTTACGAACGAACGCATTCGACCGAAGACTTCTGATGGCGCGCACGAAAGACGATGCCCGACACGACCAACCAACCTTCTCTCGTGCGGCGCGTGGTGCCCGCCATAGGCTGGCTTTCCGCCTATCGACGCGCATGGTTGCTTCCTGACGTTCTGGCCGGCCTCGCCGTCTGGGCGGTAATGGTCCCGGAAGGGATGGCCTACGCCAGCATCGTCGGCGTTCCGCCGATCATGGGCCTCTATACCATCGTGCCGCCGTTGATTGCCTACGCGCTGCTCGGTTCTTCGCGCCTGCTGGTCGTCGGCCCGGACACTGCGACCGGCCTGATCTCCGCCCTGACAGTAGGCGCCATCGCGGCACACGGCAGCGCGCAGTTCAATTCTCTCACCTCCACCCTCGCCGTCCTGATCGGAGTCTTCTTCCTGCTGTTCGGCGTTCTGCGCATGGGCTGGATGGCAGCCTTCATCCCCGCGCCAGTCATGCGCGGGTTCATCGAGGGCCTGGTCTGGGTCACGATCATCGGCCAGGTGCCGCATCTGCTGGGCATCGAAGGCGCGGCCGGCAACTTCTTCGACAAGCTGTGGTCGGTGCTGCAGCATCTGCCGGGCGCTTCGCTCGCTCCAGTGTTGACCGGCCTGCTCAGCCTCATCGCCATGCAGCTGCTCCGTCACCTGGTGCCTCGCGTCCCCGCGGCGCTCATCGTAGCGGTCGCCGCCACCATCATCGTCAGCCTGCTGGGCGGCGAAGCGGCCGGCGTCAGCGTGGTCGGCGACCTTCCCTCCGGCCTGCCGCACCTCGTCCTGCCGAGCTTCGACCCCCAGATCCTGCTTGAGCTTGTTCCTGGCGCACTTGCCATCGTGCTGGTCGGCTATGCCGAAGCGCTGGGCGGAGCCAAGGCTGCAGCGCAGCAGGGCGGCGGCGGCGTCGATCCGAACCAGGAACTGATTGCGCACGGACCGGCCAACGTCCTGAGTGGCCTGTTTGGCGGCTTCCTCGTCGTCGGCAGCCTGTCCAAGACGTCGGTGGCCATGTCCGCCGGCGCCCGCACCCAGGTCGCCAATCTGGTAGCTGCAGTTTTCTGCTTCCTCACCCTGCTCTTTCTCACGCCACTCTTCCGCGGCATGCCGCACCCGGCGCTCGCCGCCATCGTCATCGCGGCAATGCTGCACCTGTCGAAGCCCGGTCAGCTACGCGACCTGTTCGTCCGCAGCAGATGGGAATTCGCTCTCGCCGTCATTGTTTTCGCCGGCGAACTCACGCTCGGCGTCCTTCATGGCATCGCCCTCGGTGTCGTGCTGTCGCTGGTGATGTTGATCTATCGAACGACCCATCCGCAGGGCGCGGCGCTCGGCCAACTGCCCGGCACGGAGGCCTACCGCGACGTCGTACTGCATCCGGAGGCGACCACCTTTCCTGGCTTGCTGATCTGGCGTCCCGGCGGCGATCTGTTTTTTGCCAGCATCGGTCACGTAGGGCATGGGCTGAAGACTGCATTGGCCGTGACCCGTCCGCCGGTGAGGCATGTCCTGTTCGATGCCGAGTCGGTGAACATGGTGGACACCACCGCTCTCGATGAGCTGTCGAATGTGATCAGGGAATTGCAGGAGCAACGCATCACCGTTGCCTTTGCACGGGTCCGCGATCAGGTGCGAGAGCGGATGCGGCTGGAGGGTCTGGAGATCCTTGTGGGCCCGGACAAGTTCTACGAGCGCGTCACCGACGGCGTGCGCGCCTGGCAGATGGCTGGCTCAGGTCGCGAGCAGTCTGACCGTTCGAATTAGAGCAACACGCATCCCCGGTGCGCTCTAGCGTCGGGCATTGCCCGGAGCGGTCGTGACGAATGGAGGCTTGGCCGAGCTGTTGACTCGGCACTCATGAGCGAAGCCGGCATAGCTGTCCGCATTGGACAGCCGTTCGGCAGCCGGCAGGCCTCTGACGAAGAAGTCGTCGAACCAACCTTTGCCAAAATCATCGATGTCTTGACCATTGGCGCGCCCGATGAAATGGGCCAGTTCGTGAAGGATGATGAAGGACCCGAACTCAGCGCTGACGCGCGGTGCAAAAAAGCCAAGGCCCAGATGGATGCGGTCCCGCCTCCTTTTGGTCTTCGGGTCGACGACACCCTCTTCGAAGAAACCTTGTAGCGTTGTCAGGGCTATCTGCGGGTCGCTCTTGTTCAGATCGAACTCATCGTTGACGTTTATGTTGAACACCTCGGGATTCGAGATGACGGTGTTGAAACGAGTGAAGGTGCCGAACAGGTCAATGCGCGTTGTGGACTGGTCCAAAGCAGACAATGTGTTGAGCCGGAAATGGCGGTTCAACCTGTCTGAAGCGACGGCCGCTGGTCCGGTGGTGGCAGGACCGTTGGAAATGACAGCTTGCAGGTCCCTGAGCGCCGCCCCGATCGCCAGGCGCACCAGCGGCAACGCCAGCTGAAGCCTGATCCTGAGGTCTGCGTCGGATACCGGGTCGATGATTTCGTTCAATTTAATGATCGTCTTCTTGTTCGGCTCGATCACCCCGTCGAAGATCTTCAGCTGCACCTGTTGAAACCGGCTGATGGCGGCCTTGGTCTTGGGTCCGCAGATTCCGTCCACCGCCAAGGGTGGAACCGGCCCGCCGGCGACCCTCTTCAGCGTCACCTGGTTCAGTGCTTGCTGGATGACACGAACATCGTCTGCCTGATTGCGAGCGAGCGGTCCGCTGCCGACCGGCTTGTTTATTTCGATGGGCCCCGTGAGTCCTGACGAGAGCAGCGGCACAAGCTGACATGAGCCGACTTGAGGCATCACCATCCAATCCATCATGAACCTCCGCACCCAATGGCTCTGGATGCTCATCCGGATCGGGTCGGAAAACGATGAATTTGATGCGGAAGGTCAAGGTCAGAAGCCAAATCTCCTTTCGGCGTTCTCGCAAACCGATCCCCTGCACGGACCAAAACCGCTACCCGAAACAAATTGCACTTCCCAGACAGTGCGTAATGTTCGCGTAAGGTTGGAGCCACATTATTGCAGTGGCCAAGGCTCCCCTTGGCCAGGCCGCCCTCCTCCCTCATCCCGAAGCATGAAGAGGTGGCCTTGCCTTACCGGCGCGAGTTCTAGCGGGCTCGCGCCGTTTTCTTGCCCGGCGTCTGTCGCACAGCGCAACTCCAGGCCGCTGTTCGGCCAGTTCCTCACAAGGCCCTTTCCGCCGGCACCTGACGTGGCATGGTGTCGGCTGAAGGAACCTTCGGGATCGAGCAGATGAGCTACGACGCGCCCTTTGCCGGCCTGAAGGTCGTCGATCTCAGCCAGGGCATCGCCGGCCCCTACTGCGCCATGCTGCTGGCGCAGTACGGCGCCGAGGTCATCAAGGTCGAAGGCATCGGCGAGGGTGACTGGGCGCGCACCCTGGGCACGCGCTATGGCAGCCACTCCGCCTATTCCATCATCGGCAACCTCGGCAAGAAGAGCATCGCCGTCGATCTCAAGTCCGACGCCGGCAAGCAGGTCGTGTGGCGACTGCTGAAGGGCGCCGATGTCTTTCTCGAAGGGTTCCGCCCCGGCGTCATCCAGCGCCTGGGCTTCGACTACAAGTCTGTCGCCGCGCGCGAGCCGCGCTTGCTTTACCTCTCGATCTCCGGCTTCGGCCAGAGCGGGCCCTTGTCCAGCCGCCCGGCGATGGACCCCGTGCTGCAGGCCTATACCGGGTTGATGAACGAGAATCGCGGTGAGGACGGCGTCCCGCATCGCGTGCCGGTGATCGTGGTCGACATGTCGACGGCCCTCTATGGCTTCCAGGCCCTGGCGGCGGCGCTCTATGCCCGCCGCGACGAGGCGCGCGGCCGCTACATCGACGTCAGCCTGATGCAGGCTGCGACCGCGCTGCAGTCGATCCGCCTGATGGCGTGCCATCTCGAAGGCGGCGTCATGAAGCCGGGCGGCGCGCCGGGCGGCGTGTTCAAGATCGCCGACGGCTGGATGTCGCTGCTCGCCTTCAACGACCGCGACTTCAGGGTCCTGTGCAAGGCGATGCAGATGCCGGGGCTGGCCGACGATCCGCGCTTTGCGACGCAGAAGCTGCGGCTCGCCAACGACGTGGCGCTGTACGCCGTCGTGCGCCCCGCGATCGCCGCCGAGCCGTGGCTGGTATGGACCAGACGCCTGACGGAAGCCGGCCTGATGCACGAACGACTCAACAGCTACGCCGAGTTCCTGGACCAGCCGCATGTCCGCGAAACGGGCCTGATCCAGTGGCTGACCCAGGCAGGCCTGACCCAGGCCGTTCCGGTCCCCGCTCTGCCTGGCATGCTGCCCCAGGCCGAAGGCACGCCGCGCGGCACCGCGCCCGTCACCGGCCAGCACACAGCGGAAGTGCTGGCCGCGCACGGCTATGCCACGGCCGAGATCCAGACCCTGTTGGCCACGGGTGCCGTGGCGGCCGGCTGATGGCGCCCTCGATCACACCGCTCGATCCTGCCGCGTACGTGCGCACGCCTTGGAAGAACGGCGGCGGTACCACGGTCGACATCGCCTTCTCGGATGACATCTGGCGCTTCAGCCGCACGCCCATCACGGTGGCCGGGCCATTCTCAGACTATTCGGGCTTCGACCGCCTGCAGGTTTTGGTCATGGGGAGCGGCCTCGTCCTGCAGACGCCGAACGGCGAGATCGACGTGCGCCGCCCGTTCAGGCCGGTGCGCTTCACCGGCGAGACGCCGATCGTGAGCCGGCTGGAGGCTGGCCCGGTCGAGGTCATCAACCTGATGGGCGAGCGCCGCCGCGTGCGGCTCGATCTCGTAGTACTCGACGCCGGCGAGACGCGAGCGTTGGGACAGGGCGTACATATCGTCTACTGTCCGGCGGGCCGGGCGGTCCTGCAGCTGGGCGACAGGGAGCATGACCTGCCGGCCGACCACGGCCTCAGGATCGAAGACACGGACGGCATCGCTGCATGTCGTGCCGGCCGCCTCGTGTTGGGGAGCGTTGTATGCGTGTCGCAGTAGTCGGAGCGGGCGGCGTCGGCGGTGCCTATGGCGCCGCGCTCGCCAAGGCCGACGCCGACGTCACGTTCATCGCCCGCGGCGCGCATCTTGCCGCGATGAAGAGCAAGGGCCTCAAGCTCGAGAGCCCCCGCGGCGACATCCATCTCGTGCCCACCCAGGCGACCGACGATCCGGCCTCGGTCGGCCCGGTCGACATCGTGCTGTTCAGCGTGAAGCTGTGGGACGTCGAAACCGCCGGCGCAGCGATCAGGCCGTTGGTGGGCCAGGATACGGCGGTGATCCCGCTGCAGAATGGCGTCGATGCCGCCGACCGGCTGAGGCCGATCCTGGGCCGGCAGGCGCTGATGGGCGGCGTCGCCAACATCAGCGCCACCATCGCCGAGCCGGGCTTGATCCGTCAGACCGGCACGTTGATGCGCATGGTGTTCGGCGAGCTCGATGGCAGCCGGAGCGCGCGCGGCGAGTCCTTTGCCGCCCTCTGCGCCAAGGCCGGCATCGACGGCGAGCTGTCGGCGTCGATCCAGACCGAACTCTGGATGAAGTTCATCCTGCTCGCCTCCAACGCCAGCATCATGGCGCTGGCCCGCCTTCCGGTCGGCAAGTTGCGCGACGATCCCGACATCGCGCCCTGGTTCACGACGGCGTACGCGGAGGTGGCCGCGGTCGGCCGCGCCGCCGGCGTCGCCCTGCCGCCCGATGCCGTCGACAAGACCCTGGCCTTCAACCGCAACGCGCCGCCGCAGCTCATTCCCTCGATGGCCGTCGACCTTCTGCGCGGCAATCGCATCGAGTTGCCCTGGCTCTCGGGCAAGGTCGTCGAGCTTGGCAGGAAACACGGCGTACCCACGCCGATTCATGCCTTCATGTATGCCACACTGAAACCCTACATAATGGGTAAGCCCGCCTAGACTCCGAGGAGAAGCTGATGCGCGCCTTCCTGATCGCTCTCGTGGCGATTGCCGGCATCGCGCCGGCCTCGGCCGCCGACCTCAAGCTCCTGACCGCTGGCGCCTTCAAGTCGGTGGCGCAGGAACTGGCGCCCGAGTTCGAGAAGAAGACCGGCCACAAGGTCACGATCGAGAACGACACCGCGGGCGCATTGGCCCGCCGCGTCGCCGCCGGCGAGCATTTCGACGTGGTGGTGATGCCGCCCGGCGCGATGGCACCGTTGCTCGGCAGCAAGCTGGTCGAAAGCAGCGCCAAAGCCCTGGCCCGTGTCGGCATCGGAGTCTCGATCAAGCAGGGCGCACCGGTACCCGACATCTCTACGGTCGATGCCTGGAAGCAGAGCCTGCTCAAGGCGCGCGCCATCGCCTATACCGACCCGGCGTCGGGTGGAACCGCCGGCACCTACCTCGCCAACCTGTTCGAGAAGATGGGCATCGCCGCCGAGCTGAAACCAAAGACGGTGCTGGTGAAGGGTGGCCTCGCCGGCGAGAAGCTGATCACCGGCGAAGCCGACATCGCCATGCAGCCGTCGAGCGAGCTTCTGGCCGTGCCGGGCACGGTGCTGGTCGGGCCGATCCCGCTCGATGTGCAGACTTATATCCTCTACTCCGGCGCCGTCAGCACGGGCGCGCGCGACCAGTCCGCGGCCGACGCACTGCTGCGGTCGCTGTGGGGGCCCGACAAGGAGGCCGCCCTGAAGAAGAAGGGGATGCAGCTCCCTTAGCCCCGCCTCCGTCATCCCGACCGGAGCCGAGCGCAGCGAGGCGAAGTGGAGGGACCTTTTC
>CADECW010000108.1:5327-22586 GCA_902825855.1 uncultured Rhodospirillales bacterium | reverse complement strand
CTCGGTGACTGGCCCCTCGGATGCCCGGCCTCAGCCGACACAAATCGATCGATCGGGCGGCGAGTTGCCCGGCCGCAAGGTTGACCCGCGGCGCTAGCTCCCTGTCGCCCGGCCATTCCCCCGCGGAATCCGGCATCACGGGCGCGGAACCTTTTCCGACCCTGGCCGTTGCCTTGCGTCCAGCTTGGAAGCAGCGTCTGGGTAGCTGTGGGGTGTGGTACAATTGGAGGAGCAGCCCCCCGCTCGCTTCTCCTATCCCGCAGCAGGGGAACTGGGAGCATTCCCCCGCCCCCGGTTCCCCACAGACGACCAGCGCATCAGGCTTTCCTTCTGGCGAGCCGAGTCCGGACAGCTCGGTAAGTCATTGCGCCAACGACAATGCTCAGCACAACGAAAGCACCGGCGATCAGGGTCGATAACCTGTTGCCGAGAATTGTGTCCACGGCAGCCAGAACCACGAGCAGTATGAGGGCAGCCCCAGCTCCTGCGACCGTTCCAGCCGCAACCGCGGTGGCCTTCGCGAATTTCCGACGCACAGTCCGCCTCCCACCGGCCGACTAGTTGCGGTCCCACTATTTCAAGCCTTCCCGATAGTTAGCCTACTCCTCTCCAACGGGACGGGCTGTGACCTTTGTCACAGCGAAACTGTCGGCCGCGAGGAGCGCAGGGGCGGCGCCGTCTCGATCGCGCGAGCTGGCAGCGCCACCAGATGTAACGGCCCTAGATCAACCCGAACAAGTTGGCCTGCTGCAGCCGCTCACCCAGCGTGCCGCCGGGCTGGAGCACGTCGGTGAAGCCGAACTGGGCCGTGAGCACGATTTGCTCGATCCCGATGATCGTGAGACCCAGGCCGGCGAACGTGAAGGCATGCCCCGGAACGAAGTTCGCGGCCACATCGGCCTGAACGTCATCGAGTGTCGATTGGTCGGGCAGCAGCAGCGCCAGCGTATCGAAGCCGGAACCTCCGTAGAACCGGTCGGTGTCGTTGACGCTTCCGCCGAGAATTTGTGCGTGGGTGGCGAAGAACCAGTCGTTGCCGCCACCACCGAACAGCCTGTCGCTGCCGAGCCCATCGATCAGCGCATCTCTACCGGCGCCACCCTCCAGCCAGTCGTCGCCCGCATTGCCGGCAACCACGTCCGAGCCCTTACCGCCTGAAAGCCGATCGTTGCCAGCTCCGCCGGCCATGAGGTCGGAGCCCCTTCCGCCATCGGCGACATCGTTTCCGAGCCCGGCGAACAGGATGTCGTCGCCGCTGCCGAGCCGTACGCGATCATGACCGGCGCCGGAGAGCACGAGATCGTCGTGGGAAGTACCGTCAATGAAGTTGTTGCCGTCGCCCCGGAAGACAGTGTGCGAGGCGAGCGACGCCGCCGAAAACGCGCCCAGCACGCCGTGCAGGTTCGTGGTCGGATGCTCAGGATCGAAGAAGGCAACCTGCTGGATATTCTGCGGGGCATCCGGGTTGGGACTGAACACGACACCGTGTCCGTCCCCGAGCAGTACCGGCTGATCAAGGCTCAGGAACCCGAAGGTTCCGTAGTCTGCGATGACCTCGTCCGCCATTCTCGCAAGATCGACGATCCGGACGTCATGGCCCTCTTCCCGCAGCTCGTGCGCCGCGTCCCTTAGCCCCTGATTGACGGCATCGACCGCGGCATCACCGATCCCCTGGACTTCAGGCGGAAGCCGGCTTGCGCTCGGGCGGAAAGTGGTTGCGGGCAGCGTATCGAAGATAACCGTATCGATCCCCTGGTCGAAGGCGGTGTAGGCAAGGTCGACATTCGCCTGAACGATCTGCCCCGCCAAGATCAACGCAGGACCGAGCAAGGCTCCAGGATTGACGGGATCGAAGTTGGATTGGAGGAACGCTATGTCGTTCAGCCCGATCATGCTCACGAGCGCCGAATGCCTCGCAGGCGGATCGGCCGAGGTCGCCGCAACGAAGTCCGCGACCTGGCCGGGAAGGCTGAGATTCTGATTGAGGATCGCCTGGCCCTCGGCGGAAGCGGCGGCCGCCGCAATCACCTCGGGGGGATAGACAAAGCCGGCGATCACGCCAAACGGAAAGGTGCCGAGCGCCTGGGCGCCGCCACCGGAAAAATTGACGAGCTTGGCGCCCAGCAGGTCCGCGGTGATTTCCGGAAACACGGGTCCGTTGGAGTAGTGTTCCGCGTAGGGTGGGAACGGAATGGGCTTCAGTCCGGACGTGTCGACACCGGCGGCGGCGGCGAGGTCGAGCAGGTGGCTGCTGAGCCCAAAATGCAGGCCGCTGTCCGACCAACTGTCACCAACCTGGTAGATCTCGCGGAAAAATGGGCGGGCCATATGTCTACCTCCGCTGCCGAGATCGTCAGCGTATATCGAGGCAACGGAAGGCGATTGTGACCTGCGTTACACAACCGGCCTTTTATTCCTCTGCAATAGGCGACAATTCGGCGGGAAGGCACTGATACGCGGTGCCGCGGCACTTAGCGCGCTCAATAGCTTGGAGTATCGCTTGCGCCGCGCGCCGGTCCACGGCGCGTGCGTGCCCACGCATGCGGTTGACTCGTGGTTTCTCTTACAACCCACTGCGCGACGCTTTGGGCAGGTGTGTGCGCATTCGGCCGTTGGTGCAATGGGTCCTTGTTCCGAAAGGCGACGCGCCACTCGACGTCTTCAAGCAGTTCGTTTCGGTCTTGGTCGTACTGATAGGCGCGGGCACACTGCTGTGGTCGGCCAAACAGATCGCCTATCCGCCGCTCGTCGTCACGGTCGCGAGGCTTCCCGAGCCGGTCGAGAAAGAGTACTGGCTCAATCCGAAACTTTCGCGAACGCTGATCGGAGAGATCGAACGACTGAGGGCGGTCGTCAAAGGCGAGCGCGATACAGCCTTCGAGGCGGTGCTCAACCCTCCGAGTGTCGCTCTTCGGGGCCTTGGTCGAAGGAGCGGCTGCTAAGGCTTGAGCGTGATCTTGGCGGTCCCGAACCTCGTTGCGTCGACCTTGCTTCGCGCGACGATGGAGACGGTTTTCGCCGCTCCGATGGTATTCGGAGCGGTGTACAGGCCGCTGGCCGATATCTGGCCTTCTGCCGGGTCGATGGACCAGTCCACACCCGGGCCCGACAATCCCAGTACCGCAGCGTCGAATTGGCGATCCTTGCCTGGCCCTAGAGTGTCGAAAGGCGGACTCACCGTGACGATCGGCTCGATCTTGACGCTGGCTGTGGCGAACTTCGTCGCGTCGGCTGCGGCTCGCGCCGTTACCGTGACGCCCTTCGTCGGCGGAGAGGCGGGAGCAACGTAGAATCCATTCTGAGAAATGGTGCCGGCGCTGGCATCCGGCGGATCGAGGCTCCAAAGCAACTGGGTGTTGGGCGTGCCCAATACATTGGCTGCAAATTGCGTCGAGGTCCCGGGCGGCACCGTCGCGGAGGGCGGAATCATCGTCACGGTGACAGCGCCGCTGGTTGCGGTCGGCGGAGGAGCGCTCGTTGCCGGCCGCAGCTTGTCCACCAACGCCCGGATCATCAGCAGGATCGGTTCGGAAGCGAATCCGCTGCCGAAGCCGAGCACTACAGACTTCAGGGGCGTATCCGGGAGAATGATGTAGTAGGTAGTGACCGCAATCAGCGGCGCCGTGAACACCTGCATGATCTGAAAGACCAGGCTTTCGCGAGCTTCAGCGTTTGTCAGCACGTCATGCGAATCCATGGCGCGCCGCTGGTATTCGGGAACTCGCCGCGTCATGCTTATTGCCCCGCCGAACAGCGCCAGGACCACGACATATAGCGGCACCACCAGTCCGCCATTGATAAGTCCGTTTTTTTCTGCACGGCCGCCCAGGTTCGCAACCCATTGGCTGCCGCCATGCTTGCAGAGGACCTCTCTGGGGTAGTCCTTTGCTGCCTCCTCGTTGGACGGTTCGACACAGCCCTGGAGGATGCCAATGGGAGCTTTCCAGGCACGGTCTTGACCGGGAAATGGGTCGGGAAGCGCGAACGGCAGAACCGATCCCAGCAAGGCTATCCCAGTGAGGAAGTAACAAAACCTGATGATCTGATTGAGCTTGTTATTGGTGACGGTTCCCGAAAACACGTAGAGGCCCGTAATCACCAGCACGGAAACAAAGAGATAGGCAACGGGCAAATGCCAGTGGGCAACACCAAACAACGCCGCGATCAACCCGAGCACCGTTGGAATGATGCTGATCCATATCAGCAATCCAGGCCACGGCGAATCGACACTCCAGAAGGTGACCGGCGGAACTCTTGCAGTGACGACGGTTATTCTCGGCACCAGGGCTAGATCCCGAACTGCCTTCTGCAACCTCGAGCGATCCTCCTTCGAAGGTACGCCATTCGCTGCGACGTCGCGGGCCGCTTCGATATCCTCGATGACCTCGTCGCGAATCGGTTGCAATCCTTCCTTGATGAGGAAGTCGAGAAGAGCAGAGGCAGCGGCGACATCTCTGGAAAACTGCTCGGATGGGGACAACTCTTGTTGGTCCGCCTCCGGATTTTGTCGCGCCCAAGGCCACATCCAGGCCCAGATGTTCTTTAGCCAAGAGAGGTCGCCCATGATCCCTCCAACACCATCGGTGCCCCCTGGACTGCCGACGGATTGCCTGCACCTGGAGCAATAATCAGGCGCTTGGTTGCCATAGTAAACGATAAAGCGCGCTCAGCGTGTCCCCGTTGGACGATGGCTGTGCGGTGAGCGTTTGGTTTAATGGCTGGCCCTCACAGATAGTAACCCATCGCGGGTGGCTGGTCGGAAGGCCGATGCGAATCTTGCCGCCAGCCTTCGTTTGCGCCGCGCGTTCAATGTGACGAGCTGAGAAACTGTTGAGCGATCTGGGCGATTTCCGTTGCCTTGTCTGTGCCGTTGATGCAACGGCGGGCATTGACGAAATCGGTTGATTGCGCGGTTATGAAATCGGTGATCTTGCGCCCTGTGAAGGCTCCAACCTTGAAGCCATGGACGAGCACGAACAAGGAAGTCTGAGGATCCAAGGCGAGAGCCGGGTTGCTCACGAGATCGCGCATCAGAATGTTCCCGTAGGTCTCATAGTTCCCCTTGTGAGTGAGCTGCACATAGCCCCGTCCGTAGTAGGGAAAGTAAGGGAGCGTTCTGCGGAAGGCATCCGGATGCTTCACGAAGAAAGCTTCCTCGACCGGCCGGAAGGTCTGCGCCGTCTCCCACTGTGTCGTGGCCAACACATACGCAGTTTGTGTCGGCAAGCCGATACCCTGCGCCGCGCACTCCTGCTTTATCGCCTGCATCGTCGCCAGCTTGTCGGTGGCATTGAATGGCTGGTTACTCGGAAGCTTGCTTACCTTGTCGACGAGCAACGCGACAGATTCCGCGCCGATCAAGAGCGGGTTGCCGGGAGACACGTCCGTTTTGAACTCGGCCCACGCGTTCCTCGTAAGGGGTCCAAACTCACCGTCGATCTTGCCGATGGGGAAGGCCAACCGGGAAAGCCCCCGTTGCAGATCCTTCAATTGATCGGTCGTGAGACTTTGGAGGGATACCGGACCAGTAATGGTCGAGAGATGATCGAATCCAGCAGGCATGATCAGTTTCCCCCTTATCCGTCCTATTCAGGATGTCACGAGCCAACCCTTCTAGATGTGACATTTGCCACCGAGGCCCGGACATGCCGACACGGTAGAGCGGGATTCACTCGATCCGCGCCGTGCAGCAGGGCGGCCTTGCTGATGCCGTGATTTCCGGCCGACAGCCGGATGGAACGTCGGCTACCGGAACCGGCTTGCAGTGTCGATGGCGAGCTTCTTCGTGTTGTCGCTACCGACATTCTGCACGGCAGCGAGATAATCGCGAACCTGCTGCCGGAGCCCGGCGTCCGACGGCACGCGCGTGTCAGTGAGATAGACAACGACGTTGTAAAGTCCGGCGTTGCCTGGCTCGTCCGCCTTGACGCCCCTGGCATTGAAGCCGGCAATCACTTTGTTCGCTTCCTTCAGCAAGCCGGCCAGCAACGCCGGATCGTCCGACCAGCTTCGGCGAAGCGTCGTCAACGCAGTCACGCGAGGGGTCCTTTCGCTTGCGAACATGTCCGCCACGAGTTTGGCGCGGACTGCGTCGAGCGCATCTCGCGCAGCCGTCGCGTCCTTTGTCTGGCCACCCTCTTTGCCGAATTCTCCGACCACCATGACGAGCCGTGGTGCCTCGTCAGGCAACGCAATCAGGATGGCCTCGATCGCGAGCTTCCGTTTGCGCTCGTCCGCTCCAGACAGAACCTCCAGGAAGTCGCTGATAACCTTCACCTTGTCGACGCGTTGCTGGAGGACGATCGACGAAGTTTCTGCGGCTGTCTTCAGGTTGATGATCTCGCGCGTGGCCCGCTCCACCTCGGCCTTGTTCTTCTCGATCTCGGCTTTGTTCTGGTCGAGGCCATGGTTCAACACATAGCCGATGACGAGCAACAGGATCGGATTGAGGGCAGTGATCGCGGCCACGAAGACGTTGGTCAGTGCTTGCATGACTCCCCCAGAGCGCTGCGAACAGTGATTGCGCTTCGTACAGAGTCGAGCAATTCAGGAGCGTATTCAATGATATACTTTTTATCCGGCGGCAATCTAATCCCGACTGGTGTGCGTTTTATCACCGACGAATCCAGGTCGTTCGATGCCAATTGCTACGTGGTCACAACTACAAGGCTCTCGACCGTCGATGGTGCCGGGCTTGCAGGAGCCGGCTCGAACCGCGAGCGACATCGACGAGAGAGCTCAGGGCTGGGGTGATACCGATGAAGCGTATTGTCTTGTGTCTGGACGGCACGTGGAACCAGGTAAAAAAGGGTAGCTTCCCCACGAACGTGGTGCGTTTGGCCCAAGCCGTCGCGGAACGCGGTGCCGATGGCATCCAGCAGGTCGTGTACTACAACGCTGGCGTGGGAACGGGAGGACCGGTCGACAGGTTTCTTGGAGGTTTCTTCGGGGTCGGCCTGTTTCGCAATGTGCAGCGCGCCTACGCCTTCTGCGCCTTGAACTATCGGCCGGGAGACGAAATATACATCTTTGGGTTCTCGCGCGGCGCCTACACTGCGCGAGCCGTGGCAGGCATCATCAACAAGGTCGGCCTCGTGCCCCCCGCCTACTTCGACAAGTTTGATGAGGTGTGGACCACCTATCGCAGCAAGGATGCCCCTTCGCCGAATTGGATCGATGATAAGGTGCCAGTTCATTGTGTTGGCGTGTGGGACACCGTCGGGTCATATGGCATACCTGGGGGGTTCGACCCGTCATCGTTGGCGAGGTCGTTCGCCCGGCAGAAACTTGGATTTCGCGACACCAACCTCGGTCGCAAGGTCAAGGTCGCCCTTCACGCGGTCGCAGTCGACGAGCAACGCCGTCCATTTGCCCCGACCTTCTGGACAAAGCGAAAGGAAAGGAAACTGCCTGAAGGAAACGTCTGCGAACAGGTCTGGTTTGCGGGCGTACACAGCAACGTCGGCGGAAGCTATGAAGATCACGAGCTTTCCGACGTCACCTTGCTCTGGATGATTGCCCGCGTCGAGGAACTGACCGGTCTCCGCTTCGATCTGAGCGGACTTCGCGACAGGATCAAGCCTGTCGCGGTGGCGGCAACGACGAACTCGATGAAGTGGTACTACCTGCTCAGTCGCCTGCGCCCGCTGCACCGCCTGATGTTGAGCAAATCCGCGACCACTGCCGGTTTCTTCTGGAACACGGTCGATCAGGAACGCGAGAACATCAATGAGCGCATCCACTGGACCGTGGCAGGTCGCTTTGCCGGCAGCAATCAGCCCCTCTACAGGCCGAGAAACTACCCGTCCAATCCATCGCCTGAGTCGGTTTCGAAGATAAGCGAGAGGGAAAAGCAGCTTTGGAACGAGTTTGGAGGCAACATAAGTTGACCCGCAGTGACCACGTTCCCAGTAACCGTACCCATCAATGCCTGCTCGCCTTGGGTGGACGGGTGGGATCCACCCTACGTCCCTGAGATTTTCCTCGAGGCGAACACGCCCTACAGTTTCAGGGCAACTGGAACCTGGTTCGACTCGGGCTTTGGGTCTGGCCCGCAGGGATACTCGAGCACGAATGTCGTGCTGCGGCTTGCCGAGCGCTGGCGACGGGTTCCTGCCGCGCGCTGGTTCATGCTCATAGGCACCGTAGACCGCGATACCTCGCTCCTGACAGGCATCGGCGCCGGCGCCACGATTGCTTTTCCCAAGTCCGGCAGACTTGGCTGCTTCGCGAACGATGTCCGCACGATGTATTTCAACAATCGTGGTTCGGTGATGCTCACGGTCGACCTGGCGTAGAACGACCGATCGTAGTCCTCGCCGGAATGTCCCGCACTTTGGTCGGTGGGCCGTCCCGCGACGTTGACCCCTAGCTTCTTGCCGGCTGCGTTGAGCCGTCGGTGTATCCCACGGCCTAGAGGTCCACCTTGTCGACGCCCCAGGTGATGCCCGCCACGTCGGGCAGCTCGCGGCCATCATCCTTGCCGATCTCTGCCCGGATCAACGTCTCCAGCTTGCCGTTCATGGCCATCAGGAGCTCGGCGTTGCCCGGGCGATCATTGGCAAGGTTGTTCGTTTCATCGGGGTCGCGCTGCAGGTCGTAGAGCTCGACGTCGTTCCACTTGAAGAGCTCGTCCAGATCGGTCGGGCTGTTGTGGTCGACGGGCGCGAAGTAGCGGGTGAACCGATGCCGCCCATCGAAGGCGGAGCGCACGTGGCCTCGCTTCTTGAGGTCGGGACGAAAGCCTTGTCGCTTGGCCTCTTCCTTGGGATCCTTGCCGGACATCACGGCCTTGGCGGCGAAATCGAACACCGCCGAATCGTTGCTGGCCAATCCGCTGTAGGTGAAGAGCGTGGCGGGACGCACCGCATCGACCGGCCGGCTCCCGGGATTGCCGAGAAGCGCCGACAGGTCCTTGCCGGGCAGGGCGCGGCCGGCGAGCGTGCCGGCCTGGTCCGGCTTCACGCCGGCCATGGCAAGTAGTGTGGGCACCAGGTCGATATGGCTCGACAACGATCGGCATTGCTGGCCGCCTTTCGTGTCGGGGTGGACGATGTAGAGCGGCAGATGATTGGTCTCGCGATAGGCGAAGGGACCCTTGCCGCGCAGCCCGTGCGCTCCCGCCATTTCGCCATGGTCGGCCGTGAACACCACTATGGTGTTCTCGGCGAGCGCGAGCGCGTCGAGCTCGCCCAGCACGGCTTCGAGCGAGCGGTCGACGTTGCGGATGCAGTTGATGTAGTAGTCGTTGAAGCGCTGCCAACGCGCTTCCTCCAGCGGCACGTTTCCCAGGATGTAGTCCCAGATGCGATCGAACTCGCGATGCGCACTCGGCCGACCCGGCGCGTCCAGCGGCTGCCGCAGGCTCGCCGGGAGGGGAACGTCCCAGGTCGCCCGGTAGAGGGCGTGCTCGGGCGCCCGCGCCGCATGCAGGCGCAGCTTGCCGGTATCCTGCACCGCCTCGCCCGGCGCGTCGGTGTTGAAGTACATGATGTCGTGCGGATTGACGAAGCTGACGAACATGCACCAGGGCTTGCCGGCGTCGCTCAGCGGACGGCCCTTGGTACGCAGCCAGTTGATCGTGCTGCCGGCGATGATGTGGTCGAAACCGTAGCCGCCCAGCGTATGTCCGATCAGGTCGCCCGGCGAGAAATTGTCCGCGAAGCCGTATTTCTCCATGTTCGGCGTCATGAACTGGACGACTTCGCGGGTGTCGAACTCGCGCGACAGGTGCCACTTGCCCTTGTAGGCGGTGTAGTAGCCGGCTTCGCGCAGCATGTGGCCGATCGTCGGATGCTCGAAGGACAGGCTCTGCATCCAGGGCACGTCGAGGTTTTCATACATGCCGTTGTCCGCCGTCTGCAGGCCGGTCAGCATCACCGAGCGCGACGAGGTGCACATGGTCGCGGGACATTGATGGTTGGTGAAGACGGTCCCGGTGCGCGCCAGGCGCTCGTGACCGGGCAGCGACAGACCCGAGGGCCAGCGCTCGTTGTAGCGCTCCTGGTCGGTGAAGACGAAAAGGATATTGGGCTCACGCACCGCCGCTCGGGCGCCGGCCGACCCGAGCATCGGCGCGGCAAGCAGAGGGAAGGCGGCTGCCTGCCTGAGGAATTGGCGACGCTTCACGGCGAAGGAACGCTGAGGCATGGTGTCTGTCCGGACCGACGTGGGAGACCTGATTTGTATTGTCTATCCATTTTTGCACAGACTGTACAATAATGAGCCTGCCCGACATCCTGCGGCGTCGCGACGCCCCTCCCCGTCTTCCCAAGCGGGAGCGCACCAGGCGCCAGCTCGTCGCTGCTGCCATTGCTGCCTTTTCGCGGCACGGGGTGGCCGATACGACCATGCAGCAGATCGCCGACGCAGCCGGCGTCACCACGGGCACCGTGTACAATCACTATCGGGCCAAGTCCGAGATCGTCAGTGCGGTCGCGGTCTCCATCGCCCACGCGATTCGCGAGCGCAGCGCACCCGCGCGTACCGTGCTTCGTACGGGTGCCGAGCAGATTGCCGCGGGTTGCCGTCGTTATCTGGGGCTCGCTGAAAGCAGCCCTTCGTGGGCGCTCCTGGTGCTCGAAGTGGCGGCCGTCGATCCGACGTTCCGCAAGACCATCTCAGGTTTCGTCCTGGCGGAGCTGCGCCGAGGTCTGCGTCGGAACGAGTTTTCGGTAGTCAGCGAGGCCGCGGCACTCGACCTGGTCATAGGTGCAACGATGGAAGGCATGCGTCGCATCGCGCTCGGCCAGGCGCACAAGCGGCATGCCGCCCACGTCATAACAGCCATTCTTCGTGCTCTTGGCCTGACAACGGCGCGCGCCGAGCGGCTCGCCACCAAGCCGTTGCCGCTGTTCACGGCCGAAGCCGAACGTTGACTCGAGCGAAGCTCGCCCTCTCCCGTCGAGGCCGGCTCAAGCTCGGACGTCCCCGGGCAGCGTGAAGTCCGCGTGGCCGAGGGCTTCGGCGGATCCGAGCCCCATGTGCTTTACGATCGCCATGGCCTGCACCATCGTGATCGCGAGCGGCCGTACCCTTTCTTCGGGCATGTACATGGCGTTGCCCGACAACGGCGTCGGTGCCTGCGGGATGAACACGGCGACCCAACCATTGCCCAGCGATTCGAGGACATAGCCGAGCTGCCAGGCTTCTTCGATGTTGATCAGCGCCGGGCGCGCGCTGTTGGCGCCTTCGACCTTCGCGAGACCTTCCGCCATGCTCTTCATCATCTGGTACTGCGGCAGCCCACCCAGGAAGGAGCTCTCCGCCCAGCGCTTCATGCTCCTGCCGGTCCTCGTGCGCGCGAACAGCCCGGCCCCGCATGCCACGGCCACCAGCATCACGATGGCGAGCGCCTCTTCGCCGCCCGATCCGATCACCGCATCGACCTGAAGCGTGTCGGTGATCGGTTTGGACAGCTTGCCGGCGAGGCGGATCGCGTGGCCGATCAGAAGCACGACCAACACAAGGGGCAACAGGAACAGAAGCCCGCCGACGACAGTGTTCTCCAGCATTCTTGCCAGAGCCGGACCTGCGCCTTGTCGGAAACCAACCATGTGACGCCTCCTCGGATCGATTGCCTTGAGCGAGCCCTCTTATTGCCACCAAATGCGTCGCCGAGGCGACGGACAACAAGCTCCAGATCCGCCTCTTTGCCTCCGGTGAGATCGTTCCTGGCCTGCAGGTGCTCGACGCCGTGCAGAACGCTACCGTCGAGTTGGGCGCGGCGATTTCCTGTCGTGAGCGCTCACCGAAAGCTCAGTCCGGCTTCACTTTGGCCGCGCGAATCACCTTGGCCCATTTCCCGGTTTCGTCGGCGACGAGCTTGCGGAAATCGGCTGGCGAACCCGGGACCACGATCCCGCAAATGTCGGCGAACCGCGCCTTTATTGCAGGATCGGCGAGCGCGGCGTTGATCTCGACGTTGAGCTTGTCAATGATCGCCGACGAGGTGCCCTTCGGCGCAACCAGCCCTACCCACTGGCTCGCCTCGAACCCCGGAATGAACTCGCCGAGCGTTGGAATGTCGGGCAGGGAATCCGACCGTGTGGCGGTCGTCACCGCCAACGCGCGCAGCTTGCCGGCCTTTACGTGTCCCAGCGATGTCGCCATCTCGGTGAACGTGACCTGGATCTGCCCACCCAGCAGATCGGCCACCGCGGGGGCCGCCCCGCGATAGGGGACATGCGTGAGATCGGTCCCGGTCATCAGCTTGAAGTATTCCCCGATGACATGCGCCGGCGAACCGTTGCCGCCCGACCCCATGGCGATCTTGCCGGGATTGGCCTTGGCATGGGCGATGAACTCGGGAACGCTCCGGACCGCAAGCGATGGATTGACCTGCATGAGCTGCGGCACGCGGATGATGCTGCCGACCGGCGCGGTGTCCCGCATGAAATCGTAGTTGAGCGTGTCGAACAGGGTCGCGTTGATCGCGGCATTGCTGCTGGCGACGAGGAGCGTGTAACCGTCGGCCGGCGCCCGCACGGCCGCCTCGGTACCGGTCGTGCTGGCGGCACCGGGACGGTTCTCGATGAAGAATTGTTGCCCGAGACGCTCCGACAGCCATTGGCCGATCAGGCGCGCGGTGACGTCGTTCACGCCACCGACGGCAACCGGGACGATGATGCGCACCGGTCGCGCCGGATAGGCTTGGCCGCACGCGACGCGCGGCAGGGCCGGCAGGACGGCAACACCCGCGGCGAGATGCAGGACGCGTCGGCGGCCGGGAAGTTTCACGAGATCCCCCTGGGTAGGCGTAGGACCGCGAGTGCCTGGACGGAGACGACTACCGCTCGCCGTTCAGGAGCTTGTAGGCGCCTCGTTCGAACGTGTCGTAGACGCCCAACGCCTTGAGGTCGGCAAAGGGCAGATACTGCATCATGATGACGCCGGCGATGCCGCGAGCGGGATCGATCCAGAAGAAAGTGTTGTTGATGCCGCCCCAGCTCAGGCTACCGGGCGAACGCTTGCCCTCGACCTGATCGGCGGTGATGAGGAAGCCGAGGCCCCACTTGTCGCGGCCGTCGGCAATGAAGGTGAAGTCGGCGCTACGGGGCAGTGCGGTCTTGAGCGCCGGCACCGAAATGGCGCCGATGTGATTCTGGCCCATCAGGGTCACCGTCTCGGCCTTGAGCACCCGTACCCCGTCGAGCGTGCCGCCGTTGAGCAGCATGCGCACGAAGCGACCGTAGTCGCTCGCCGTCGATGCGAGGCCGCCGCCGCCGATCGGCGTCGCTATGGTGAGCCCGGGCTGGGGCTTCTGAAGTTCGATGGCGCCGTCCATGCGCTCGCCTCCGCGCTGCTGCTGCGCGACGAGGCGCGGCGCCTTTGCTTCCGGCACGTTGTAGGACGTGTCGTCCATCTTGAGCGGGGCAAAGATATGCTGGCGGAAATAATCCTCGAGCTTCTGGCCCGACAGCACCTCGACCAGCCGGCCGACCACGTCGGTGCTGGTGCTGTAGTACCAGCGGTCGCCCGGATCGAACAGCAGCGGTCCGCCGAACGGGTAGGTTTCGCCGGCGCGCGGCTTGAAATCGCGCCAGGTCGCGCTCGTGAACGGATAGGCCAGTCCCGACGTGTGAGTCAGGAAGTGCCTGACTGTCGCCGGTCTCGATGCCGGGCGGAGCCGATAGGCTCCGGTCGCCGGGTCGAACGATTCGAAGACCTTCAGGCCCGCGAGCTCCGGCAGGTACTTCTCGGCCGGGTCGTCGAGGCCGATGCGGCCTTGCTCGACGAGCTGCATCAATGCCAGCGAAGTGACCGGCTTGGTCATCGAGGCGATGCGAAACAACGCATCGGTCGTTAGCGGCCGTCCGGTCGCGACGTCGGCCACGCCGAAGGCTCCCTGATAAAGCACGCGCTCGCGATCGGTCATCAGCGCAACCACGCCCGGCACGTCCTCGCGCTCGATCGCCCCGCGCAAGCTGGCATCGAGGGCGGCACTCGCCGGCGCATTCTGTGCGAGCGCGGTGTCGGCCAGCGCCGCGAGCATGGTCCCCATGGTCAAGAAAACTCCGATAGTCCTTCGATTCATGAAAGCCCCCTATCGAGCACAGCCCGGGTAACGCCGCGCAACTCTCCCGAGGACAGACTTCTGCTTCGAGGCACCTAGGCGAAGGCGCCAGGGAAGCGGCGCGGCATGGACCTCTCACGTCGTGACGGTAGCACCTGCCACCCTTCCTGTCTCTTGGTCAGGTCCCTTGGTACCAACCAGCGCTGCATGATTGTCCGTCAGGGGAACGACGTGAATACCGACGAAGCCTGCCGCCTGCATCCATGCGCTGCATTCGACCGTCGTGAACTCGGCCCCGTCGCTGGTCTGCAGCAGCATATTGAGGCTGGAAAGGAGACCGCCCGGTTTGCGCCTCGCATCGTCGATGAAAGCCTCATAGACAATGAGCGCGCCGTTGTCGGACAGCGCTGCATGGGCCTTCCTGAGAAGCAGCTCCCTTTGCGGAACGCTCCAGTCGTGCAGGATACGCCCAAGGATCAGCACATCCGCGGTCGGCAAAGGATCGACGAAGAAGTCGCCGCCGAAGAACTCGAGCCGACCGTCGAGGCCACATGACCTGACATGGCTTTCGAAGGAGGTCCGCAGTTGGGGCAGATCGAAGCCGCCGCCCCTCAGATGCTGGTGTGCCTTCGCGAGTTCCACAGCCATGCACCCCTGCGCGCTCCCGATGTCGATCACGGTGTTGTAGGACTGCCAAGGGAAGCGGCGTGCGAGCGCCCGGCCGGTCAGACGACTGCCGCCGTTCATTCCCTTCAGAAACAGGTCGAACGCGGCCGGGTCCCTGTAGAACGCGCTGAATCCTCCCGATGCCGCCGGTCCGCGTTGCGGTGCGCCTTCGCGGAGCGCTTGCGCCAAGAAGTTCCAGGCCGGATACACCCGCCCACCGAGATACTCGATGAGATCGCCGACGTAGTCCGTGCCTTCCGCAACCAGATAGGCGGCACTCTCCGGCGTGTTGTCATAGAGGCCATCGTCATCGCGATCGAGAAAGTCGAGAGCCACGAGCGCGTCGAAGAAGTCTGCCGCACCCCGCCCGTGCAGCCCCAGCGCGCCGGCAAGAGCTCCCGCCGTTTTGGGTCCGCTCGCCAGCGACTTGAATACGCCCAGCTCGACGGCGGTCAGCAGGACCTTGGAAGCTCGAAAGGCGAAGGCGGTCTCGAGAATATGCCTGGGGCTCATCTTGTCGGCGCGGAACCAGGATGAGCAAGACCGAGCTCGCGCACCTTGGGGCGCCAACTCCGGTCTTCCTTCGAGATGAAGGCCTGGGTCTCGGCCGGAGACAGTTGGCGAGGGAAGGCACCGAGGTCCTGCAGTCTGTCGACCAGGTCCGGCTCGGCGAGCATCCGGTTCAGGTCCTGGTTCACGCGTAGAACGATGTCGGCGGGAGTCTTCGCGGGAGCCGACAGGACGAACCAGCCCATCGCTTCGAAGCCCGGGATCGATTCCGATGCGGTCGGAACGTCCGGCAGGCTTTGCAGGCGCTGCGTCGAAGCAACGGCCAGCGGCTTGAGCGAGCCGCCACGCACGGCGCCAGTCAGGGCACCGACACTTTCGACGATCATGCCGATCCGGCCGCCGGCCAGGTCCTGCAGCCCTGCGAGAGCACCCGGATACGGAACGAAGGTGATGTTGGCTCCCGCTCGCGCCCGCAGCATCTCGCCCGTCAGATGCGGCAGCGACCCGTGGTTGTTGGCAGCGTAGAACACGCCGCCCGGGGTTTTCCGGGTGAGTGCGACGAACTCCGACAAGGAACCCGATGCGATCGCAGGCGAGGTGGCGAACATCATCGGCGTCTCGGCAACGAAGCCGATGTGAACGAAGTCGCGGTTCATGTCGATCGGGAGGTCTCGCTGGACCTCCGGCATGATCACGAACGTCGTTATCGTGGGAATGTACAGCGTGTACCCGTCCGGCTCGGCGGCGGCAGCGGCCCGGGCGGCAGCAACGCCCCCTGCGCCGGGATGGTTGACGATCGATACTTGCTGCTGCCAATGGCGGCTGAGCTTGTCGGCGACCAGGCGGGCAACCACGTCCGGACCGCTTCCGGCCGCACCCTGGGTTATGATCCTGACCGGCCGGGACGGATAGCCGACGGCGTCGGCCCTGTGCGGGAAGGCGGCCAGCGGCAGTGAAGCCGCCGACCAAAACAGCCTTCGCCTTCCGAGGTCTCGTGTCATGGCTCACACTCCTCGCTGGAACTGGCGAAGGGTGATCGCGGAGCGATATAATCGCCAGTTCTCGTTTGTGCTATCCCTATAGCGAATATTCATAGGGCAGGTGCATGGCTCCCGATGACCCCGTCCTGCGCAGGATCAAGCTGAGCGACCTGCGGCTGCTCCATGCGGTGATCGAACATGGCGGCATGGCCAAGGCGGCCGCCCATCTCAACATTTCCCAACCGGCCATATCGAAGGCAATGGCGGCGCTCGAATCCACACTCAGGGTCAAGCTGCTGGACCGAAGTTCCTTCGGCGTCCAGCCGACCGTCTATGGTCGGGCCATGCTGCAGGGAGGCGTGGCAGCGTTCGACGAGCTGGCCAAGAGCATCAGCCGGATCAGGCACCTTTCCGATCCGGGGATGGGCGAACTCAGGATAGGGTGCACGGAGGCGGGGGCCGCCGCTTTCGTGCCGGCGGTGATCGATCGGCTGGCGGCGAGCTATCCCCGCATCGTGTTTCGAGTGGAAACGGCAGATCCGACGACCCTCGTGGAACGTGACCTGCCGCAGCGCAGGATCGAGCTTGCGATCGGGGCGCTGCCCGATCTGCCGCGCGGTGGAGATGTCGAGGCCACCGTGCTGTTCGATGACAGGCAGTTCGTGATGGCGGGCCAAAGCAACAAGTGGGCCCGTCGACGCAGGATCAAGCTTGCCGACCTGATCGACGAACCGTGGATACTGCCGCCGCCGGAAAGCATCGTCGGTGTCCATATCGCCGAGGTGTTCCGCAGCCATGGACTGCCCCCGCCGACGGCGCAGGTCGTTTCATTCTCCATCCCGCTCCGTCACACGCTGCTTGCGGCGGGGCGTTTCCTGACGATGCATCCGGCCATCATGGTAAGCCTCAGCAGACACGTGCCGCTCAAGCGGCTCGACGTCGACTTCGCCGGCCTGGCAAGACCGGTCGGCATCATTACCCTGAAGCACCGGACCCTCAGCCCGCTGGCTGAATTGTTCGTGGATACGGCACGAAAGCTGGCGACGCCGCTGGCTCGGGCGTCGCGCGACAGATGATCGGAGGCGCGCG
>CADECW010000108.1:3201-5227 GCA_902825855.1 uncultured Rhodospirillales bacterium | reverse complement strand
GAATCACATCACGAATTGACGACGGCCACGGCCTCGATCTCGATCATGAAGTCGGGACCGGCAAGACGGGTGACGCCGACGGTCGTGCTGGTCGGGGTTGCCACACCGAAATAGCGCATGCGCACATCCCCGCACTTCTGGAATTCATCGAAGTCGGTGACGTAGGTGTTCGTCTTGACCACGTCGGCCCACGTCGCGCCGGCGGCCTTGAGGCAGCGATCGAGATTCAGGAACGTCTGCTCCATCTGGGCGCGCATGTCGCCCTTGCCGACGCAGTTGCCGTCGATATCCCGCGCAAGCTGGCCGGCAATGTAGACGATCTTGCCGGCGCCGCTCACCGTCACGACGTGCGAATAGGAAGGCTGCCCGTTCGACATCCGGACGTTCATTCCTGCAGGCTGAAACCGTTCGACTTTGAGGGTCACTTGCGCTCTCCCATTTTCGTCATGGACCAACGCGATACGGTGTACCGAAAACCAAGCTTAGCCAACACCTTCGGTCGCGGAACCTACTCGTTGTTCACGCCAGTCCAAGACGTCATAGAATAAAGCGACCTGACCGAACTGTGGCGGATGCAACTCTACAAGACCTGCAAGCTCGGCCGTGTCGAGCCGTACCGCTACCTGGCCAACGTCATCACCCGCATCGTCGAGGGCCATCCCAACAGCCGCCTCGACGAACCCCTGCCTTGGGCTTATGCCGCTGCGCCAGAACTCAAGGCCGGGGCCTGAAAACGACGCCTACAAAAACTCTGTTCAGGTAACCAGGACCACCTTACGGGGCAACACTTCACCATCGCCGAGCGTTTGGCGTACCTCGTAGGCTGGCATATCGCATCGTGTGTTGTCTTCAGCCGGCGGATCAGGCCCCAGTCCTAGTGGCATACAGCTGACCGGCGTGAGGATTGGAAACATCAGTTTGATCGAGGACCACAAAGTCATGGTCCAGCAACGGAGCGATCAGATTTCGCTGCGTCTTGTCTGCCGACCACCACTCATGCCACTCGATCAGGAATACGTTGATGTTCTGAAGAGGGTTGTTCGCGAACGACCCCTTTGGTCCATCAACAAGCCTCCACAGCCAGGGTGATCCTCTTCCATCCTGAACGTTCGCGAAAGTGACACGAAATCTTACCGAGTAGGAACCGGCAGGCCGATTCACACAGGGCCCAAACAGGACTCATCCAGCCTCTCCCCGCGTTGGCGACAACCGCGAGGCGACCATCAATATTGAGTAGAGCCCCTACATCCAAATACGGAAGGTTCGACATGCCCATTCCTCTCGGTTTCGCACATGCTCTGATTGCGCACCTCCGAGCGAACGTTTCATACTACGGCCGTCTTTTTCGCGTTTACGCAGTTGTCTACGAAGCCCCGCACTGTAGACGAGGCTCGGGATGGTTCAAATGAGTACGAAGGAGTTGGTGCGTTAGATGGATCCGTTTTGGCAACAGGTAACCGATCACGTCCGGTCTAAATCCTCCCAGAGCTATCGCTTCGCGGTCCCCGACGGTCTGTTGGACTTAGTCAAGCATGGCGTTCCGTACTCGGGGATGACCAGTTGTTCATCGGAAGAGTTCGGCGGATTGGTTATTCATAAGGGACTCTATAAGGAGATTCCTCCCAACAATTTATACGAACTACTTCGGCGCTTTGTTCCCACCCTAGCCAATGACGTCTTCGTCGTTTTGGAGACTACAGGATTGCGGCTGCGCTCAAGCCACACGCATCTTGGAATGCTAACCGAGATCAAGCAATGGGCTACGGCAAATGCTGATCCGGCAATCAAGCAATCTGGGGGCATCGATGAGCCTAAGGGAGGATGGAAACAAGCAGGGGACCAAATCCTAAAACCCATGGTTGACTTCATTGTGGAGAATCTGGCGAAGCCGCTGGACCCGACACAAGTCGAACCAGTCGTCGCGATTGCCGAAACAGCCGAGCGCTTCAACGACACCGCATGGTTTTGGGCCGACGATACAGCCAAGACGGCTGAACTATTTGCAATACCGAGCGTGCGTGATGCA
>CADECW010000108.1:0-3101 GCA_902825855.1 uncultured Rhodospirillales bacterium | reverse complement strand
AGCGGAAACCTAATAGACTTCACATTCGGATTGCGCCGGCAGACTGTGGACATTGAGGAGAATATCGTGCGCTGGTCGATAGAGCAGCAGCCCGATCGGATCATTTTCAGCCATACCAGTGCGATCAAGGGCACACCACGCTTTGGTGCCACCAGGCATGTGTGTGACGTGATCTACTCGTACTCGCTATGGCAAGCCCGCCCAACAGTTGACTTGTCGGTTTCGGTGGAAGCGGCGCCGGGATGTACACTATGGAACTGCGGAGTCACTACTGCTTTCGATCAGTTGGATCGCTCAAACGTGTTTGGAACGGCTATCGTCGGCAGCGACTCTGTATTTCAAACGCATTCGGTTAAACAAGAACCCAGGGTAGTGCTGGCTAAGGGAAAGGCAGATTACGTTGGCTTGTTCGAGTCGTTCGAAATACCAGGTTTCGCAATGGGGCTGCATGTCGGCCTCAAGAATGGAGACCGTCTTAAGGAAGTTGTAGCCGAAGGTTCGTTAGAAGAAAGGTTTCATTGGGTTTACGCGCGCTATCGACTTGGGAGACTAGGCGGTGGTGATACAAAAAGAATTGTCGAGAGCCGGATGCTCACCGGCGGCGGGTATTACAATCGGCCGGAGCTTTACCGCCGAATGATTATCGAAGCGGAGACGGCGAACGGTCAGGTAGACCCCGGCATGTCCTACGACATCGGAGCGGAATTGAACGCGGTGGCAACGACCATTCTTTTTGCCAAACGCGGTCGGTACACTGCCGCGGTTAGCGATAGCCGAATTGAGGCTCTTAGGTCGTGGTTCGATCGGCATGTCGAAATATATTTAGCAGTCGTCAAACCCTGTGATCCAGGCGCACGAAGCAGAACTTTCGTCCGTGGTCTCAGTTTCGCCATTCTCTCACTCGATTGCATGGCGCGAGCCTTCGAAACCAGTGACTACAGGTCGCAACTAAATGACTGTATCCAGCTCATGCTCCGGCTAGAAGTGCCGGTTCTCGGAAGCAACGGTCAATCACTGTTTTCGATCAACACGCCCGAAGATACAGCCCCACCTCAGTTGGATTGCCACTGCTCAGCCTTACTAGCCTTGGCCAGAGCCGCGTATTGGGGTGATCCGGAGCAGAGGATTTCCGGCGCAATCCGTCGAGGATTGCGCGCGATACAGATTGTCACCGCTGATGGTACGCAAGTCGGCGCCCCGGATCTGAAATACGACACCCTTCTGATTCGCAAGAAGGCCTCAGGAGAACTTGAAGATACTGGTTTCTGGAACTATAAGCTCGGGCTTGCCCTGCGCGCCTTTAAGGCCGTCCGGCTAGTGCAGGACCTTGGACTTCTCACGCTTGATCAAGATACTCTTGGTTATCTGACTCGCTTGGTGGATCAGGCGATGGAAGCCTTGCGATCCTCTCTTCGGTTTGAGGATGATACACTAGAGGTGCTCACCTCGCAGAGATCGGGAGAAACCAATTCAGAGACACAGCCATGGGTTGCACTGGGAATTGTGCCTGCAATCGAGCATGAGGTCTTTGGCAAATCACTGGAGGCAGATTCGACGGAAGACTTTTTGGCGCCACGAACCCCTGCCCTACCCAGAGGCTCTCACTTTGATTTTGACAAGACCTCGCCGGCGATCGCTGTTGAGTGGGAGTGTTCTGAGCATCAAGCGCCTCTACTGCTGACCCGTGTTTCGAAACTTTGGGAGGAATTGGGAGACAGCAAGCCGCATTGGTCAGTCTTGACGAGTGATGAATTCCTGCCTGAGCAGATTGCAAAGACCGAGCAAGCGTTTTTCTCCAGTGGCCAACACGATCGAAATCGCCTCCTCGCGACTATCGCACGCGTTGGCCGCGACCCTAAAGAGTTTGAAGTCGCTTGCGAATTTGGCTGCGGATTAGGGCGAATTACAAACTATCTCGCTGAAAGTTTCGAGCGCGTCATTGCTTGCGACGTTTCACGACCACATCTCCAATTGGCGCGTGCCCGGTCCCAGGCGATGGGAAAAGGAAACATCGCGTACCGTATCTCGACGCTGCCGCATTTCGGCATGACCGCTCCTTTCGATCTCTGGTACTCAGTAATTGTCCTGCAACACAACCCGCCGCCAATCATGGCTATGATCTTGCGGCGAGCACTCAGGCTTTTGCGCCCGGGTGGCTTGGCGATATTCCAAATCCCCACATACGCGCCAGACTATCGTTTTGACATAGATGACTATTTGAAGAGCACGAGTCCCCCGAGCGGTATTGAGATGCATTACCTGCCACAACCGGCATTGTTCAAGGTTATCGATGAAGCCGGAGGCCTAGTCATTGAACTCGTGGAAGACGGCTCGATTGACTTTCCGAGAGCATTCTCCAACGCCGTGGTGGTGACGAAGAAATAGATTTCTTGTATCCTGGAACTGGGCGTCAGTGGTTCGCGTCATCCACTTCAAGTTATGATCGAATCTTGGTGACGGCGGCCTGCATCGTCGCACCCCTTGTACGCGCGCTGGCAAAGCTGACGCGCCACCTGTGCGGCACTGAATTGTGATGGCCGAAATACGACACGTGTTTTGGACCTTAGGAGGGCGGGCTATCATATCGGCTTTTTGGATGGGCGTGCTCGGAGGGAGCGTCGGCACAATCGTTGGCGCTTTGTTCCTATGGTGGGTGGCGCTAAGGCTTTTGCCGACACTGTTCGACCTTTTTGAGACTTCCAACGATCGCAGACGACGTTGGTAGTGTCCGGTTTAAGTCGGCGCGGGCGAGCGGTCCGGAGCGCGAGTTTGCCGGAACTCTTCCTATTTCCAAATGGCGCCTAGCTTTGTACCGAGTGCTGCGGACCGCGTCGAACTGGGCACCGACAGCATCTAGCTCAGCGTGAGCGCCGTACCGCTGTCCGGACACTTCGGAAAGTTCTCTGACCAGCCAATCGCGCTCGGTGGCCACCTCAGCATGTGCCATGGCCAGCGCCCAGAAAGCCGTTTCGATATCGCATATTCGAGGCGCCCTCGCCGCTATCGAGCGGTTGGCCCGCTTGCTCGACCAGATAGCCAGGATCCGCAGCAAATGGGTCACGATGCATCCGGCCTTGGCGGTAGTGGTTCCTTCGTTGGTG
>CADECW010000107.1:9533-23103 GCA_902825855.1 uncultured Rhodospirillales bacterium | reverse complement strand
CATTTTGGCCCGCCGAACTGACGCGGTTCATCCATAGACATCACGCGTTCGGCTTGGTCGTTGTACGCGTCCACCACGTCCGATTCGATGATAGTCGCCTTCCGCGATCTTTTCGGCTTGTACCTCTGCCATCGGCTTCTCCGGGCTCGAGCCACTCGGCTTGTCAGCTCAGACCAAGCAGCTTGCGATTGTCCGCCCTGCTGCCCGCGGCGACGTCGTCCAATGATGCGTGCTCGGTGACACGGATGATGTGTGCCGCGATGAACTCGGCGCCCTCGCGCGCGCCATCCTCGGGGTGCTTCAGGGCGCATTCCCACTCGAGCACCGCCCAGCCGGGGAAGTCGTACTGCGCCATCTTGGAGAAGATGGAGGTGAAATCGACCTGCCCATCGCCCACCGAGCGGAATCGTCCCGCGCGGTTCACCCAGCTCTGGAAGCCGCCATAGACTCCCACCCGTCCGGTCGGATTGAATTCGGCGTCCTTGACGTGAAACATGCGAATGCGTTCGTGGTAGATGTCGATGTAGTCCAGATAATCGAGGCATTGCAGAACGAAGTGGCTCGGGTCGTAGAGCAGATTGGCGCGCGGATGGTTCTTGACCCGCTCGAGAAACATTTCGTAGCTGACTCCGTCGTGCAGGTCTTCGCCCGGATGGATCTCGTAGCAGAGGTCGACGCCGTTCTCCTCGAACACGTCGAGGATTGGTGTCCAGCGCTGTGCCAGCTCGTCGAATGCCTCTTCGACCAGTCCTGCCGGGCGCTCTGGGAAAGGATAGAGAAACGGCCATGCGAGCGCGCCCGAGAAGGTCGCGTGCGCGGTGAGCCCGAGATTCTTCGCTGCCATCGCCGCCCATTTGAGTTGCTGCACAGCCCATTGCTGGCGTGCCGCCGAGTTGCCGTGCACTTCCGGCGGGGCGAATCCGTCCATCTGGGCGTCGTAGACAGGGTGCACCGCAACCAGCTGACCTTGCATGTGCGTCGACAGCTCGGTGATCTGGACGCCCTGCGCCTCGACACGACCCTTCAGATCATCGGCGTAAGACTTGCTGGTCGCCGCCTTCTCGAGATCGATAAATTGGCTTGGCCAAGTGGGAAGCTGAACGCCTTTATAGCCGAGATCGGCCGCCCATCTGCAAATGTTCTCGAGCGTATCAAACGGCGCTTTGTCGCCTGCGAATTGAGCGAGGAAGATCGCAGGCCCCTTGATCGTACGCATGACGTTTCTCCTCGAATGCCGAAGCCCCTTGCCTGCTTCGTGTCCCGTCCCGTTTGATCCGATGTCAGAGCGCAGCGCTCTCTGCCTCAAGTCGGCTCTTCGACTCGAACGACGACGTGAGCGGGGCGAGGCGGCGACAGAACAAAGCGTTCATCGATGCTGACGTTAGGCGATCTGCTCGCGTAATCAACACGGCGGATTTCTCGATGCGTATCACTGTTCGCTTGCGATCCTACGGATTGACCGCCAGAAAGGTTGAGACTTGCCCGGGGAACTCGAACAGAGCAGATTTTCATCGAGCCAGAGTCAATCTGGACGGTTTTGTCTCAGTCGATTGCAATATCTCCAGAGGAACAGGCCGTGCGTCTTGAGCAACCGTCGTTTACCGGAGGCCTGGACGGCCAGTGGGTCTGCAACAGTTGGGTCGATGCAATAAATCCGGAAGGACCGTTCCCGGGAGCGCCTTTTGACGTGATCGTGGTCGGTGTCGGCATGCATGGCGGGTACTGCGCCGATAAGATCTATCGCTTCGCCAGGGAGGACGGCAAAAATCTCAGAATCCTGATGCTCGACGCAGGTTCGCTTTTGCTGACGCCAAATGAACCAGCATCGGCCAGGACAGTTACTTCAAATCTAAATGATCCAGGTCGTCAGGAGTTGGTCTGGGGCTACCCGTGGCGCAGCAACGAAGCGTTCCCCGGTCTTGCGTTCTGTATCGGAGGCCGCTCGCTGTATTGGGGCGGTTGGGCACCGAGGCTCACCTCCTCCGATGGCCTGGAAGATTGGCCGGCCGACGTGAAGGCCCACCTGCTATTGAACTACCCCAAAGTCGAGGAGGACATTGGAATTACGGCAGCGCTGCACGAGCCATTGAGCGCCACCTTGATCAGCCGCCTTGCCGCCGCGGCCGGTCCCGGGATCACCGTCGAAGCCGCACCGCTCGCTGTCCAAAGCACGGTTCGGCCCGGCGGCCCGTTCAGCTTCGACAGGTACAGCAGCGCCAACTTGCTCATCAAAGCCGTACGTGAGGACGCTCTGCGTGATCCCATCACGGCAAGTCGTCAGCTGCTGCTGGTTCCCAACGCGAATGTCACTCGACTTCTTCACGATGGGACCAGTGTGACCGGGCTCGAGGTGTACGTAGACGGACAGCGAAGTACAATCAGGCTGGGGCGGGAATTGAAGCCCAACTTCAAGGTAGTTGTAGCCACGAGTACGATCGAGTCGACCAGGCTGGCACTCAATTCGTTTCCAGTGAACGGAATGGGAGCCAATTTGATGGCTCACCTCCGAAGCGATACCCTCGTAACGATCCCACGCTCCGAGTTGGGACTAGGACCGCTATCCGAACTGGAGATCGGTATGGCGCTGATCCGCGGAGATGTACAGGTCAGCGGAGGGAAGACCCATCACTTCCATCTTCAGGTGACTGCCGCATCAAATCTCGCCGGTACGCCTGATTCTCGTCTTTTCTTTAAGAATTTTCTCGATACCGACCTGCTCGACGACCTCATCAAGGCGCAGTCGCCCGACACAGTCATGATGGTGATCTGTGCCGTGGGCGAACTCTCGGGCGATCGATCGATGACCCCTCCGGAGGGGCCCAAGGACATGACAAAAAGTTGGGTTGATCTCACTAGCGATCCGAACAACCTCGAATTTGGAGACACCCGCAGGGCGTGGGTCAACCTGGTCATGAACTCCGACGATGCCATGGTCGGTCTTGCAATGAACAACGCGGCCATCAGCCTCGCGAAAAGTATCGCTGACAATCCTGCGACAGTCGTCGTGCACTCCCAGCGCGATGTTGCGATTGGCTCGTGTCATCACGAGGCCGGAACACTCTTTATGGGCAGTCCCGGCAGCTCGGTAACGGACAAGAACGGACGGTTTCACCACATCAACAACGTCTTTGTGGCAGGCCCGGCTTTGTTCTCCCGCATCGGCTCTGCCAATCCATCGCTGACAGCCATGGCACTGGCTCGGAACACGGCCCAAGTCATCGTGAACTCCTTATAGTGCTGTCATCTGCCGGGTACTCGATGCTTCGCGCCCGAAGGTTCTTCGCCCGATGAGTGCGATGCGACTCCTTGCTCGATGCGGAGCCTGAACATTGCCATACGGCAGTGGGCGATGATCTTGGTACCGCGTGCACGATTGCCAAACGTTGCGTCGACTGTTCGAGAGAAGCGAGCACGTGAGTCGACGGGCTTGCCGGTGCGGGGCGGAATTGATAGGGATGTCGCCAAGAGCAATGACACGAGCCAATGCTACTCCCAGCGCGAATCGCGTGAATTCCGCTCGCCGATCCGAATACGCCCAGCTGCCACCACGCCGTGACGCCCATTTGAATACGCACCGGCGATGGGCTCGAATATGCCCGGATAAAAGATCTTGAAGATCGGAATTGACGTCAACATTGAGCCTGGTTTCTCCGGTGGTGTTGCACCCGCGTTACGGAGCCTCATAGCAACACTGGGTTCGCTGACCGACGGTCCGGAAGAATACGCGATCATCGTTGGATCCGATCGACAGCGTGAATGGTTGCATCCGCTGGGAGCCAACCAGAAGTTCGTCACTCGCACGCAACTTCACAAACCTGCCCTTGTTCGGCGAAGTCTGCATCGTCTCCAGGATTGGCTCTCCCCGCCGAACGCCTCGCCACGCCTTCCCATATCAGACGGCTTTTATGAAAGTTTGGGCTGCGACGTCATGCACTTTCCAACCCAGGAGTACACGCTGTGCGCCGTGCCCAGCGTGTACAATCCCCATGACCTCCAGCATCTGCACTATCCGCAATTCTTCACGCCCGGCCATGTGGCTTGGCGAGAGACGGTCTGTCCAGCCGCTTGCCACATTGCCAAGGCCGTCATTGTCAACTCTCAATGGGTCAAAGAGGATGTGACCCAACAATACGGGATCGCATCGCCAGGCAAGATCCAGGTTATTCCCGAGGCGCCACCCACGCTGCTCACGCGCGAGCCATCGGTCGATGACGTGGCGCGAATCAGAAAGCGTTACAGCCTGCCCGAACGTTTCATCTTCTATCCGGCCGTGGCGTGGCCTCACAAGAACCACCTGCGCCTGTTCGAGGCGCTTGCACATCTTCGGGATCATCGGGGCATGGTCGTGCCCCTGGTATGCACAGGGGCGATTCATCAAGATCCGCCTGCAAGTGCGCTACGCGCGCGACCAGCAGAACTTCACGCAGCCAGCCATCGGTCGAAAATCAAGGCGCAGCTCGCTCGGCTTGATCTGGTTGATCAGGTTCATTTCGTGGGTTTTGTGCCGGAGGAGGATTTGCGGGGCCTTTACCGGCTTGCACGATGCCTCGTGTTGCCGACGCTGTTCGAGGCCAACAGCTTGCCGATTTTCGAAGCATGGGTCGACGGAACCCCAGTTGCTTGCTCAAATGTAACCGCGCTGCCTGAGCAAGTCATGGATGCTGGTCTCATCTTTGACCCGTTTGACCCTATCGCTATCGCGGACACCATTGCTCGGCTCTTTACCGACGACGACTTGTGCGAGCAATTGCGCACCAATGCGCGGCAGCGTCTCAATGATTTCGATTGGGTACGAACCGCGAAGGCCTATCGAGCCATATATCGACGTACCGCGGGTCAGCAACTCTCCGAGGACGACCGAAGGCTTCTCGAGTGGGACTGGATGCGAGATCCCGTTCGCGTCGTCGCTTCCCAAAGATCGGACGATCAGAAGCCTGGGTAAGCGTGGGAGGCGGTACTCGAGGACGAAGACACATCGTTGCATTTCGTCAACGTACGATACTGCCACGCGATCACTGCCTGAAGTCCCTCAGGCGACGATCCCGCATCCGACCCGCTCGTCCTTGCGTCGCTGCTTGCAGCGGCATGGCATTTCGCGGCTCACGGATGTCGAGAACGTCAAGGGCACTAAGCGCAGGTTAAGACCTGCCCGAGCGAGTCGCTGAGGCCGGAAGTGGTAACGCTTATCCTGAACGCCGGAAGAGGATAGGATGCCATCCTCGACGCATGTTGATGTCGAGGGCGAAAGTAGTACGCGCAGTTCGATGCCGTTCCACTCGGCCTGGGGCGCGCTCCATCGCAACGAGCGGAGAAGAATTGAGGCACGAGATGCGAATTCTGGTCACGGGCGGTGCTGGCTACATTGGCTCTGTCTTGGTCCCGGTCCTCCTCGATCGCGGACATGAGGTTACGGTCCTCGATACTTTTTCCAGAGGCACCACTGAGTTGGCCCCGTGTTGTCGCTTCGCGACATTCAACCCAGTCCGTGGTGACGCGCGCGACGAACGTATCCTGGATGAGCTTGTGTCGCGCGCAGATGTCATAATCCCTCTTGCCGCACTCGTGGGCGCTCCCTTGTGCAAGGAAGACCCAATCGCCGCCCGCACCACCAATTTGGACGCCGTGGTCGCCTTGACCAAGCGGACGTGCAAAGAGCAAATGGTGATCTTTCCCACGACCAACTCCGGCTACGGCATCGGTAAGCTTGGAGAGTATTGTACGGAGGCGACACCACTTCGGCCTATTTCGCTTTATGGAGAAACAAAGGTGGAGGCCGAAAAGGCTGTTCTCGAACGAAGCGAGGGTGTGACGTTGCGACTCGCCACGGTGTTCGGCATGTCGCCGAGGATGCGCATTGATCTTCTCGTAAACGATTTCACCTGGCGCGCCGTCAGCGACCGCGCCGTTGTTATTTTTGAAGGTCATTTTCGGCGCAACTATCTGCATGTTCGAGACGCAGCGAAGGGGTTGGAGCATGCCATCGCCAATTTCGGCACGATGCGCGGGCAGGCCTATAACGTCGGTCTGTCAAACGCGAATCTCTCCAAGATCGAACTGGCCGCTAAAATCAAGGAGCAAGTGCCGAACTTCGAATATCTCGAAGCGCCCATCGGCGAAGATCCCGACAAGAGAGACTACATCGTTTCAAACGAGAAGATCGAGCGTACCGGCTGGGTGCCGGACTGGGAGCTGGAGGCGGGCATCGCCGAGCTGGTGCGCGGCTTCCGGATGCTTCGAAACTCCCGCTATGGGAACGTCTGATGCATTTGCCCCTCAGAGGGACTGAAGAAGTGGGTGAATGAGGTAAAGGATTGACGGTGTCGTAATCGCCCTTGATATTTCGATGGTCGATCAGCTTGCTACGTGAGTTAAGTCGGGGGCAACAAGGCAATGCAAGAGCACGCGAGCGTAGACCTCGAAAACGAGCCGGTCGACATCACCCGCTTCACCTGCCAGGAAGGCGACGGGCTCTGGGTGGGCATCGAGCGGGCCCTCGACAACGGATATGGCAGCGTCTTCACGACCGATCCCGCTGGAGTGGTAACCGGAGTCGTGCGGCTCGACCAACTGCGTGCAGCGGTACGCAAAGGAGCTCACCTCGACGTCATCCGGCTGGGCGACTTGGCTGTAAAGTGGGATGCGGCAAGCAATTGTGAAACGCTGATCCCGATCGTCGATGAGAAGAACCGCATCATCGACGTGCACATCCAACCCGAATCCAAATTCATCCCGGTGTCGGAGCCTGATCTTTCCCATCGCGAGTTCAGAAATCTTGTCGATGCCTATCTGTCGACCTGGATTTCCTCGAAAGGCGAATACATACGCTCGTTTGAGCAGGCTTGGGCTCGCAGGGTCGGCGTGGCCCATGGCGTGGCAACGTCCAATGGAACCGTATCTCTCCAATTGGGCCTCGCGGCGCTCGGTATCGGTGAGGGCGACGAGGTCATAGTGCCCGACTTCACCTTCGCGGCCTCGGCCAACTCTGTGATTCATGTCGGCGCGCGGCCCGTATTGGTGGATGTGGATCCCGATACCTGGTGCATTTCCATCGACGCGATAGCGAGAGCCATAACCCCGCGGACGCGCGCAATCATGCCTGTCCACGTGTTCGGCCGGCCTGCGCCCATGACGGAGATCGCGGCGCTGGCGAAAGCACATGGCCTCCTCGTGATCGAAGACTGTGCGGAGGCGCCCGGCGCGCGCTATGACGGCAAGCCGATCGGGTCATTTTCGGACATTGCCTGCTTTTCATTCTATGGCAACAAGATCGTCACCACCGGTGAAGGTGGCATCTGCGTCACGGATAGTCCCGATCTGGCCGCGAGAATGCGCATATTGCGGGATCACGGCATGCGCCCGGAGCGCAGCTACTGGCATGAAGAGCCAGGATTCAATTTCCGCATGACCAATCTTCAGGCTGCCATCGGGTGCGCTCAGCTGGAGCGGATGGATGAGCTCATTGCGATGCGGCGCCGAGTGCACGCCGCTTATGAGACCGCATTCGCGGACGTACCGGGAATTGCATTTCCGGGGACTATGCCGGCGCGGTGCGAACCTGTCGTCTGGTTCTCTTGCATCCTGGTGCCCGCCCGCGAGCGTCCAGCTTTGATCAAGGCATGCCGAGAAGCCAACATCGATCTGCGGCCGTTTTTCCACGGTCTTTCATCGATGCCGGCCTATCACCATTTTGGAGGCCCTTGTCCGGTGAGTTCGGCCGTCTCGGCGTCGGGCATCAATTTGCCGACATTGCGCAAGGTGGATACGCGTATCGCAGGTATCATCGCCGACATCTTTCGGCGAGTGCTGACCTCATCCTGACGCGTTCAACTACCAGCGCTTTCGCCACGTGTCCCAGCTGAAAAGCGAGGGAAACGGCATCCCGCTGACGCCGCTCAGAATCGGTGACATTCCCGTGGAAGGCAACGTGGAGGAGTTGAGGGCAAAGTCTGGCCGGAAGGTGAACGATCTCACGCCCGGATCGGGCAAAGGCATTTCGACTTCGCGGAAATCCGCGGACAGCGGCGACTGCTGGAGGCGTTGCACAATGCTGATGCGAAGGAACGCTCGAGGTTCATCCAGGTTCAGGAGGAAGACTTGAAAATGCGCATTCAAGTGTTGGCGAAATAGCGGACGCGCGAAGGCATGATGCGGGTCCTGACGATCGTGGGTCTCGCGGCCGGACCACCCACCGGCACCCGCGAAGAGGTTTCCGGCTCCGACCAAAGCGGATCCGGTTGATGATCTACGCGGCTGGGTCTGGCCGAATGCGGTGCGCCTGTTGTTTGCGGGAACGACGGCAGCAGCAGAGGAGCTTAAGCGCGTGATTTACCTGCTTGTAGGAATCGCATCGCTGGGCGGCGTGCTCTTCGGCTATGAGACCGGAGTGGCAGCGGGGGCCCTGCATCTAGCCAGCAACGGCTGGGCCCGCGACGCACTCTACTACCCCGTGCTGCTCAGCAGCGGGACCCTGATCGGGGCCATGGTGGGAGCGTTATTGAGCGGGAAACTTGCCGACATCATCGGCCGACGCGACGTCATCATGGCGACGGCCGCCCTTTTCACCCTCGGCGCTTTCGTGAGCGCGATCGCGCCATCGATTTACGTGTTGCTCCTTGGCCGGTTCATCGTCGGAATCGCAGTCGGCGCAATATCTGTCGCGGCACCACTCTACATTGCCGAGATTTCACCTGCGGCCAAGCGCGGCGTCCTCGTTTGCTTCTTCCAGCTCGCAATCACGACGGGGATCCTTCTCTCCTACCTCGGAAACGAGATCTTCTCGTCCTGGCCAAATGGCTGGCGGTACATGCTCGCGATGGGAGCGATCCCCGGCATTCTTCTCAGCGGACTAGCCTTGTTGCTTGTGGAATCGCCGCTCTGGCTGGCTTTGCAAGGAGATGAGGAGGAAGCGCGCTCCACGCTGGCAAAATTGAGCAAAGGCCGCTTCGATTTGGAGGTGGAGCCAGTCGTGGCGGCCGTTTCCGGTACGGGGCGCGAACAGTTCCGCGACCTGTTCTCGCTGGCCGGCCGGAGAGCATTGTTTCTTTGCGTTGGTATTTTCTTCTTTCAGCAGTTCGTCGGGATAAATACCATTCTCTATTATGCGCCCTCGAGCTCAACGGGGCATCTTGATCTCGCCGAGGGCAAGGCGCTTACGTTTGCGGTTCTCAATTTCTTCGTGACTCTGCTCGCTGTGGCGCTGATCGACCGAGTCGGCCGCCGCCCTCTATTGCTTGTCTCGCTTCTCGGCATGTCGGTTGGCCTCTTCCTCATCGCGGGCGGGCTTGGCCTGGTTCCGAGCAGTGATGGGCAGCTCCCAGCCACGGTCGGATTGTTCCTTTTCATCGGGTTTTTTGCGGTTGGCATTGGCCCAATCGCGTGGGTCACCGTATCGGAAGTCTGTCCGCCGCATATTCGAGGTCTTGCGATGAGCATTGCGGTAGCGTCGCATTGGCTCTTCGACGGTCTCGCATCGCCCACCACCTTCATCCTTACAAACGAACTTGGGAGAACGTTGATCTTCGCGTTCTACGGCACAGTTGCGCTCGTGGGATTCTTCGTATTTCAAAAGACTTTTCCAGAAAACAAAGGAATGACTCTATTAGCTATCCATCGAAAATTCGCAGATTGGGCTGACAAGATCCAAGACAGCCGCTTCGTCCACTACACCGTAACAACAATGGTCGCGACGGGTGGCACACTGACCGGATTCAATTTTGCGATCAGCGCCAGCACCTTGATCCTGGTCACCGCGGAATGGAACCTGGATCCGACGCAACAAGGCATGCTGGTAAGCTCGATACTTGTCGGACTGATTTTTGGTTGTCTGGTCCATGGACCAATGTGTGACCGGTTCGGCCGCCGATACGTGTTGATGTCGACGGCGGCACTTTTCGTCGGAGGAGCCTTCGGATGCGCGCTTGCCCCTTCGCTCGGATGGCTCGTGGCCGCTCGCGTGGCGGTGGGAGTGGCTGTAGGGATCACGGCGCCGACTACCGCGATCTACGTCGCAGAGATTGCGCCGACTGCAATTCGTGGTCGCCTTCTTTCCTTCGATGCAGTCACCTACGGTGTCGGCGTACTGATGGCCTACGTCGTAAGCTTGGTGTTCGAAGCTCAGCCCGATGGATGGCGTTACATGTTCGCCTTCGTCGCCGTGCCGAGCACCATCTACGGTCTTGCCCTGCTGCCGCTGCCAGAATCGCCACGCTGGCTCGCCGCCACGGGTCGCCGCAGCGCTGCACGGCGCGTCTTCCTCCGACTGAACGAGCACGATGCCAATCAATTGGTTGGCGAGATGAATACCAAGAGTGAAGAGGCGGAACCGAGAGCCTGGGCGAAGCTTGCGGCGCCGCTTCATCGTCCCGCCTTGACGCTGGGTCTTGTTCTTATGTTTCTTCATGTGTTTTCCGGATGGGACATGGTGCTTTTTTATGGGCCCACAGTGCTTAAGGAGACTGGCTTCGAGGACACGACAGTGTCTTTCGTCACCACGCTGGGCTTGGGTGTGGTTTTCCTGATCCTGACTGTCATTTCCTTGTTCATCGTCGACAAGATTGGAAGGCGGCGCCTGGCGGTGGCGGGGCTGATTGCAATGGCGGGTTGCCTTTCCCTGATGGCGGCGATGACCGTAGCGCCAAACACGATGAACCCCGCGACCCGATGGGCGTTGGTTGCCTGTCTGGCAGTGTTCGTGGCCGCCTTTGCTCTGACGCTAAACACGGTCTCCGATGTGATCATTTCGGAGATCTACCCCCAAGCCATTCGTGGTCCGGCGTCCAGTCTCTGTCATACGATGAGGAGCCTCTTCTCGTTCATCTTCTCTTTCTGCTTTCCCTTGGTGCTCGCGTTCCTTGGGTTGAGTTTGACATTCCTTTTCTTTGCGGCCTTCAGCGCCGTCGGCGCGCTCTATCTTTGGCGTCAGCTTCCGGAGACAAGGGGACAAAGCTTGGAGCAGATTGCGGACTATTGGCGTCTCCGATCGGGCGAGAAGCCATAGTGCTTCCTGACGACCGAAATGACTGAGTGCGGGCATGCTGATTTGAAAGCTATCGCTTTCGAGCTAGGATGATCATCGCAGGCCGCAAGTGCGGTATGAGGCTTTCCAGCCATCGCCTGGGCACGTGGCGCTCGCGATGGTACCAGATGAAATGGGTGGCCATGTGCTCGAGACCGCACTCGGCCATCGATTCGATGATCTCACACGGCATATACTCGCGACGGTGCGTGCCCTCGTTTTCGAAACTGACGGGCGCAAACGTCCGCTCGGGCGGGTCCATAATCGGGCGCATGCGCCATAGTGAAAGGATCTGCTCGAGCGATCCGAGATTTGGAGTGGTGACGACTAGGGAGCCATTTGGTTTCAAGTACGGCAAGAGCTTGCGAAAATGTCGAGTCGGAGCCTCCGGAATATGCTCCAAAATTTCAGTGCTCAGCACCATGTCGCACGGCTCAACAGGCAACTGGAGATCGTCGAGCGACAAGTCTACCGCCACAGATGTGAAATTGTTCGCGCGGTACAAGCGCCGATGCAGTTCGATTGCGGCGGGAAAATCAACCGCGACCACGCGCGCCTGCAGTTCGCTCGCCAGCACGGCCTCGACATAGGCGCTGCCGGCACCGACGGAAAGGAGGCTTCCTCCCCTCTGAAGGAGACCGTGGCAAAGCTGGTATGTGGAGTGAAATCGCACCGTATGATAGTTCAGGAACTCCTCGCCCTGACGGTCGTTCAGGAACACACTCAGCCGGCAGCGATCGACGAATTCTGGATAAGCCAAGGGTGAATTTGTCTCCAGCACTCGCCGGCTGGTCGTTTGAGCAGGAGAGGAAAGCATACGGGGATATGTTCGGAATGCGGTTGGGATTGGTGAGGCGCGCCTTCAACGACGTGAAGCTATCTGATCAAGCGGCGAGGTCAATCGGTTACCCGGCCGGACAGTTCGTGTCCTTGCGACCCGTCGCCGAGCGAGGCTCAACTCGTATCGACGTGTGTTGTCGCACCAACGAAGTCCCGAAGCCGAGGCTGACAGCAGCTGACCGACTGCTCTTCCTCTATTGCCCGTGTCCATTGATGCTAAATAGCTGACGAGACGGACCAGGCTAAGTAGGTTCGTCGCCGATGCTCGACCTACCGCCGGCCCTTTCCGTGCCGGAGAGCGCCGCCACCATTGTTCATGCGGGCGCGGTGCTGCGCCGGCACTGCTGTGGCTTCCGCCTCTTCCGCACCAGGCTCGTTTTGGCGCTTGTCGGTCTGCTGGTTGGCATTGGCGTGGCCAGTGCCGAGACGGCTGGTCGGCCCGGCGAACCGCGGGTGTTCGGTGGAATGGAGTGGCGTCAAAAGCTCTTCGAGAAGGGCGTCGACCTCCAGCTCGTTCATGTCAGTGAGTCTGCGTACAACCTCGGCGGCGGCAGCAAGCAGCTTGTCGACTATACCGACCAGGTCGCAGTCGGCGCCACGTTCGATCTCGAGCGCATCGTCGGCCTGAAGGATGCGGTGATCCAGATTACGTATACTTCACGCGCCGGTCGCAACCTCGTCGACGATGCGGAGCTCGGCACCTTCCAGCTTGTGCAGGAAGTCTGGGGTCGCGGACAGACGGTCCGCCTCACCCAGATGTGGTTCGAGCAGAGATTCCTGAACGACCTGATCAACTGGAAGTTCGGCCGCGTCTCGATCGGCGGCGACTTCGCCACCTTTCCCTGCGACTTCCAGAACCTGACATTCTGTGGTGCGCAGCCGGGCAACCTCGTTGGCGGCTATATCTTCAACTGGCCGATCAGCCAGTGGGGCACCCGTGTCAAGGTGAACCTCGAAGGTTTCGGTTACTACCAGATCGGCGCCTACGACCAGAACCAACAGTACCTGGGCTACGAGAACAAGCTCTGGCCGGTCTGGTACCAGGGCTCGACGGGCGTGCTGGTCCCGGTGGAGCTTGCCTGGACGCCTAAGTTCTCTGGGCTCGAAGGCAGCTACAAGGTCGGTGGCTGGTATTCGTCCGGCCAGCAGCCCGACACGATCTACGATTACGCCGGCAACCTCATCGCCTTCTCCGGACAGCCGGCGGCGATGCGCACTGGACAGTACGGCGCGTATGTCGCTTTCCAACAACAGATCACACGCCCCAGCGAGACGAATTCCAACCGCGGTCTGCGCTTGTTCTTCAACGCCGCCTTCGCCGACACCGTGACGGCTACCACCGACCGCCAGATCGCTGGTGGCTTCTGGTACATCGGCCCCTTCGAATCGCGGCCCAGCGACTCGGTCGCGTTTGCCGTCGGCACTACCCATCGGAACCAGCGCGTCACGCAGGTCGCGATGCTGCAGAACGCTTCCGGCTCAGGACCGGCGCCAGTCAAGGATTCCGAGTACGTCTTCGAAGTGGACTACACCTTCGTGCCCGTCGCCGGGTTCCAGGTTCGCCCCAACCTCCAGTACATCCATAGCCCGGGTGGAAGCGCCATCAACAAGGACGTCTGGGTCCTGGGCCTCAAGACGGTCATCAACTTCTGAGGTGGCGCCCATGATCTGCTTCCTCGCTTGGACGAAGGGCGAGGGAAGATCGCGCGCCTTTGG
>CADECW010000107.1:0-9433 GCA_902825855.1 uncultured Rhodospirillales bacterium | reverse complement strand
GTCGAAGCCACCCGCCCGGCATTCGGCGATGCGGCGATCTACCTGCCGTTGCGCATCGCGTCGCAAGTCGGCGTCGTCAGCCATACCGGGCCTTCCGATTGCTAGAGTTCGACTTGGCGCGACACGACCGGCGCGAGCAACACGGGCTCGCGCCGGACAGGTTCGGCTGCCGGTGCTAGGCCATTTCCACGGCGCGCCGTCTTGCGCCGGACTTGCGGGCCGGCAACAACTCCGCGATCTGCACGGCATTGAGTGCCGCGCCCTTGCGAAGGTTGTCGCCTGAAACAAACAAGGCAAGTCCGTGCCTTACGGTCGGATCAGGCCGCACGCGGCCGACATAGACCGCGTCGCGGCCGGTCGCTTCCAGCGGATTGGGCACGTCGGCGAGCTCGACGCCTGGCGCCGCGCGTAAGAGGTCGAGCGCTCTGGCAACCGGCAGGGGACGGTCGAACTCGACGTTCATCGACAGCGAGTGACCCGTCCACACCGGTACCCGCACGCAGGTGCCTGATACCGCGAGGTCGGGAATCTCGAGTATCTTGCGGCTTTCGTCGCGCAGCTTCACCTCCTCCTCGGAATAGCCGTTTTCGACGATGCGATAGTTGAGCGGCACGACATTGTAGGCGATGGGTACCGCCCACTTGGCCGACGGCGCCAGCTCGACGGCGCTGCCGTCATGCACCAGCGCCGTGGCGCCGATGCCTGCGCTCAGCATCTGGCCTTCCAGCTCGTCGATGCCGGCCAGGCCTGCTCCCGACACGGCCTGGTAGGTGCTGGCCACCAGGCGGCGCAGGCCCGCTGCCTTGTGCAATGGCTTCAGCACTGGCATGGCTGCCATGGTTGTGCAGTTGGGATTGGCGACGATGCGCTTGGGGATGTTGGCGAGCGCATGCGGATTGACCTCGGCCACCACCAGCGGAACCTTGGGATCGGAGCGCCAGGCCGAGGAGTTGTCGATGACGATGGCGCCGGCGGCGGCGGCGATCGGCGCCAGCTTCCTGGAGGCCGCGCTGCCCGCCGAGAAGAAGACGATATCGAGCCCGGCATAGTCCGCCGTCTCGGCATCCTCGACGACGATCTCGCGGTCCTGCCAGGCGCGGCGCTTGCCGGCCGAGCGGGCCGAGGCGAAGAGGCGCAGCGAGCCGACCGGGAAGTTCCGCTCGGCCAAGATGGCACGCATGAGCTCGCCAACCATCCCGGTGGCGCCGACGATGCCCACGGAGAGGGGCGGTTGAGACGGTTCCTCTGATGACATGACGCGTTCTCCTGGTTTTCAGCCGGAGACGGAGCGCCCGCGAACGACAAAGGCCCCGTCTACCGGCGGGGCCTTCAAGGGTTGGTTCGCTGTTACGTTGCTCTTAGCGCGCGAAAGCCCCTGCCGACCCACCGGTGATGGTGGTGGCTTTTTTGGTGACTCGGGTCTTGGCGCGGAACGACATGGCGACACTTATAGATCGGCCGCGCAAAATTTGCAAAGGTCGGCGCATGCCTGAAACCTACGATGCGATTGTCCTTGGCCTCGGCGCGATGGGCGCGGCCGCGACCTACCAGCTGGCGCGACGCGGCGCGCGCGTGCTGGGGATCGATCGATATGCGCCGCCACACGAGTTCGGCTCGACCCATGGCGACACGCGCATCACACGCATCGCCTGTGGCGAGGGGCCGGAATACTCCGCATTCGCCGCGCGCAGCCACGACATCTGGCGGGAACTCGAGGGCGAGACCGGCCTCGACCTGCTGACGCAGAACGGCTTCCTCGCTATCTCCGGCGCCGGCAACCGCTCGGCCAACCACGGCGTCGCGCAATTCCTCGATGCTACCGTGGCCGCCGCCCGCTTCGCCGGCGTGAGCTACGAGATCCTCGACGGCGCGACGCTGCGCCGGCGCTATCCGGCGCTCAACGTGGCCGACGGCGACCAGGCTTACCACGACACGGTGGGTGGCTTCGCGCGGCCGGAGAACTGCGTGACCGCCCAGTTGCGAGCTGCGGTCGCGCGCGGCGCCGAGCTGAGGCTGGGCGAGACGGTGCTCTCCTTCGTTCAGCAGCACGGTTCCGTGTCCGTCGCGACCAACAAGCAGACCTACAGCGCCTCACAGCTGATCGTGGCAGCCGGCGCCTGGCTCCCGGCGATGCTGAAGCCTGCGCTCGCCGCCAACTTCATGGTCACGCGCCAGGTGCTGTACTGGTTTCGCGCCCGCAGCGAGGCCGCGCATGCCGAGTTCTCGCCCGAGCGCTTTCCTGTCTACATCTGGCAGCTGCCCGCGCCGCAGTCGATCTACGGCTTTCCGGCCACGGGCGGACTGGACGAGGGCGTCAAGCTGGCGACCGAACAGTACGACGTTGCGACGACGCCCGATTCGGTTTCGCGCAGTGTGCCTGCCGAAGAAGTGCGCGCAATGTACGAGACCTATGTCGAACCGTTCTTCCCCGGCCTGTCGCCGGTTTGCGTGAGGAGCAAGACCTGCCTCTATACCTGGGTCGACAAGGCGCGCTTCATCATCGACCGCCATCCGGACAGCGACCGCGTCATCGTCGCCTCGCCCTGCTCAGGCCACGGCTTCAAGCACTCGGCCGGGGTCGGCGAGCTCCTGGCCGAGATGGTAACGATCGGCAGGAAGCCCGATCCCCGCTTTGCTTTCTGACCTCGGGCCCGTGATGTCTCAGAGCCGGTGCCGCACCCGCGGCGCCGGGGCAGCCAGCACCGCAAGCAGAGCGGCCAGCGCCGGCGCGGCCTGGACGTAGAGGATCGACGTCTTGGCGGTGAGCCCGCCATAGACGCCGGCCACGATCACGCAGCACAGAAAGAAGATCTTCACGTCACGCCGACCGCTCAACAGTCCCCACAGCAGTCCCGAAGCGAGGAAGCCGTTGTAAAGGCCCTGGTTGGCAGCCAGCACCGCGGACTGCGCCGCGAATTCCGGCGTCGTCTTGAAGACTTCGTAGCCGATCGGGTGGGTCCACAGGAACATCTCGAGGATGAGGAAGCCGACGTGGCTCAGCGCCACGATCGCCACCAGCAGCAGGGCGATGATCCGCATCGTTTTTCTCCCCTCGATTGCCAGCGATGCTAGCACGGACCGTCATCAGCCGCGCTTCATCGCCCGCTCGCGCTTTTGGTAAGCACTGGCAAGCCGCTGGCTGCGATCTTCGGCAGTGGTGAAAAGATCGGGTACGCCCTTGTCGCTTGCCTCCAGCAGCTCGACTTCAAGCACCGCGTGCGGCTTGCGATTGCCGTCGGCCAGCAGGTGCTCTATCTCGACGCCACGTTCGGCGAGACGGCGGGACACCAGCACGGTGCGGTGGCAATCGAGCGGCTCCTTCTCGGCACACATCAGGCAGAGCGTGGCGTCGGCCGCGCCCGCGATCAAGCGATCGAGCGCGGCCTGGAATTCCGGCCGCCCGGCCAGCGCGTCGTAGCCCGCGCCGTCCTTGGGTTTTCCACCCAATGCCGCGCCCTCGTAGCGGTAAAGAATGCCGGCGGCTGACAGGGCTTGAGCCAGGCGCTCGCGACCGAACTGAGGGAAGCGCCGGGAGTAGGGGATGGATCGCACATCGACCACGGCTTCGACGCCAGCGGATTTCAGCAGGTCGACGAAGCGCCCGATCGGATGGTTGGAATGACCGATCGTCTTGATCATGCGGCTATCAAGAGATCCTCGGCCCTCGGTGTCAAATCGATAGCGCTCCTGCCTGAGCAGGCCCGAGTCGGCATGTTCGAGCGCATGAAGGCTTTGCTGACCCCTGGAAGGGCCTGAGTTTCATGATTGCCGGCGGTCCGCCGCTATGACGCCGACGCCGGCGGACGGGCCGGCATGTCGCGTAGATACTTGTACCGTCCGTGCCCCTTGAGCTCCGCGAGGTCGTGGGGAACGAGGCCTGGGACCTCGACCAGCTCGACATGGACGCCGTCGTTGCCGACCTCGACCGACAGGATGCCGAGGATGTTGTCTGCCATGGCGTCGACTGGCTCCCGAACCAGGAAGGCCGTCGACGGCGCCCAGACATGGCGCACGCCGTCGTGGACGACGTCGCGATGGCAGTGCAAATGGCCGCTGATTACGGCCCGCACCGGTGCACTCCGCAACCGGCGCAGCAATCTGGCGCGCGGTTCGGGATTGATCGACGTCGCCGTGATCTCGGTCTCATCCGGCGACCGCAGGAACAGAGGCTTGTGCAGGGCGAGCAGGATCGGCCGCGTCGCCGTGCCGAGTTCGGCATCGAGCCAGGCATCCTGCGCCTCCTCCTGCGGCAGGCCCGAACCGAGGAGCTGCGCATTGATCCCGAGGACGCGCCACCCGTCGGCGTCGAAGGCGAAGCGATCGGTGCCGAATACCGACTGCCACCGCCGCAGTCGGTCAGCGTCGACGATCTGGTCGGCCTCCTGGCCGGGAGGCTCGTCGCCGACATCGTGATTGCCCGGCACGGCATGGACCGGTGGTCGCAATCGCTCGAGCGCCTGGCGGGCGAAGGTCACCTCGGCATCGCTGTCGGGCCCGTTGATGCAGAGATCGCCACTCACGATCACGGCGTCGGGCGCCAGCCGATTCACCACCTCGCACGCTCGGCACCAGTTGTCCCAGAAGAAGCCGTGTGTCGGCGACAGATGCGGATCGGAGATCACGATGATGTGCGCCATGGCGGTCCTCTCTGAACGAGTGCACTATCCGTCGTCCGCGTGAGGCAAGCGTCACGGACTTCGCCCGTCGGCAGCGGCCGGGCGATCGCCGCTGCGGGCGAACACGCCACTGGCATGCACGATGCGCTCGCCGTCGCGCATGACGTAGCAATTGGCGAAGGCGAGCCTGCCGCCCACCTTGTGGACGTCGACATGGACTTCGATCCAGTCGCCGATCCTGGCCGAGCCGGCGAAGTCGGTGGTGATGCTGGCCGTGGTCAGCATCGGCCGAGGCTCGACGCTCGATGTCGTGCGATAGCCGAGGGAGATGTCACACAACGTCATCAAAAGGCCGCCATGCGCGACGCCGCGGCCGTTTGCGTGATGAGGCAGGACGCGCACGCCGACGGCGAACGTTCCGTCCCCTTGCTTGCGCATGAAGAACGGGCCGAGGTGGTCGAGGAACGGGCTGGTTCGAAACAGCGGCTCGAAGCCGGACGGGGGATTGGCATCGACCATGGCGCAAGCCTACTGCCGTGATGTCAGATACGAAAAATGAATGTTACGAATTGGATCGCATGCACGCCGATCATGCCAGGTGGCGCACGAGATCGATGAAGCCAAGCGTTGCAGCCGAGCGTTCGTCGCCACGGCAGGCAAGATTGAGCGGCACGCTGATGGCAGGCTTGCCGCTCAGCCCGCGGTAGGTGACGCCTTCGAGCGGCAGGCGGCTGAGCGATGCCGGCACGATGGTGATTCCGAGCCCCGCCGCCACGAGGTTCAGCGTCGAGACGATTCGCGGCGCCTCCTGGCCGACATGAGGGCTGAAGCCCGCCTCGGTGCAGGCGCTGATGATGACGTCGTAGAGGCCACGCCCGTCGGGCCGGCGGTAAAGGATGAAGGTCTCGTGCGCCAAGTCCCTCAGGGTGAGGCGCGGCCGGCGCACCAGCCGATGACGTGCGGGCAGGGCGGCCACCATGTCCTCCTGGAGGAGCACATGGACGGCGAGGCCCTGCGGATCGGCCAGGCCCGAGCGGATGAAGGCGATGTCCAGCCGCTCTTCGCGCAGGCCGGCCAAAAGGTCGGCCGAGCCCGTCTCCTCCAGCACGAAGGAGACGTCGGGCCGGCTGGCGCGGAACTCGCGGATGGCGCGAGCCACCAGGGGATGGAACGGGGCCGACGTGGTGAAGCCCACGGCGATGCGGCCGACTTCGCCACGCGCCGTGCGGCGCGCCCGCACCGTGGCGTGATCGACTTGGGCAAGTACCGCCTCGGCATCTGCCAGGAAGGAGCGGCCGGCATCGGTCAGGCTGACGCCGCGCGGATGGCGCACTAACAAGGTCGCAGCGATCTCGCTCTCCAGCGCCTTGATCTGCTGGCTGAGCGGGGGCTGCTGCATGTGAAGCTTCTCCGCCGCCCGCGTGATGTGGCCCTCGCGCGCGACGGCGACGAAGTAGCGGAGATGGCGCAGTTCCACGGCGGACCCCCTTTACCTGTCATACTTATATAGTATGGAAATTACACTTACCATATATTTGAAGTGTGCATATCGCGGGCCCATGCTGGCGGCACTTCGCTACCGGAGAAGCCGCCATGACCGCCCTGCTTGCCGCCAGCCTTTCCTGCCTGATGATCCTCACCGCTCTCCTGTCCGGTGTGTTCGGCATGGCGGGTGGCCTGATCCTGATCGGCGTGCTCCTGGTGATCATGCCCTTGCCGCAGGCCATGGTGCTGCATGCGGTGACCCAGATGGCGTCCAACGGGTGGCGCGCCTTCCTCTGGTGGCGCCACATCGAGTGGAAGATTGCCGCCGCCAGCATCGTTGGCAGCGCCGTGGCGGTCGGCTTGTGGTCGCTCTGGCTCTACGTGCCGGATCGGGCGGTGGCGTTGCTGCTGCTCGGGATCTCGCCTTTCATCGTTCGGGCTATCCCCGACAGCGTGCTGCCGCGCAAACTCGGCCCCGGTCAGATGCTGGGGGGCAGCGCCATCTGCATGATGCTGATGCTGGTCGCGGGTGTCACCGGACCGCTGCTCGACACGCTGTTCCTGCGCACAACGCTGGAGCGCAAGCAGATCATCGCCACCAAGGCCGCCTGCCAGCTCGTCAGCCACACCCTGAAGCTCGTCTATTTCGGCGCGCTGATCGACCAGGTGGGCTCGATCGAGCCGTGGTTCCTCGCTATCGCCGTCACCTCTTCGATGATCGGTACCTCGCTCGGCAAGCTCCTGCTCGAAAAGCTATCGGACGGCCAGTTTCGCATCTGGTCGAACCGCATCATCACCACCATCGCGACCTACTACGTCGGTTACAGCCTGGTCCTGATGGTGGGCATCGCCTGATGTCATCTCCTCCCGTCCCGCATCACGGGACGGGACTCGGGAGAGGAGGGGTCACGAGCCATCGTTGCGGGTGCTCGTGACCCCTTCGGCTTTCATGCTCTACAATGACGCGTGGCAATTCCCCCAGGCTTTCGCAAACTCACAGAGGCGTCCGGCTTCGCCGCAGCCAACGGCCCGTGGTTCGAGAAGATCGACGGCAGCCGTGCGATTCGCGGCTTCATGCCCGGCCCCCAGCATGCAAATGCGCTCGGCATCGTGCACGGCGGCATGCTGGCGGCCTTCCTCGACTCGGCGATGGGCACGGCGGTGCTGCACACGCTGGAGCGCAGAGCCGTGACGGTGCGCCTGTCGCTCGACTATCTCGGCCCCGGCCGTGTAGGCGAGTGGCTGCAGGCCGAGGGCGAAGTCATCGGCCATGACGAGCATGTGGCGCAGGTGCGGGGCCGTCTCTATGGTCTGCGCCACGAGGTGCTGACGGGCCTGGGTGCGTTCGCGCTGCTCAGCCGCCAGCGCAGGCTCCCGCGACGAGGTTAGACTTGGCTGAAGCTCGATTTTCAGACGACAGGCCGCCCGAAGGTTTCCTGCGCATCGACTTCGACCGCGACCGGCCCGAGACCACCTTCAACAGCCATATCGGCACGCTCTACGCCAAGCGCGGGACCAAGGGTACGCGCGATGAGTTCGTGCTGGGCTTCCGCGTGCACCAGCACATGTGCAATCCGGCGGGCGGTCTGCACGGCGGGATGATGATGACGGTGGCCGACCTCGTGGGCACGATGGGTGGCGGCACGCTGGTCGGCCTGCGCAAATTCCTACCGACGGTCAGCATGACCTTCGATTTCGTGGCGCCGGCCAGGGTCGGCGATTGGGTCGAGGGCCGTGCCGAGGTCGTGCGCCAGACGCGCTCGCTCCTGTTCACCAACATCTACCTCACGGTGGGCGAGGAAAAGTTCCTGCGCGCCTCGCAGATCGCCAAGATTCCGTCGGGCGAGGGTCTGTCCTTCGGCAAGGCGCGACTCGATCGCAGCGCCGGACGTGACAGCAGGGCTTGAGTCTATTCCGCGGCTTCGGGCTTCTGCAGCGCCATGCCTTGCACGACCTTCTTCATGTCGTAAGGCTCCTCGACCAGCGTCTCGGCGTCCCACATGCTGCGTTCGATCTCGAGGAAATTCCCGAGATAGACATGGATCGCCGCACTGATCTTGCCGAGCGGATTGATGACGGAATGGACGATGTCGTGCCCGAGCAGCGTGACGTCGCCGACACCCAGCGCCTCGCCGCCGGCTGCTTCGATCTGGAACTTCGCGGGATGAGCAACGCGACGCCAGAAGACGTTGTCCTCGCGACCGGTGTACATGCCGATCACGGCCGGCATGCGATGGTCGTGCGGCAGGGCGATCTGCCGCGGCGCCCATAGCAGGTTCAGGACCGTGATCTCGGGCGACTTGTGCAGCACCTGCACGCCGGCCTTCTCGGGCTGGCCGATCCCGCGCATCAGCGCCGCCGGGTCGGAGACGGCGCGAGCCACGACGTCCTTCATGGGCTGCCGCGAGCGCTCGGGAAGCGTGGCGCGAAGATCGGCGATGAATCGGTCGAGATCGAACATGGCCCGATCTTACCTCACGGAAGCGACGCACCGAAATGGCTGCCCATCGCCCGTCTGCCCGAATCGGTGAGGCGCACGGTGCGGCTGCGGCGGAGCTTCTCGGCCCAACCGCGGCGGAAGAAGGTGTCGGCGATGGCCGCTCCGAGCGCGCCCGAGATGTGCGGCCGCCGTTCGCTCCAGTCCAGGCACTGGCGCGCGAAGTGGCGGTTGCCGGCGCGTCGCGCTGCCGGTACGTCGACGCCCAGCCGCTGGCAGAAAAGGTCGCCACTGTCGGTCAGCTTCCAGTCGCGCGGGCCCTTGGGCTCGATATGGCCGGCCTTGGTCAGCGCATCGGTGACGGCGATGCCGACCTGGCCCGCCAGATGGTCGTAGCAGGTGCGGCAGAAGCGCAGGTCGGGATCACGGCGCCACGCGGCGTGCATGGAGGCGGGCGGCGCGCGCGTGCCGGCCAGCGCCATCAAGGATTCGATGGCATGCGCCACGTCGGATGAGGCCAGCCGATAGAAGCGGTTGCGACCCTGGGCACGGGCGGCGAGCAGGTTGGCGTCGACCATGCGGGACAAATGTCCGCTCGCGGTCTGGGCCGTGATGCCGGCGGTGAGCGCGAGTTCGGACGCGGTATGGGCGCGACCATCCATCAACAAGGACAGCATGGATGCGCGAGCCGGGTCGCCCATGAGGGCGGCCACCTCGGAGAGGGCATTGATTGTGCTCATGGCGAAAATCTAGGCTCGCGCGCGCGCGTCGGCTATGGTCAATAGTTCGGTGGTTGCCGAACCATTGTGGTTCCCGTCATCCCGAGCGAAGCCGCCCGAAGGGCGGCGCAGCCGAGGGACCTCTTCTTGTCGACGCATCAACAAAAAAGGTCCCT
>CADECW010000106.1 GCA_902825855.1 uncultured Rhodospirillales bacterium | reverse complement strand
ATCTGCGCCTGGATGGTGACGTCGAGCGCCGTGGTCGGCTCGTCGGCGATCACGAGATCGGGGCCCGGCAGCAATGCCATCGCGATCATCAGCCGCTGTCGCTGGCCGCCGGAGAGCTCGTGCGGATACTTGGCGAGGAGCTGCTTCGGGCGCGGCAGTTGCACGGCGTCGAGCAAGTCGATCACGGCGTCTATGTCGGCGCGCTTGCGCTCGGAGGGATAGCGCGAGACGACCGGCGGCAGCCATCCGCGCCCGGGCGGTTCGCTGGCGCGCGGCGACTTCCATTTCAGGATCTCCATGATCTGGTCGCCGACCGTAAAGACCGGATTGAAGCTCGTGAACGGATCCTGCGGCACGAACGTGATGGCGCGGCCGCGCACCGTGCGATTGACCACCGCCGGATCGGCGGTCAACAGGTCGGCGCCACGGAACCACACGCGGCCTCCGGTGATCGTGGTCTGCTCGCGCGGCAGCACGCCCAGGATGGCCCGTGCCAGGGTGGTCTTGCCGCAGCCGCTCTCGCCGACCAGGCCCAGCACCCGGCCGCGTTCGATCGACAGGTTGACGCGATCGAGCACCGCGGCGAAACCGGCCTCGGTCGCAAATCCCAGCGACAACTCTTCGACCGACAGGAGCGCCGTCACTTTGCGCCGGCCCCCCGCCTGATGCGTGGATCGAGGAAGTCGCGCAGCCCGTCGCCCAGCAGGTTGAAGCCCATGACGACCATGAAGATGGCGATGCCGGGCGCGGTGGCGTACCACCACGCCTCGGGCAGGAATTCGCGCGATTCGGCGATCATGCGGCCCCATTCGGGCGTCGGCGGCGGGGCGCCGAGCCCGAGGAACCCGAGGGCCGCTGCCGTCAGGATGGTGGCGCCCATGCCGATCGAGGTGCGCACGATTATGGCCGACGCGATGTTGGGCAGCACGTGCAGGGTCATGATGCGCAACGGCGAGGCGCCGAGCGCAATGGCCGACTCGATGAAGACCTCGTTCTTCAGCGAGCGTGTCTCGGCGAACACCAGGCGGGCCCAGAACGGCCAGTAGGTGATGCTGAGCGCGAGGATCACGTTCTCGATCGACGGTCCCAGCGTCTGGGCGATGGCGATCGCCAGCACGATCTGCGGCACCGCCAGGAAGATGTCGGAAACGCGCATCAGGAGATTGCTGGGCCAGCCGCCGTAGTAGCCGGCCAGGAGTCCGATCGGCACGCCGATCACGACCGCTGAACCGACGGCGACGAAGGCGATCGTGATCGTGATGCGGGCGCCGAACATGATGCGACTCAAGAGGTCGCTGCCCATGCGGTCGGTGCCCATCCAGTTCACGGCGTCGGGCGCGCGCAGGCGATTGGCGGTGTGGAACTCCGAGACGTCGCCGGGGAAGGGCGCCAGGATAGGGGCAAAGACCGCCACCAGGACCAGCAGGACGAGCAGCGCCATGCCCAGTGTGGCGGCGCGGTCCTTGCCGAATCGGCTGAGCTCTCGCCGCCAGCCCGACGTCGTCATCGGCTCCCTCGCGGGTCGATGAACGAGTGGGTGATGTCGACCAGCAGATTGACGATCACGATCAGCGCGCCGATCCAGATGGTAAAGCCGATGATCGCCTTGTGATCGGACTGCAGGATCGACTGCACGGCGAAGGTGCCGATCCCTGGCCAGTCGAAAACCGTCTCGACCACCACCGCGTTGGTCACCAGCACGCCGAAGATCAGGCCGATCTGGGTGATTGTCGAGATCAGGGCGTTGCGCAGCACGTATTTCCAGACGATCAGGCCGGGCGGCATGCCCATGGCGCGCTGGTAGAGCACATAGTTGCTGTTGATGACGTCGAGCACACCGGCGCGGGTGAAGCGTACGATCGTGGCGGCCGCGGGCAGCGCCAGGGTGAGGGCAGGCAAGGCGATATGGGAAAGGGCGCTGCGCAGCGACTCCATGTCCCAGTCGAGCAGCGAATCGACGATCATGAAGCCGGTCACCGGCGTGGGACCGAAGCCGTCGATCCGGCCGTTGAGCGGCGCCGTGCCGAGCTTCATGGCGAACAGGAACTGCAGCAGCATCGCCAGCCAGAAGGCCGCGATGGCGAGCCCGGAGACGCTCAGCACCCGCACGACATGGTCCCACAGGGAATTGCGCTTGAGCGCCGACACCACGCCCAGGGGAATGCCGAGCGCAATCGACAGGATGATGGCGACCAGGGTCAATTCCAGGGTGGCCGGCAGGCGCTTCGCCAGGTCCTCCGAGATCGGCCGCTGGGTGTAGATGCTGGTGCCGAGGTTGCCCGACACGATGTCGCCGAAATGCCGCGCGAGCTGGACCGTCAGCGGCTGGTCGTAGCCGAGCTTGACGCGCATTGCCTCGATCTGCGCCGGCGTGGCGTTCTCGCCAAGGAGAACCTTCACCGGATCGGTCGGGACGACGTTCGAGATCAGGAAGACGATGACGACCAGGCCGGCCATCGTCGGCACGAACCAGGCCAGTCGCGAAACGATCATTTCCAGACGCCGCATTCAGGAGGCCTCAATGCCCGCGGACTGAGGGGTCATGAGGGTGATGCCCATGACCCCTCGGCGGCTTACTTGTAGTACGCCCAACGCATGTCCTGTCCGCTGCCGATCGGGCTGAAGCGGATGCCGGCGACGTTGGCGGCGTAGGGGCCGTACCATCGCGTATTGTAGACGTAGATGCCGAAGGCCTGCTCGGTCGCCTTGGTCGCTGCCTTCTCGTAGAGAACGCGGCGCTTGTCCTGGTCGCTGATCGCCAGCGCCTCGTCGAGCCATTTGTCGATCTCGGGATCGTTGATGTACGAGGTGTTGCGCGTGCCGATGTAGCGCGAGGCGTACATCTCGCCGACCCAGTTGTTGGGATCGACGTAGTAGGTGCTCTTCCACAGCGGGACCATGTCGTAGTTCTTCTCGCGATCCTGCATGCGGCTCTGGATGACCGGCCAGGGCGCGGATTCGATCTTGATGTCGATGCCGATCTTCTTGGCTCCATTCTGCAGCAGGGTGGCGGCCTGCTCGGTCTCGCTGAAGCCGGCCAGCGTGCCGATGGTGATCGGCCGTATCGGCTCCTTGACGAGGGCCAACTCCGCCTTGGCCTTCTCCAGATCGTAGGTGTATCCCTTCAAGTCCTTGGGCGAGCCCCAGAGGTTGTTGGGGTTGGGCCCGGCGTTGCGCGCGACCGCGCCCTTCAGGATGTCCTTGACGAAGCCGTCATAGTCGAAGGCATAGGCGAGCGCCCGGCGGAAGTGCACGTCGCTCATCGGGCCACGGCCGTTGTGGATGTTGAAGTAGAAGACGCGCATCGATTCCTGCTCGAGGATCTGCACGTTCTTCGCTTCTTTCAGCCGCAGGATCTGGTCGTAGGGCAGATATCCGTCGGTGCCCTGGATGTCGCCTTTGATCAGCCCCTGGACGCGCGTGTTGGTCTCGAGCACGGTGCGGAACTCGATCTCGTCGAACGACTTGGGGCCCCAGCCGGCAAAGTGGTCCTTGAACCGTTCGCCGACGAAGCCGACCGCTGGATCGTAGCGCTTGAGCTTGTAGGAACCGGTGCTGGCGACGTTCTTGGCCAGCCAGGCCTGGCCCCAGTCGCCGTCCTTCTCGTTCTTCTTCACGAGGGCGGAATTGACGATCAGGATTTCCGGCACCGTGGCCAGGAAGATCGCGGACGGCTCCTTCAGGGTGATGACGACCGTGTACTTGTCGGGCGCCTTGGTGCTGCCCGGCATGATGATGGGCAGGAACAGCGACGATGCGCCCTTCTTCGTCGCCAGCATGCGCTCGATGCTGTAGAGCACGTCGTCGGCGGTCATCTCGCTGCCGTCGTGGAACTTGACGCCGCGCCGCAGCTTGAACGTCCAGGTCTTGCCGTCGTCGGAGGACGTGTAGCTTTCGGCCAGCCAGGGGATCATCTTCGGCGGGTTGTCGACCCAGCGAAGCAGCCCGTCGTAGAAATTGATGCGCGACGCGGCGCGCCCGACGTCGAAGACGACGTGCGGGTCGAGATTGTCGTAGCCGCTGTTGTTGGCGTGGACATACTTGCCCTGCGCCCAGGCACCGCCTGCCATGACGAACGACGCTGCCGCGGCGATCGCGGCCAGCACTGAGCCAAATGTTCGTTTCATCTCCTGCCTCCTCTTTTGTCGTTCAGCTCCCCTGCCTGACATGACGCACGACGTCGGCGTGCGTGGCAAACCAGATGCCGGTGTGCGACCGGATGTGCTGGATCAGCTCCTCCAGGATCGTCATGCGTGAGCGGTGGCCGATGATATGCGGGTGCATCGTGAGCTGGAACAGCCCGCCCTCGGCATAGGCCACGTCGAACTCGCGGCGGAAGATTTCCAGAACCGCCGACGGCGGCGTGTAGGGACGGAGCGCGGCGAAGCGGTTCATGTTGAAGTAGACCGCGTCGTCACGGATCCATTCGACCGGCAGCTCGACGACGCCGGTCGGCTGGCCGTCGAGCAGCAGCTCGTAGCAGTCGTCGTCCGCCATCAGCGAAGAATCGTAGAGCAGGCCCATGTCGCGGGTGATGGCGAGCGTGTTGGGCGAGAAGTCCCACGACGGGGTGCGGATGCCGACCGGACGCTGGCCCGAGATCTTCTCCAGCATGTCGGCCGCGCGCAGCTGCAGGTCGCGCTCCGAAGCTTCGGGCAGGATCGAGTTGCGCTCGTGGATCCAGCCGTGGATGCCGATCTCGTGACCATCGCCCGCGACGCGACGCTGTTCACCGGCATGCAGCATGGCCGAGACCGCGGGCACGTAGAAGGTCGCAGGCACGGCGTACTTCTGCAGCAAGGCCAGGATGCGCGGGATTCCGGCGCGGTTGCCATACTGGCCCTGGCTCAGGCGTCCGATCGATTCGCCGCCTTCGCGCAGTTCACCCGTCTCGTGGTCGGAGTCGAACGAGATCGCCACGGCACAGCGTGCGCCGCCCGGCCAGGTTTCGGGACGCAGCGTGCGTCCCGCGCGCACGCGCTCGACGATGCCGCGCCAGCGCTGCTCGGACCATTGCCAGGGCTGTTCCTGCTCTTCGGGCTTGGGAACAACGGTCGGCCGTGCAGGGGACATCGCTTCCTCCTTTCAGCCCGAGCGGAGCCGGCGGCAGGGCGGCGTAGCCGAGGGACCTTCTCTTGTCGGCGCAGCGTCAGAGCAGGTCCCTCCACTTCGCCTCGCTGCGCTCGGCTGCGGTCGGGATGACGGTAGTGGGGAGTAGGGATGACGGTAAGATTGAACGTCATCCCGAGCGGCGCCGGCCGCAGGGCGGCGCAGTCGAGGGACCTTTTCTTGTCTGCGCATCAACAGAACCAGTCCCTCCACTTCGCCTCGCTTCGCGAGGCTCCGGTCGGGATGACGGTGGTGGGACAATGACGCGTGGATCATGCAATCGGACTCCCCGTCACCGGCAGCACCTGGCCGGTGATCCACGACGCATAGGGCGAGGCCAGGAACATCACGGCGTGGGCGATGTCCCGCGGCTCGCCGAGGCGGCGCATGGCGACGCGTTCGATCATCGCTTTCTGCCCCTCGGGTCCGTAGGATTCCCATTGCCGCTCGTAGTCGGGACTGGTGCGCAGGAAGCCCGGCGCCACGGCGTTGACCGTGATGCCGCTCGGCCCGAGCTCGTGCGCTAGCTGGCGCACCAGGCCGAGCTGGGCCGCTTTCGCGGTAGCGTAGGACTGGATGCCGGTCAGGCTGACTCCGAGGCCGGCGCGGCTCGCGATCACGACGATGCGCCCCTTGCCTTTCTTTTTCATGCCCGGCGCCACGGCGCGGCTGGCGAAGAAGGCGCCCTCGACGTTGACGGACTGGATCGAGCGCCAGTCGTCGTCGCTCACTTGCTCGACCGGCCGCTTGACCTGGCCGCGCACGCCGCCCGCGACATGCACCAGCACGTCGACCGCGCCGCAGGCCTGCTCGACCTCGCGCACGAAGCCGTCGACTTGCGACGACTGCGTCAGGTCGACCTTGCGCATCTCGAGCGTGCCGCCGCGCTGCGGCCTGGTCCGCGCCTTCAGCGCCGCCAGTTCGTCGTGGAGGATGTCGCAGGCCCACACCCTGGCGCCGCGCTCGGCGAAGCCCTCGACGATGCCGCCGCCGATGCCGCGCGCGGCGCCGGTGACGATGACGGCCTGATTGTCGAAATGGATGTCCATCCGCCGATCACTCCGCTGCCTGTGCCGGCCGAAGCTGCTCGAATTCGTTGACCGCCAGGTCGAAAGCGCGCCGCACCTCGCTGCCATCGCCACGGCGCTGGTGGGCGGGCAGTTCCTGCAGAGCGGCGAAGATGCGCTTCTTGATGTAGTGCCGCCAGTTGACGGGCAGGGTTGCCAGCACCTCGGTCAGGGCGGCGTAGTTCGCGTCGGTCCATTCGCGCTCGTAGGTCTCGCGCTCGGCATTGAAGGCGAAGATGCCCTGTTTGGCGTCTGTCTTGTTGGCGTTTGCCGCCAGACGCGCCCGGCGCGCGGCCGTCGCCGTCTCGTCGACCGCGCCGTCTCGAATGACCACGCCATAGTCTTCGGCGGCGGCTTCAGCCGAGACCTTGCCCTGTCGAACGTCGAACAGAACCGCCGCGGCGGCGCGTTCCCAGGGCGGCCCGAAGCCGCCACCGCCCGACGATGTCACCAGGATCACGTCGCCTGGATCGAGGGCGACCACGTCGGTGTTGCCGAGGTCGATCGCGCCATTGCTGCCGGGGTTGCGCCAGAAGCAGGATGTGGCGCCCGGCCGCCCGCCCTTGCTGCCCCACGACGAGAAGCGCGTGCGGTCGCGGTTGCGCGCCGTCACCACGGTGTTGGGCGCGAAGACCTTGAACTCGAGCTGGCTGGCGAGCCCGCCGCGATGCCGCCCGGCACCGCCGGAATCGGGCACCAGGCCGTAGCGCAGCACCTTGATCGGCACCTCGGTCTCGTTGATCTCGACCGGCGTGTTCTTGAGGAAGCTCGAATTGGCGCCCGATCCATCGGTGCCGTCGCCGCCCGACCAGCCGCCGGCGCCGCCGGTGATCGGATCGATCGAGGCCATGATCGTGCGGCCGGTCCGGTTGTCGGTGGTCTTGACGTTCATGATGGCGCCGCCGCCGGCGGGTCCGGCCGGCAGGAGCTCGGGCACGGCCGCCTGGAAGGCGCCGATGGTGACGCCCTGAAGGCGGCCGCAGGTCATGCTGCGCATGCCGACCGCGGCCGGGAACTTCGGATTGAGGATCGTCCCCTCGGGGATAACGCAGCGTGCCGGCCGCGTGATGCCGCCGTTCAGAAGGATCGTCGGGTCGATGCTGTAGAGGCAGTAGGTGTAGCCCACCATCAGCAGGATGTGGCGTTCGGCGCCGCCGGTCGGCACGTTGAGCGACGATTGCAGTTGCGCGTCGGACCCGGTGAAGTCGAGGACCGCCTCGTCGCCGCGGATCTTCAGCGTAAGCGCCAGCCGTACCGGCACGCCGCCCGGAGCATCCTCATCGAGGTAGTCGGCGAAGAAATAGTCGCCGTCCGGTATGCGGCTGAGAAGGGCCCGGGCCTGCCGTTCGCCAAGGTCGAGCAGGTCCTTGACGCCCTGGCGGAACACGTCGACGCCGAACTTGCGCACCATGTCGTGCACCTTGCGCTCGCCGGTGTTCATCGCCGCGATCTGCGCCTGCAGATCGCCGTAGTTCTGATCGGGCATGCGGACGTTGGTCAGCATGACGTTGAGCAGCGCCTGGTTGAGCTTGCCCGCCTCGTAGAGCTTGTTGGGCGGGATGCGGATGCCTTCCTGATGAACCTCGGTCAGCTGCCGCGACAGGGAGGCCGGCACAGCGCCGCCGACATCGGTGTTGTGGATGTGGCTGACCGCGAAGGCGACGAGCTCGCCCTGCCAGAAGATCGGTTTCCACATGTGCAGGTCGGGCGTGTGGGTGCACACGAAGCCGCTGTAGGGATCGTTGGTGATGCAGATGTCGCCGGGCTGGTAGTCGCCGATCATGCGGATGGCGTTGGCATAGTCGAGCCCGATGAACCAGGTGGCGCCGAGATCGCGCGGGCTGGCGAAGGTCATGCCGTCGGGGGTGGCGAGGCCGGTCGTGAAGTCCTCGGTTTCCTTGACGAAGGTCGAGTGCGCCGTTCGGAACAGCGTGAAGGCCATGCTGTCGGCGGCGGCCTGCGCATGGTTGGCGAAGATCTGCAAGGTGACCGGATCGATGGGCATTGCGTGTTTCCCTATTGGCCGAGCGATAGGATGATGTTGCCGTACGCGTCGACCGCGCCGGCGAAGCCTTCCGGGACGCAGATCGTCGTATCTTCCTGCGCTACCACGCAAGGGCTGGCGAGGCGATGACCATGCCTCAAGTCCGCTCGTCGATAGAGCGGCACCTTCCGCCAGGCGCCGTCGAGGTAGACGTCGATCTGCTTGGCCGGCACGGGCGAACCGTCGTGCCGCGGCTCGGCGGGCAGCCTGGGCTGTAACGAGCTTCCCACCACCACCATGCGCAGGCTCACCATGTGGATCGGCGTCGTCGGCGAGCTGTGGCCGTACAGGCGGTCGTGCTCGGTATGGAACGCCTCGGCGATGCGTTCGATGTTGCCGGTGGTGAGCCAGTCCGGTTGCAGGGGCACCTCGATCTCGAACGATTGCCCGAGGTAGCGCATGTCGGCGGCAGGCTGCAGCACGTACGAGCCGGTGAACTTCTGCTCCTGGATGATCCAGTCGGACGCCCGCCGGGCGAGATGATCGAAGTCGGCCCTCAGGCGCGGCAGCTCCGCGGCGGACAGTGGATAGTAGGCCGTGCTGATGAAGTCGTTCTTGACGTCGGCAACCAGCCCGCCCAAGGCCGAAAGCACGCCGGGCGCCGTCGGAATCAGCACCTGGCGCATCCCGAGCTCGCGCGCCAGGAAGCATCCCAGCATCGGGCCGGCACCGCCGAACGCCAGCAGGGTGAAGTCGCGCGGGTCGATGCCTTGCCGCGAGGCTAGCTTGCCGACCTCGCGGTACATGCCGGAAACCGCGACCTGGATGATGGCCTCGGCTGCCTCCTCGAGCCCGCGGCCGAGCCTGGTCGCGACCGCGCCGATGGCGGTGCGCGCCTTCTCGACATCGACGGCGACCGCATCGTAGCCGATGTTGCCATGGCCGATGATGCCGCAGGTCGCGAACGCATCGGTCATGGTGGGTCGCGTGCCGCCACGGCCGTAGCAGGCGGGGCCGGGGGTCGAACCGGCGCTTTCCGGCCCGACCGTCAGAATTCCGAACTCGCTCACCTTGGCGATCGAGCCGCCGCCATCGCCGATCGACGTCACCGAAACAGTCGGGATGTAGATCGGGAAGTCGCCGACCATCTCGCCGGTGCCGTAGGTCGGCGCGCCGTCGACGATGATCGCGACGTCGGCCGAGGTACCGCCGATATCGAGGCTGAGCACCCTGTCGACACCCGCCTGGCGCGCGACGAAGCCGGCGCCGATGACTCCTGCCGCCGTGCCCGACAGCAGCATCTGCAGACAGGCCGACTTTCCGAGCTCGGCGGTCATGACGCCGCCGTTCGACTTGGTAACCATGGCCTCGGCGGCCACGCCTGCCTCGCGCAACGCGGCCTGCAGCGCCGTCAGGTAGCGCGCGACCGGGGGCTGAACATAGCCATGGATCGTGGCCGTCGCCGTGCGTTCGTATTCGCGGATGATCGGCCACACGTCGCTGGAGCAGAACACGGGCATCTTCGGAGCCCATTGCCCGATCAGCCGCGCGGCCTCCTTCTCGTGCGCCGGGTTGCGATAGGAATGGAGCAGCCCGAGCACGATTCCTTCGGCCCCGAGCGCGATCGCCTCGTCGAGCGCCTCGCGCAGGCTCTCATGGTCGAGCGGCCGCTCGACGGTTCCGTCGGACAGCATCCTTTCGCGCACCGGCAGCACGCGCTCGCGCGTGATCAGCGGCTCGGCGCGCGACGACATGAGGTGATACGGGTCCGGCATTTTCAGTCGCGCGAGCTCCAGCACGTCGACGAAGTTCTCCGTCGTGAACAGGCAGAGGCGGATGCCCTTGCGCTGGATCACCGAGTTGATGCCGACCGTGGTGCCGTGCGTGAAATAGCCGATGTCGCTGGGCTGGATGCCGAAGCGGCTGCCGAGCTCGGCCAGCCCGGTGATGACTTCGCGCCCGGGTTCCTGCGGCGTCGAGAGGACTTTCAGCGTCGCCAGGCGCCCGGTCGTCTCGTCCAGCGCACAGAAGTCCGCGAATGTCCCACCGATGTCGACGCCGATCCGATAGCTCATCGCTGGGGCTCTCCGTCAATTCACTTATGCCGCGCGCCGGTAGCCTAGGCGCTGGCTGATGGTGGCTGCCGCACGGACGACACCGGCGATGATCCGTGGCTTGGCAGCCGGATAGCGCGCGGACACCGTTCCCACGTTCAGCGCAGCAACGACCGTACCATTGCCGTCGAACACCGGCGCCGCCGTCGCCGACCCGCCGAGAACATACTCTTCTTCGACGATGGCATAGCCGTCCGCCGCCGCCTTGGCGAGGATCGCGCGCAGCTTGGCGGGATCGGTCACGGTGCGGGGCGTATGGGCACGCAGGCGGTTGCGCATCAAATAGGCAGCGGTCGACTTTTTGTCCCAGAAGGCCAGCAGGATCCGACCCATGCCGGTGCAATAGGCTGTGCGCGGATTGGGATCGTCGGAATCGTAGCGGATGGCAGCCCGGCTGACCGCCTTGGCGATCACCTTCACGTCGCCGCGCCCCGCGCGGACGCCTAGGAACACGCTTTCGTCCAGCTCGTCGCGCAGCCGTTCCATGACCGGGCGGGCGATTGCCGCGAGGTGCGCCTCCGGCCCCCCGATCCAGCCCGCCGACCGGCGCAGCTGCTCGTTCAGCTTGTATCGGTCGGCGGCATCGCGCTCGACATAGCCACGTGAGTGCAGCGTACGCAGCAGGGCATGCGCACTGCTCTTGGGCAGCGCCAGGACCAGGACGAGGTCCTTCAGAGCCATCGGCTCCTCGCGGCGCGCCAGCAGCTCGAGGATGTCGAGCACCCTGGCGGCGGATTTCACGTTGTCGTTCATATATATGAACTCAATTCGTGTAATGAAACGACGTTCGCTGAAAGCCGGGACGGCTGTCAAGTCGCGGCAACACCCTCGCGATCGCATCTCGCAGCGACAAAGGATTTGCGCGCGGGCGGTAGACGGCTTCAACGCGTAGCGCTGGCAACGGACAGGATGCCGTGCCATTTTGTGCGCGAATCCGACCGGGTCAGCTGCTTTCCGTATGGCTGAGCCGCAGCACGGCAACGTACGCCGACAAGGCTGATCTGGGACGCACGCGATGCCGATTGAGACTGTCGAAACCCTGATCGTTGGTGGCGGTCAGGCAGGATTGGCTGTCAGCCACATGCTCTCTCGTTCCAGCCGCCCGCATCTCATCCTCGAACGGGGACGTATCGCCGAGAGATGGCGGACGGAACGTTGGGATGGCCTGCGATTCCAGTTTCCCAACTGGTCGGTTCAACTGCCTGATTTTCCTTTTCGGCGGGCCGACGCCGACGGCTTCGCCACCAGCCCGGAGATCGTGGAGTACATCTCAGCATATGCCGACCACGTTCGCGCCCCGATACGCTGCGGCGTTGCCGTCACCAGCTTGCGGCATTTCGAGGATGGTGCAGGATTCCTCGCCGAAACATCGGCCGGTCCGGTCGCGTCGGCCAATGTCGTCGTCGCGACGGGACCCTATCAACGTCCGATCATCCCTGATCTGCTGCAAGACGACACTTGGCTTTTCCAGGTCCACGCGAGCAAGTATCGGGCGCCCGATCAGCTTCCCGATGGGGCGGTGCTGGTGGTGGGGTCGGGCGCCTCGGGCGCCCAGATCGCCGAGGAGCTGGTTCGTGCGGATCGTCGCGTATTCCTCTCGGTGGGTCATCACAGGCGCATGCCACGGCGCTATCGTGGCCGCGATCTCATCTGGTGGCTGAACTCTCTGGGGCTGGATCAGACACCGACGGAAAAGCGCGGCCCCGACAGGTCGCTGCCTTTGATCACCGGTGCATATGGCGGGCACACCATCGACTTCCGCGCGTTCGCCGAGCAAGGAATGACGTTGCTGGGTCGGGTCGTCGCCGCTGAAAATGGCATCCTCGACATTGCCCCAGACCTGGCAAAGAACCTCGCGTCCGGCGATGCAGCCTACGCGGGCTTTCTCGATATGGTCGATGCTCATGTCGTCCGGCACGGGCTCGACATGCCGGCCGAACCTGGCGCTCGTACGGCGTACCCGGATCCGCCGTGCGTCGCGGAGCCGCTGCGCCGCCTCGATATGCGAGCGGAGGGCATAAGCACGGTGATCTGGGCAACCGGCTATGGCTGTGACTTCAGTTGGTTGGACTTGCCGGTCATCGACGGCGCAGGCGAACCCGTTCATCGCGGCGGCATCACCGAAGTGCCGGGTCTGTATTTCGTCGGGCTTCAGTGGCTGTCCAAGATGAACTCGTCGTTCCTGTCGGGAGTCGGCGACGATGCAGCGCGGCTCGCGGCTCATATCGTGGCGCGCCGTACCGATTAGGTCGCCGAAATGCACGTAGGAGCAGAGCCGCGACGGCAGGTCCTCGCAATGGTGTTGCTGACCGGCGCTGCCATTCTTTGCTTTGCCGCCAACTCGATTTTCTGCCGGTTGGCCCTCGCTGCCGACCTGATCGATCCGGCTACCTTCACGACCGTGCGCATCCTGTCGGCGGCCGTGATGCTGACGGCCGGCGTGCTGTTGAAATACCGCCGCTTCCCGCATTGGAAGCGTGCAAGACCGGGCTCGGTTGCCGCGGTGTTCGTCTATCTCGTTTTCTTTTCCTTCGCCTACACGAGAATGAGCGCAGCGACGGGTGCGCTCGTCCTCATAGCGGCAGTGCAGCTCAGCATGTTCGGCATAGCGTTGTTCCACGGCGAAAGGTTTTCTTTGCTCTCGTGGGTGGGATTCGCCACTGCCGCCGGCGGCGTTCTCTACCTTCTGCTTCCGAGTGCGACTGCGCCCGATCCGTTGGCAGCGGCTCTGATGGCCATTTCAGGCGCCGCCTGGGGGATCTTCACTATCCTGGCACGAGGCACCGATCATCCTGAGGAGACGAATGCCGCCAATATGCTGGGTTGCCTGCTGCCGGCACTCCTGGTGAACCTCTATTGGCTCGGCGATTTCCATGGCACGTCGGCGGGGTTCGGGCTGGCTGTCGCCTCTGGCGCCGTTGCGACAGGCGTCGGCTACATTCTCTGGTATTTTGCGCTTCGCTATCTGTCGGCGGTGCAAGCCGCCACGGTTCAGCTCTCGATGCCTGCCGTCGTCGCGCTCGGCGGCGTCCTTTTCCTGGCGGAGCCATTTTCCGTTCACCTGCTGATCGCTTCAGCTGCGATGCTCGGAGGAATCGCCGTCGCCCTGCTTCAACGTGCGGTCAAATGAACAGCGCCTGCCATTTCTCCCAGCAGGTATTGTCTCGGGGCAAAAGACGATCGTCAGCGCAACATCGCTTACCGCCGTCGGCGTTTTCGGTATCATCCGCGATGCCGGGGGACGGATCATGCACCGATTTGTTTTGGTCTGCGCGCTTGCCTACGTCATGACTGCCAACGTCGGGTTTGCACAGACGGCAACCAGCATCCAGGGAAACTGGGTGGCAAAGACGGGTGATTGCGGCGATCTCAAGCTCAGGATCGCCAACCAAACCCGTTCCGGCGTCCTCACCGGAACCATGGAATGCGTCAGAACGGGGCAGGTTACCCGCTTCGGTCCGCAATCCGTTGGCGGCAAGCAGACGACGGGCAACTTCGACGGCACACTCGTGAACATCGAGGGCCCGCAATCCCTGACAAGCGTAAAGCTGGTGGAAGATCGAAAGTTGGTGGGCTTTGCCTACGGCGGTCTGACCTTGCGCACCATCCCCGTCGCATTCGTGAAGCAATAGGGCCTGTCGACGGCTTGTCCGACAGGCCGGTAGTGCCCTGTCGCAGTGGCAGCCCACCCCCGTCATGGCGACAAGATTGGTCGTTTTCGACCCTACTGCGGCAGGCCGGCCTTGCGCATGGCGTTTGCCCAGCTCTCCAGATCCTTGGGCTGGCGCAACGGTTCAAGATCCCGGAGATTGGACACTCGCAGTGTTGAATTCATGTCGCGCACGCGGGCCATTACCGCGCACGCTTCCTCCACGCGTCCGGTGACTGCGCGGGTGCAAGCGCAGACTACGTTGGCGAAGAAATAGTTCGGGTACTCGCGATACGCCTGTTCGGCCCATCTCGCGGCTTGGTCGTGCTGTCCCGCCAAGAAGTGACCGAAGGCGGTTCCGGTCAGCGCCACGACGATGAACGGATCGCGTGGGCTCATCCGCATCGACTCGCCAAAGTGTCGAATTGCGGTGTCGTGTTCGCCGAGGAAGATGCGGGTCCAGCCACTGTACATCCATGCTGCCGCCAGGTTGGGGCCAAGCTCGAGAGCCGAATCGATGAGGGCTATCCCTTGGTCGAGTTCGAGACCGACATAGGCTAGCGCCCAACCGCCCGCAGACAGTGCAATCACATCGTGACTGCCAAGCTCCACAGCCTTGCGCGCAACACGCTTCGCGTCGGCGGTGTCCTTGGCCTCGTCGGCCCACCAGCGAGTCGCCTTGCGTCGTACGTAGCAGAGCGCCGCCATTCCATAGGCGGTTGCGAAATCGGGGTCGAGTTCGATCGCGTGCTGGAAATGCGCAAGCGCCTGGTCGGTGGTCTCCCTGGTGAAGCGATAGAAATCCGCCGTGCCGCGCAGGAAGAAGTCATAGGCCGCCAAACTCCCGGTGGGCCTGTACCTCAGCCGCTCGACTTCGGCGTGGTGCAGTTTCGGCGCGATCGTTCCCACGATCCGGGCGGACAGCCGGTCCTGCAGATCGAATACGTCGTCGAGGGTGCCTTCGAAGCGATCAGCCGACACATGAGTGCCGGTCTGGGCATCGATCAGCTGAGACGTGATGCGCACGCGGTTCTCGGTCTTGCGCACGCTGCCTTCTACGATGTAGCGCACGCCGAGCTCGCGACCAATCTGCCTGACATCGAGCGGCCGATCGCGGTACGTGAAGCTCGACGTCCGGGCGATCACGAACAGCCACTTGATTTGCGACAGCGCGGTGATGATCTCGTCCACCATGCCGTCGGCGAAATAGGTTTGCTCGGCGTCGCCGGAAAAATTCGCAAAGGGAAGCACGGCAATCGAAGGCCGCGTGCTGCTCGCAGGCAGCTCTGCCGGCTGTTTCAAGGCGGCAAGATCGTTCGGTTTCGCACTGTCCGCGTCGGGGCGGACATCCCCGGCAAAGCGGTAGCCTTTGCGAGGCAGCGTGCGGATCAGCCGTTGCTCCGCGCCGCTGTCGCTGAGTGCGTGCCGGACCGCATTGATCCTGGTCGATACTGTGCCATCAGAGACGATGCGTCCTTGCCAGACCGCTCGGAGCAAGTCGTCACTGCTGACCACGCGCGCGCGGTTGACGATCAGAAACTCCAGCACATCGAAAACCTGCGGCTCGATGGCAACAATCTGGTCGCCGCGACGCAACTCACGACGGCCACCGTCGAGGCTGAAGTCTTCAAAACGGTAGATCAAGGATGGCGCTCCCCGAGCCCAGTTCGCGACAAATTATGAAATCCCGAAACGAAAATAAAGGCTGTCTCAAGGACCTTGGTCCCACCAGCTGATAGGCATTGTGCTCTGCAACAGGGGGTTGTGATGCGCATTCGAAGGCTGGTTTATCTCACTTTTGCGACCGTCATCTGTGTCGGAGCGGCACACGCCCAACAAAGGGAGGCCATCCTGAAGAAGGTCGAGGTCGCCGACGCCGGTTTCAGCATCGTCATCGCCACGGCCCGACCCGGCGGTGCGAAAGCCGACTACCGTGAGCAGCCCGATCCCAACCTTGTCTATCTTCCTGCCGGCAACCTCGTCTATCCGTACACTGGCGACCCGCAGGACTTGGCGGCTGATGCCATCTTTACCGTGCCGGCCTGTAGCTTCCACACCGCGCGCACGGACTCGAGCCCGCGGACACCGGTTGTCATCTATGTGATGCACAAGGCAACGATGCCAGCTCAACCTTCTCAACCCGGATCGCAGTGACGGCGACGAAGCAGTCGGTCGGCGGGCGCCGCTCGGTCTCCGACGTCGGGCCGATGCGCAACGTGAAAGCGATGTCGGCCCGGCGGCGGCGCTCTACGACTTTTTCTTCTCCAACAACTGTTGGAGCTTGATGACGACGAACTCGGCCGGCTTCAGCGGCGCGAAGCCGATCTCCACGTTGGCAATGCCGGCGTCGATATCGCTCTGGTTCGTCGTCGTGCCATCGCACTTCACGAAGTACGCTTCGCGTGCGGAACGACCCTGAAAGGCGCCGTTGCGGAAAAGACGGTCCATGAAGGCGCTGACGTTGAGCCGAATCTTCGCCCATGTCGCCTCGGCATTGGGTTCGAACACGGCCCAGCGGATGCCGCGCTGGATGCTTTGCTCGATGAAGAAGGCGAGGCGACGTACCGGGATGTACTTCCACTCCGATGCCGTCTGGTCCGCACCGGCGAGGGTGCGCGCTCCCCAGATTACCGGTCCGGAGGGAGCAAAGCTGCGCAGGCAGTTGATGCCCTGCGCATTGAGTGCGCTGTTCTGGCTGTCGGTCAGCTTGATCGTCGGCCCCGACACCCCGTTGAGCGTCGCCTCGGTTCCAGCCGGCGGCTTCCAAACGCCGCGTTGCAGATCGGTCCGTGCCATCACGCCTGCGACTGCTCCGCACGGCGCGACGGTCGCCACTTTGCCGGAGCTCGCCGGATCGGCGACCTGAAGGAAGGGAAAGAACAGCGCGACGTGCGAACTGCGTGTCGGCAGGGCGGCGTTCAATCCCGCGATCGCCTGCTTGGGACTTTGCCAGGCAACGCTGGGATCGGCGATGAACAGGGCGCCGTGCGTTTCGCAATAGCGGATGGCAGCGGCGCGGGTCTGCTGGCCGATGTCCTTGCCCTCTGCAAGCGGCGGGACGCAGAGCAGGTTGAAACACTTGGCCTTGTCGAGCGCCCAGAGACCGCGCTTCTCGGCTTCGAGGCGCGGTGCGGAGATGGCGTTGTCGGTGATCGTACCACCGCGCCCCGTGCCGACGCGCACGATCAGCGCATCGCCGCCACCGTTCTCGAAGAAGAGCCGGACGGAGTGGTCCAGCGTCGACGCCGGTGATCGGCTTCCGAACATCTGCTGGAAATCGCGGTAGTTCTGCACGTGCACCGGACTGTCGACAGGGCCGCTGGTGGTCCGGCCGACGAAAGCCGCCGTCGACGTCGGGACGCCTTCGATCGGATGGATGCCGGTCGACACCTCCTCGACGTAGACGCCGGGATAGCTGACCTCGACTGCCATCGTGGCTCTCTCCCTGGCTGGGCGCCCTTGGTTGACGCCGTCATCCGGTCGCGGGGTTGCGGGTTATATTGATGTGGTCGAGCGTGACGCCGACGCGGCGGCTTCGGACATCTGTCGGCTCAGGGTTCGAGCAGGGTCGTCAATTGTGCACCTTCGTCTGCGACGAAAACGGCAATCAGTTCGGCCCAATCGGTGTTGCTCGCGTTGGCAGATACGAGATGTATTGCGCCCGGCGGTTCGAAGAATGATTGACCGACACCGAAAATTTCCACCGGGCCACCCGCCAGTTGCGACCTGATCTGGCCCTTGGTGATGTAGGCCGTGACCGTGCCGGCGTGGCGGTGCGGCGGCGTAAAACCGCCCGGTCCGTAGGTCACGCGGACAATCGTTACTCTTTTCCCGGGTATGTCCGGTGTCGCGTGCGAACTGACGATCTCGACTTTGTTGAGCGATGAGCCGGACGAGGTATCGGCGGCGCACAGCGGGAGCGGAAATTCCGAAACCGCGTCCATCGTCACGAGCAGGGGTCTCGCGCTCACAACCGCACAAACGATAGCCGTAGCGGCAACGAGCGACAGCAGCAGGCGTGCTCGACCCGCGAGCGGCGCAGTCATTTCCAGTGCGATGCTCATCGGTATCTCCTGATGGACCTTACCCTCGCGCAGGGTCAGCCGTCGAGCCTCTCCACCCCGTCATCCCGACCGGAGCGAAGCGAAGTGGAGGGACCTGTTCTTTTGATGCATCGACAAGAAGAGGTCCCTCGGCTACGCCGCCCTTCGGTCGGCTTCGCTCGGGATGACGCAAGAAAAAGCGACAAGACGGCGATGCTGAATGATCACCGCTCCTCCAGTATCTCCCGCACCTTGTTTGCGAACGACGACATCGCGAACGGCTTGGTCAGGATCGCCATCCCTGGCTCCAGATGCCCGTTGCCGATCGCGGCGTTCTCCGCGTAGCCGGTGATGAACAGTATCTTCAGCTCCGGCCGAAGCTGGCGCGCCGCGTCGGCGAGCTGACGCCCGTTGATGCCGCCGGGCAGGCCGACGTCGGTCACCATCAGGTCGATGCGCTGGTTCTCAATCTGAAGCATCCTCAGGGCCGAAGGCCCGTCGCTCGCCTCGATCAGGCGATAGTGGTACTCGGTCAGCACCTCGGCGATCAGCATCCGCACGGTAGCGTCGTCGTCGACCACCAGCAGCGTCTCGCCAAAGCCGCTTTCGACCGGCTCGACGGTGACGGCGGCGTCGGAATCGGCTTCGCCCAGCCAGCGCGGGAAGTAGAGGCACATGGTCGTGCCCTTGCCGAGTTCCGAATAGATGCGCACCTGGCCGCCCGACTGGCGGACAAAGCCGTAGATCATGGAGAGGCCCAGGCCGGTGCCGCGGCCCAGCGGCTTGGTGGTGAAGAAGGGATCGAAGGCGCGCTCGATCACGTCGGGTGTCATGCCGGTCCCGGTGTCGGTGACGCAGACAGAGACGTACTGCCCGGGCGGCAGGTCGCGCTCGCGCGCCGCGCGGTCGTCCAGCCACTTGTTGTGGGTCTCGATCGTGAGCTTGCCGCCGTCGGGCATGGCATCGCGCGCATTGATGCAGAGATTGAGCAGCGCGCTCTCGAGCTGCGAGCCGTCGGCGCGCATCGTCCACACGCCGGCCGCGCCCACCACCTCGACGGCGATATCCGGCCCCATGGTGCGCCGGATCAGCTCCTCCATGCCGATGATCATCCGGTTGGCGTCGAGCGGCCGGGGATCGAGTGTCTGCCGCCGCGAGAAGGCGAGCAGGCGGTGGGTGAGGGCGGCGGCGCGATTGGCCGATTCCAGCGCCGCCTTGAGGAAACGCTCGGCCTCGCCCGGCCGGCCCATGGCAATGCGATGCTGCACGCGGTCGAGTGCGCCGGTGATGCCCTGCAGGATGTTGTTGAAATCATGGGCCAGGCCGCCGGTCAGCTGACCGACCGCCTCCATCTTCTGCGCCTGGCGCAGCGCCTCCTCGGCGACCTGGAGCTGGCTGGTGCGCTCCTCGACGCGCTGCTCCAGCACGGCGTTGATGTCGACCAGCGCCGCTGACACCTCCTTCTGCTCCTGGATGTCGGTGTTGGTGCCGATCCAGCGCGCGATGTGCCCCTCTGCATCCTTGACCGGCTGGGCGCGCGCGATGTGCCAGTGCCAGGCGCCGTCGAAGCGACGCAGCCGGAACTCGACTTCGTAGGTCTGGCCGCTCTGCAGCGCGCGCTGCCAGCGCTCGCTCGCCGCCGGCAGGTCGTCGGGATGGACCAGGTCCCTCCAACCGGATCCGTCGAGCGAGCCGGGGGTCGCGCCGGAGTAGGCGTAGACCTGGTCGTTGAACCAGTCGAGACGGCCGTCGGCCGGCGCCGTCCAGACGTGGTTCGGCATGGCCTGCGCCATGGTGCGGAACAGGAGCTCGCTGGCGCGCAGCTTTTCTTCGGCGAGCTTCTGCACCGAGATGTCGAGCACCGTACCGACGAAGCGGATGGCCGTGCCGGCGGAGAAGAATGTCCGGCCATCGGCGGCCAGCCAGCGCTCGCTGCCGTCTGTGAAGTCGACCGTACGGTACTCCAGGTGAAAGGGTTCGCGATTGACCGGGTCGAGCGCGTCCTGCACCGCTCGGTCGGCTCGCTCGCGGTCCTCGGGATGGACACCCGCCAGGAACACGCCGTAGTCGACCGGTGCATCGAGCGGCAGGCCGAACAGGGCGCGGCAACGATCGTCCCAACTCAGCGTGCCGCGAACCGGGTCGTAGTCGAAGGTGCCGATCTGGGCTGCCGCTGTGGCGAGCTGTAGACGCTCGGCGGCGTCGGCCCGCGCGGCCTCGTCGCGCACGCGCTCGATATGCGCCCACGAGCGGTCGGCGACCTCGCGAATCACCGCCAGCTCTTCGGCGCTCCAGGCGCGTGGCCCCTTGTGGTGCACCGCCATCAGCGCCGTCAGCTCGCCTTCCTTGACCAACGGTATGCAAATCGTGGCGCCGATGCCGATGGCCTGAAAGGTCGTGGCTTCGTGCGGCGTCAGCTCGCGGATGTTGTCGCTGACGATCAGAGGGCGGCCGGCCGGAAGCTCGGTCACCGCCTTCACGCCGAAGTCGGCGAGGCTGTAGTGGCCGACGATGCTGGCCGAACCCGGCGCGCACCAGTCGCCGCGGATGGTGAAGCCATCCTGGTCGGCGTCCATGTCGGCATAGGCGCAGATCGAGACGCCGAGATGCTCGCCGGCGAGCCGCGTCGTCGTCGCCAGGATCTCGTCGGCATCGTGGGCGTTCGCAGTGGCGAGGCCGAGGCGATCGAGGAAGTCGAGCCGCCGGGCGTTCTCGCGTACCGCCGCCGAGGCGAGCTCACGCGCGGTGACGTCGGTGCCCTCGACGAAGATGCCGGTGACGGCGCCCTCCGTGTCGCGAACCGGCTGGTAGATGAAGTCGAGCAGGCGTTGTTCAGGCAACCCATCGGCCCGGCGCCGCAGCGTGACCGGAGAAGAATGGCCGACATGACGTTCGCCGGTTTCGTAGACGCGGTCGAGAAGCTCGAAGAAGCCCTGGCCGGCGATGTCGGGCAGGGCCTCGCGGATGGTCCGGCCGATCACGTCGCGGTCGGCGATCAGCTGCTGATAGGCGGCATTGGTGAAGGTGAAGACGTGTTGCGGCCCCTCCAGCCAGGCCATGAAGGACGGCGCGTGCTGGAACATCTGGGCCAGGCGTTCGCCCTGTACGATCGAGGCGCGCTGGGCCAGCACGCGCTCGGTGGTCTCGACGACGACGGCGATCACGCCGCCGGGCTTGCCGTCCTCGGCGATGACCGGCGAGTAGAAGAGATCCATCCAGCCGCGTTCCGGCGTACCTCGCCGGTTGAGGACCAGCTCACGATCCTTGTACTCCAGCGTGCCGCCCGCCATGCCGACATGCATGACGTGGCTGTTGAGGTCGGCCACCTCCGGCCAGGCGTCCAGCACGGGCATGCCCAGGATCTTCGGATGACGTTCACCGGCGAAGGCACCATAGGCGTCGTTGTAGAGCATGATCCCGGCCGGTTCCCACAGCAGTACCAGGGGCACCGGAGAGTTGAGCATCAGGCCGAGCGTCGTCTTGAGGCTGGCCGGCCAGTTCTCGATGGGGCCGAGCGATGTCGACCAGTCATGGGCGCGGATGCGGCCGGCCATCTCGCTGCGGCCCGCCAGGAAGGCCAATGGTACGCCCGCACTTGGTGCGCCCGCGCTCGCGCTTGTGTTGTTCACCCCATCTCCCCGCTGATCACGCTGTCGCGATAGACGAAAACGAAATCTCGAGACACGGGTTCCTGCTTGGCAGCGATGCGAACAATCCGAGTGCAGGGCGTCGGGAGGCAACCGGCCAATCACTGAGGTGTTGGTAAAGGTTACTTTAGTTATTGACTTTTGCGAGAGTGACGTTCTATTTATGTTCCTCCGCTGTGGAGGATCAATTTGACGTCGTGGCAGACCTATCATTCTCATCCGTCAGAGCAGCCTTGGCGCGATCCCGACCTCAGCATCCTCGACAATCGTCGCGGCCCCGTTCCCGTGCTTCCATTGGCGTTGCTGCCGCAGCCGTGGTGCGACTGGATCGCCGACGGCGAGAATTCGACCGGTGCGCCAGCGGACTATGTTTTCCAGTCGGTCCTGGCAGGCGCAGCCGCCTTATGTGGAGCCGGTGTTCGGGTGCGTGTCACGCCAACCTGGAATGAGCCGCTTGTACTGTGGCAAGCGGTGGTCGGCGAGGCTTCCACCGGCAAGTCGGCGGCCCTCGCGCCGATGCGCCATCTGCTGGAGGTCATCGAGCAGGAGCGGCAGTCGGGCGATGAAGCGCGGCGCGCGGAGCATGTCGAGCGCTGCAAACGGGGCGGCGAGAACACGGCGTTCATGCCGTCGCAGATCATGGTGATCGGCACTGAGGGCCTGCCGAGACTGGTCGATATCGTCGGCGGCAATCCGCGCGGTGTGCTGCTGTGGCGCGACGGGTCAAACGCCTGGATCGGCGATGAGGACGAAAAGGTCGGCGATCACGCGCACTGGCTCGCAAGTTGGATGGCCGATGCGCTCGCCGTGAGGGCGCCGCGCCAGTCGGTACGGTCGCTCGCCCGTTTTCCCGTCAGCATCCTCCAGACCATCCGGCCGGAACGCCTCAAGGTATCGCTCGAAGGAGACGACGACTGCCTGGCCGCGCGCTTCCTGTTCGCCTGGCCCGGGCCGCAGCCCTATCGAGCGCTCACGGTCCTGGAGACCTCGCGCGACGCGGAGATCCTGCAGCGTCTGCGCGCGCTGTCATTGCTCGCCAGGAGCGCCGACGACCCGTGCGTGATCGACGTCGACGCGCGGGGCCGTGGCGCGCTCGATGTCGTTCTGGCCGGACTGCACGACGAGCGTCGCGGAGCCGAAGGACTGCAAGCGGCCTGGCTCGGCAAGAGCCGGTCGCTGATCGTGCGCCTGGCCGGTATCCTGGAGTTGCTCGCGACCATCGATGGCAAGGGCAGGCATCCAGGCGCGATAGGTGCGGAGCAGATCGAGACTGCCGCCGCGCTTTGGCGTGACTACTTCTGGCCGCATGCCAAGGCGGTATTCGACAGCGCCGAGCTCTCGGATCATTGCAAGCGTGTACGCCGCGTTGCCCGCTGGCTGCTGGACAAGAGGCCGACCGAGGTGTCGCGCGAGGAGGTCCGCCGGCGCGGGCTCAGCCAGGCGGCGACGGCCGAGGAAACCCAACACGTGCTCGAACGACTGGCCTATCTCGGTTTCGTGCGAACCGACCTTGCTCGCGAGAGGCCCGGCCGGGCGACCACGCACTGGCTGGTCAATCCCGCCCTCACCAAGAGCGAAAAGCGGTAGCGCAACTAGCGTAACTGTCTTAATGCCGCGAAAAGGTCGCACATGATCTCGTCATCCCCGAGCGAAACCGCCCGGAGCGCGGCGCAGTCGAGGGACTTCGTCTTGTCGATGCAGCAATTTCGCCGTCATCCCGAGCGAAGCCGCCCGAAGGGTGGCGTAGTCGAGGGACCTGTTCTTGTCGACGCATCAACATGAGCAGGTCCCTTGTGTACGGCGACTTTGCCAGAATGTGCGAACGGGCGGCTGCA
>CADECW010000105.1 GCA_902825855.1 uncultured Rhodospirillales bacterium | reverse complement strand
CTGCTGCGGCACCACGCCGAGCTTGGCCATGACCTGGCCGGCGAAGCCGCCGATGCGCATCTTCACGCCCTTCATGTCCTCGGGGCTCTTGATCTCCTTGCGCCACCAGCCGCCCATCTGGGCGCCGGTGTGGCTCATCAGGAAGGAGATCATCTTGTAGTCCTTGTAGAACTCGCGCATCAGCTCGAGTCCGCCGCCGAAATAAACCCAGGCATTCTGCTGGCGCGTATTCAGGCCGAACGGCAGCGCCGTATCGAAGGCGAAGGTCGGGTCCTTGCCGACGTAGTAGTAGGCCGCGGTGTGGCCGCACTCGACAGTCTCGTTCTGCACGGCGTCGACGACCTGCAGGCCAGGTACGATCTCGCCGGCGGCGAACACGCGGATCTGGAACTTGTTGTCGGTAAGAGCGGCGACGCGCTTGGCGAAGAACTCGCCCGCGCCGTAGATCGTATCGAGCGACTTGGGGAAGCTCGAGGCGAGGCGCCACTTCACTTCGGGCATGGACTGAGCGACTGCGGGGGCTGCGAGAGTGCCCGCGACAGCGACCGCGCCACCGCCCACACCGGCGGTACGCAGGAACTTACGACGTTGCATCTAGGTTGAACTCCTCGGAATTTTTTCTTCTGCTGGCGTTCTGCGCCGCGAACCGCCCCTCCGGCGGCGCGGGTTTATGGCACAGCACCCCAAGCTTGGAAAGGCGACCAAAGGCAAAGAAGACAGGCTGCGTAGCGGCCACTTCAAGTTTCTGCGCGGTGCGTGTCAGATCCGTCGCCGCAGGTTCAATGGATGGCAATCAGCGCAAGCGCCAACGAACCCAGCGCGATACGGTACCAGGCGAACGCCCCGAAACCATGGCGGCTGATGAAGCGCACGAACGGCTTCACCACGAGCAATGCACAGACAAACGCAGTGACGAAGCCGATCGCGATCGTGCCGCTGCCGTGCCAGTCGAGCGACGACCAGTTCTTGTAGAGATCGTAGACCGACGCCCCGATCATGGTGGGCATGGCGAGGAAAAAGGAGAACTCCGCCGCCGTCGCACGATCCACGCGAAATACCCGCGCGCCCATGATGGTGGAGCCGGCGCGACTTACGCCGGGAATCATGGCCAGGCACTGGCAGAGGCCGATGTACAACGCCGTCTTGAGATCGACCTCGTCGAGCGACTTCATGCGCGGACGCTGTGCATAGCGCTCGATCACCAGGATGGCGACGCCGCCCAGGATCAGCGCCACTGCTACCACCGTGGGATTGAACAGCACCGACTTGATGTACTTGTGCGCCACCACGCCGATCACGGCCGCCGGCAGGAAAGCGACGAGGATCGCGGCGGCAAAGCGCAGCGACACCGGCTCGCGGTTCAGCACGCCCTGGACCGTCGTCCAGATTTTCTGGCGATAAAGGAAGCAGACCGCGAGGATCGCGCCGAGCTGGATCACGATCTCGAACACCTTGCCCGGCGGGCCCTGGAAGCCGAGCACCTCCTCGGCGAGAATGATATGTCCGGTCGAGGACACCGGAAGGAACTCGGTCAGGCCCTCGACGATCCCGATCAGCACCGTCTTCCACAGCAGCGTCAGATCCATTCGCTCAATCCTTGAAGCGCTTGGCCCGCGGCCATCCTTTTTCGGGCATACGGCCCGCCTGGGCGCGCTCGCCGCGCCAGAACTTCAGCTCGCTGGCCGGGATGACGCGGTTGGCCCACGGCAGGCCGTCGGCAAGACAGAATGCCTGCGCATCCGACAGCTGGTCGGCTTTGGACTTCTGCAATGTCACGCCGCGGCCGCGACCCATCTCCGGCACCTGCTCCATCGGGAAGATCAGGAGCTTGCGGCCTTGGCTCAGCGCGGCGATCGAGTCCGCGCCCTCCGGCACCACGGCGAAGGCCTGCGCCTTCTCCTTGTCGGCAAGGTTCAGCACCTGCTTGCCGTTCCTGGTCTGCGCCACGACCTCGTCCTCGGGCACGATGAAGCCCCGGCCGGCATCGGAGGCCACCAGGAACCTGCGTCCACCCTTCAGCACGGCGAGGTCGACGATGTCCTGCTCGTTGCCGAGCTCGATCATCAACCGGATCGGCTCGCCATGGCCACGCGCACTCGGCAACTTGTCACAGCCCAGCGTGTAGAAGCGGCCGTTGGTGCCGAATACCAGGATCTTGTCCGTCGACTGGGCGTGGACGGCGAACCTCGCCTGGTCTCCTTCCTTGTACTTGAGGTCGGCGGCGGCGTTGTCGTCGAGGTGGCCCTTGGCAGCGCGGATCCAGCCCTTCTCGGACAGGACCACGGTCACCGGCTCGCGCTCGACGAAATCCTCGACCGCATGCTCGACCTCGACCGGCGCGTCGGCAAGCTCGGTGCGACGACGGCCGAGCTCGGTCTTGCCGCCGAACTTCTTCCTGGTCTCCTGGACCTCGTCGGCGATGCGGCCCCACTGCAGCGACTCGTCCCTGAGCAGCGTCTTGAGGTCCTTGCGCTCGGCGGTGAGCTTCTTGTGCTCGCCCTTGATCTCGAACTCTTCGAGCCGACGCAACGCCCGCAGCCGCATGTTCAGGATCGCCTCGGCCTGCAGGTCGCTGAGCCTGAAGGCCTTGATCATCCTGGGCTTGGGCTCGTCCTCCTCGCGGATGATCTTGATCAGCTTGTCGAGGTTCAGATAGGCGATCAGGTAGCCGTCGAGGATTTCCAGCCGCCGCTCGATCTCGGCCAGCCGGAAGGTCGAGCGCCGCACCAGCACTTCGCGGCGATGGTCGAGCCAGGCCTGCAGCGCCTCGCGCAGGTTCATCACCCGCGGCGTGTTGTCCTTGTCGAGGACGTTGAGGTTCAGCGGGAAGCGGATTTCGAGGTCGGTCTGCTTGAAAAGCTGCTCCATCAGCAGCTCCGCCGGAACCTGGCCGGTGCGCGGCTCGAGCACGATGCGCACGTCATCGGCCGATTCGTCGTGCACGTCCTCGAGGATGGGCAGCTTCTTGGCGTTGATGATCTCGGCGATGCGCTCGATCAGCTTGCCCTTCTGCACCTGGTACGGGATCTCGGTGACGATGATCCGGTACTGGCCGCGCGGCAGCTCTTCCTTCTCCCACCTGGCGCGCAGCCGGAAGGCGCCGCGGCCGGTCTTGTAGGCCTCGACGATCGACTCGCGCGGTTCGACCAGGATGCCGCCGGTCGGAAAGTCCGGGCCCTTCACCAGGTCGACCAGCGTCTCGACGCGGGCGTTGGGCGTCTTGATCAGGTGCAGCAGCGCATCGCACAGCTCGCCCGCGTTGTGCGGCGGGATCGAAGTCGCCATGCCGACAGCAATGCCGGCGGCGCCGTTGGCCAGAAGATTGGGAAAGCCACCGGGCAGGACGATCGGCTCCTCGGTCGAGCCGTCGTAGTTGGGGCGGAAGTCGACGGCGTTCTCGTCGATGCCGGCCAGCAGCGCCTCGGCGACCTCGGTGAGCCGCGCCTCGGTGTAACGCATGGCCGCCGGGTTATCGCCGTCGATGTTGCCGAAGTTGCCCTGCCCTTCGATCAGCGGATAACGCGCGGCGAACTGCTGGGCGAGGCGCACCAGGGCGTCGTAGATCGACTGGTCGCCGTGCGGGTGGTACTGGCCGATCACGTCGCCGACCACGCGCGCGCTCTTCTTGAAGGCGCTGTTGGGATCGAGCCGCAACTGGCGCATGGCGTAGAGCAGCCGGCGATGCACGGGCTTCAGCCCATCGCGCACGTCGGGCAGCGAACGCGCCATGATCGTGCTCAGCGCATAGGAGAGGTAGCGCTCGCTGAGCGCCTCTCCGAACTGCACCGGCTTCACGGCCGCCAGTGGGACGACGTTAGTGCTGCGTTTTGCCATTTAACAAGACTGAGGGGACGATCGGAGGGGACTTGGCTGCAGTTCATGCCACAGCCATTTGTGATTAGCGTTGCAGAGTTTCCATAAATCTCGCCCGGGCGGCAGGCAAGGGCTTGTTGTGTGGCCAAAACACGTGCCGTTCGAGGAAATAGCCCGTCAAATCAAGGCCTTTACGTAGCTCCTCGCCGTCCACCGGCAGGCCGCCGGTGGACAAAAAGGCCGGCAACTCGAGCAGTTTTTCCTTATAGGGCCCGGCCGCGCCGCGGCTCACCGCCCGTCCGGTCTTCGGCGAGACGTAGGCCAGGTCCGCGGTAGCGCCGGTTGCCGCACACTTCGTGAGGTCGAGACCGAACCCCAGCTCCTGCAGCAGACCGAGCTCCAGGCGCACGTAGATCACAGGCCAGCCGGGATGGCCGAGCGCCCCCAGAAGGGCGGAGAAGCCGTCGAACATTGCCGGATGCGGTTCCCGCTCGGGCAGGGCGGCGTCGAGCACGGCGCACGAGGCGCTGAGGCCCGCAAGTTGGGCGGCATCGTCGAGCGCCCGCGCCGCATGTGGCTCGCGCAGTTCTCCCGCATAGTTGCCGAGCTGCTCGGCAAGCCGCGCACGCCAGCCGACCTCGACGAGGTTGCCCGGCTGCCAGGTCGCCCGAGCCTTGCGCGAGCCGCCGCCCGGCACGAAGCCGGCGTGCCGGCCGTGTTCGCGCGTCAGCAGCGCCACGATCATGCCACCCTCGCCGTGCGGCCGCGCCGACAAAACGATGCCCTGGTCGGTCCATTCCATGACGCCGTGTATGGCGGGTTTGTGGAAGGCGCGCCAGAAGCGGACTGCCGTCCTGAGCACTGAGATTATTGCGCCATAACCGTGGTGGCATCGCCCTGCAACCGCTTCCGCCGCTCGGCTCCATGCCGAGCGATTGCTGATGACACCACTACGGTCCGCTTTGGTCGAACAGGTCGCGGTAACCCGCGGGAATGCGCTTGCGCCGGGACCAGGGTCCGCGGGACCTAGGGGTCGTAGTCCAGCCCGATCGCGCGGTAGTGCGCCGGGTCGTCGGCCCAACGCTCGCTCACCTTCACATGCAGGAAGAGGTGCACCGGACGCTCCAGCATGTGGCCGAGCTCGTGGCGGGCGCGCGCTCCGATCTGCTTGATCTTCGCACCCCCCTTGCCCAGCACGATGGCGCGTTGGCCCTCGCGCTGCACATGGATGGTCTGCTCGATGCGCGTGCTGCCGTCGGGCCGGTCCTCCCACTTGTCGGTCTCGACCGCGGCTTCGTAGGGCAGTTCCTGATGGAGCTGCAGGAAGACCTGCTCGCGCGTCACCTCGGCAGCGAGCAGCCGAAGCGGCAGATCGGCGGCCTGGTCTTCGGGGTAGAGGAACGGCCCGGCGGGCAACACGCCACCCAGGGTCGTGAGGATGTCGCGCACGCCGTCCTGCTTCAGCGCGCTCACCATGAAGGTGCGCTCGAAGTCGAGCTTCGCGTTGATCTCGGCGGTCAGCGCCAGGAGCTTTTCGCGCGCCACCAGGTCGATCTTGTTCAGGATCAGAAAGCGCGGCGCCTTCTGCTCCTTCAGCCGCTCAATGATGGCCTCGGTCTCCGGCCCGACGCCGCGCTCGGAGTCGACGACCAGCGCCACCACGTCGGCATCGTCGGCGCCCTGCCAGGCGGCGGCGACCATGGCGCGCTCCAGCCGGCGTCTGGCGATGCGGAAGATGCCCGGCGTGTCGACCAGCACGACCTGCGCGCGGCTGCCCTCCGCGCCATCATCGGGAAGATCGATCATGGCGATGCCGATCACGCGCATGCGCGTGGTCTGCACCTTGGGCGACACGATCGAGACCTTCGAGCCGACCAGGGCGTTCACCAGCGTCGACTTGCCTGCATTGGGTGCGCCGACGATGGCGGCGAAGCCGGCCCGGGTGTGCGGCAGGCTCATTCCTTGCTCAACCGCTCGAGCATCTGGGTTGCCGCGGCACTCTCGGCGTCGCGCTTGGTGAGCCCACGCCCTTGCGCCGGCGGCAGCTTGCCGAGCGTCACTTCGACCAGGAACACAGGCTCATGCTCGGTGCCCTCGCGGCCAACCTGCTTGTACGACGGCAGCGCCAGCCCACGACCCTGTGCCCATTCCTGCAACTGCGTCTTGGGCGGCCGCGGCGCAGGATGCTGGCTGCCAAGCCGCTCGCCCCACAGGCGCTCGATGACGGTGGCTGCCGCCTCGAAACCAGCGTCGACGAAGATTGCGCCCAACAGAGCCTCCATCATGTCGGCAAGGATGGCGGGCGTGGCCTTGGGTGCACCGCGATAGGCGATGCGATGGTCCTTGAGGGCGATGGCCTCTGCGATCTCGCCCAAGGTGCGGGCGCTCACCAGGGCGGCGTGGCGGGGCGCAAGCTTGCCCTCGCTCTCGTTTGGGAAGCGCCGCAGCAGCAGGTCGGCCATGGCCAGCGACAGCACGCGGTCGCCCAGGAACTCCAGGCGCTCGTTGCCGTGCGGGAACGCGGCCTTCAGGTCGGGGCGCCGCTCGAGCGTACCGCGATGGGTCAGCGCCTCGACGGCGAGCTCTGCGCGCTTGAAGGAATGCCCGAGCCTGTCGCTCAGCGACGCGAGATCGACGTCGCCCGGGCTGACGGGACCGGCCTTCAGTGGATGGCCTGGAAGAAGCGGCTGAAGCGGATCGCTGCTGGCCATTTCCACGGCTCCAGCCAGCCCGCGGCTGACGGATCGTGCGAGAAGAAGATGAACTCGGCGCGGCCGACCAGGTTCTCGGCCGGCACGTACCAGCCGAGCTGGTCACGATCGCGCGTCGTGCCCGAGAAGTCGCGCAGCATAAGCCGCGTTCGACTGTCGAGGGAGTCGTCGCGATTGTCGCCCATGACGAAGTAGTTGCCGGCGGGCACCAGGAACTCCGGCGTGTTGTCGGCCATGCCGTTGTCGGTGTACTCTAGCACGGTGTAGCTGCGGCCGTTGGGCAGGGTCTCGCGATAGAGCGTGCCCTTCTGGTAGTGGCCGTTGCTGCCCTTCACGTAGTCGCCGATGCGCACGCGCTCGACCGCCTGGCCGTTGATGTGCAGCACGCCGTTGGTGACCTGGATGCGGTCGCCCGGCATGCCGACGATCCGCTTGATGTAGTCCGTGCGGTTCAGCCCCTGCCCCTGGTCGCCGGGGTATTTGAACACCGCGACGTCACCGCGCTCGGGCGGCGAGCCGAAGATGCGGCCCGGAAACATGCCCATTGAGAATGGGAAGGAATGCTTGCTGTAGCCGTAGGAGTACTTCGATACGAACAGGTAGTCGCCGACCAGCAGGGTCGGGATCATCGAGCCCGAGGGGATATTGAACGGCTCGATGGCGAATGTGCGCACCACGAGCGCAATCAGCACGGCATAGACCACCGTGCGGATGGTTTCGCCCCAGCCGCCCGCTTTCTCCTGTCCGCGCTTACGCCGTTCAGCCACGTCCGTCATCGCCGTACCAGTCCAAACGAGCCGCTCCTGTAGCAGGGCACGGGGCGGCTGTCTCTCCCACCCCCGCCGCGACATGGGAGCGCTGCAAAATCAAGCATTTAGGCTGAGTCACGGGCGGGGAACCGCCGAGATGATCACGATCGCCTGCGCCATGGGATACTCGTCGGTCAAGGTCAGGTCGATTTGCGGCGACATTCCGGCCGGCGTGATCTCGTGCAGGCGGGCGAGTGCGCCCCCGGTCAGGGCCATGGTGGGCCTGCCGCCGCGCTGGTTGATGACGCCCATGTCGCGCCAGAACACGCCCCGCCGCAGCCCCGTACCCAGCGCCTTGGCGCAGGCCTCCTTGGCGGCAAAGCGCTTGGCGTAGCTCCCGGCCCGCGTCGCCCGGCCCTCCGAGCGCCTCTGCTCGACCTCGGTGAATATGCGCTGGACGAAGCGGTCGCCGAAGCGTTCCAGGGACTTCTCGATCCGCCGGATGTCGCAAAGGTCGTTGCCCAGCCCGATGATCACGCCGCGGCTCCGCGCGCCGCATCCATCAGGCGGCGCATCTCGCGGATCGCGGGCTCGAGCCCGACAAAGATCGCCTCGCCGACGAGGAAGTGGCCGATATTGAGTTCTCGCACGTTGGCGATGGCGGCGATCGGTCCGACGTTTTCGTAGTTCAATCCGTGGCCGGCGTGGCATTCGAGGCCAAGCTGCTGGCACAGCGCGGCGGCCTTCTGGATGCGCAGCAGCTCGAGGTCGCGCTCGGCGCCCTCGATCTCGCAATATCGACCGGTATGCAGCTCGACCACCGGGGCGCCGAGCTGCACCGCCATTTCGAGCTGACGCGGATCGGCCTCGATGAACAACGAGACGCGAATGCCGGCATCGCTCAGTCGGGCGACCAGGGGCTTCAGGTGATTGTGCTGGCCGACGGCATCGAGCCCGCCCTCGGTGGTCCGCTCCTCACGCTTCTCGGGCACGATGCAGGCGGCATGCGGCCGATGGCGCAGGGCGATCGCCACCATTTCCTCGGTCGCCGCCATCTCGAAGTTGAGCGGCAGCTCGATGGCGTCCTTCAGGCGGGCAATGTCGTCGTCGACGATGTGCCGCCGGTCCTCGCGGAGATGCGCGGTGATGCCGTCGGCGCCGGCCTTGGCCGCCAGATGGGCGGCGCGCAGCGGGTCGGGCGTCGGCGTGCCGCGCGCGTTACGCACGGTGGCGACATGATCGATGTTGACGCCGAGGCGTTGATAGGGAAGCGCGGGCATTCACTCACTCTACGGGAAGGTGGGAAGAGCTAGTTCCTGGCACGCTCGACTGCGTTGATCGCCGGCGTGGCGCGCAGCGCGGCGGTGATGTTGGCGAGGTGCTTCACGTCGTTGACCTCGACGTCGATCACCATGTCGAAGAAATCCATCGACCGGTTGACGATGCGCAGGTTGGAGATGTTGCCCTCGTGGCGCGCGATCACGGTCGAGAGCTTGGACAGGCTGCCCGGCTGGTTGGCCACCGTGACCTTGAGCCGTCCGGTGTAGATGCCGGGCTCGCCCTCGCTCACCGAGTCCCAGCCGACATCGATCCAGCGCTCGGGCGCCTCCGAGAAGCTTTCCAGCGTGGCGCAATCGATGGTGTGGATGGTGACGCCCTTGCCGGTGGTGATGATGCCGACGATGCGGTCGCCCGGCAGCGGATGGCAGCAACGCGCGAAGTGCACCGCCATGCCGGGGATCAGCCCGCGGATCGCGATCTGACCGCCGGCCGCGTCCTTCTTCGCCTTCGCCGCATCGGCCGCCGCCTTGTTGCGCGCGCGCGAGATCGGCACAACGTCGGCGCCGCCGTCCTTGCGCTGCGGCTGTTTCAGCCCGGGATAGACCGCGGTGACCACCTCGCGCGAGGTGATCAGGCCGGCGCCGACGGCGGCGATCAGGTCATCGGTGGTGGCCTGCTTGAAGTTGGCGCGCACGCCGTCGAGGCCCTTCTCGGTGACCTCGTAGCCTTCCTCGTGGAAGGTCTTGTCGAGCAGCGACTTGCCGAGCTGCAGGTACTGCTCGCGCTGACGCGTGCGGATGAAGCGGCGTATTGCGGCCTTGGCCTTGCCGGTGACGACGAAGCGCTCCCAGGTCGGCGACGGCGTCTGCGCCTTGGAAGTGATGATCTCGACCTGGTCGCCGTTCGAGAGCTGGGTCCTGAGCGGCAGCATGCGGCCGTTGATCTTCGAGCCGACGCAGGTGTCGCCCACCTGGCTGTGCACGGCGTAGGCGAAGTCGATCGGCGTCGCGCCCCTTGGCAGCGCGATCAGCTTGCCCTTGGGCGTGAAGCAGAACACCTGGTCGTGGAACATCTCGAGCTTGGTATGCTCGAGGAACTCCTCGGCGTTGGGCGCCTTGTCGAGAATTTCGATCAGGCTGCGCAGCCAGGCGTACTGCGGCGCGTCGGTCGACGGACCGCCTTGCTTGTATATCCAGTGCGCGGCGACACCGCGCTCGGCCTGGTCCTGCATCTCTTCGGTGCGGATCTGGATCTCGATGCGCTGGCCGAGCGGACCGATCACCCCGGTATGTAGCGAGCGATAGCCGTTGGGCTTCGGGACCGAGATGTAGTCCTTGAAGCGGCCCGGGATCACCTGGTAGCGGCCGTGCAGCAGGCCGAGCGCCTGGTAGCACTGCGTGACGTCGGTGACGATGACACGGAACGCCATGATGTCGGCAAGCTGCTCGAACGACACGTTCTTGTTCTGCATCTTGCGCCAGATCGAATAGGGCGTCTTCTCACGACCCGAGACCTGCGCCGCGAGCCCACCCTCCTTCAGGGTCTTCACCAGCTCGACCTCGATCTGCGGCACCAGGCGCTCACCGCGCTCGCGCAGGTAGTCCTGGCGCGCCAGAACCGAGGCGCGGCCGTCCGGGTTGAGCTCGGAAAAGGCGAGCTCTTCCAGCTCGCGCTTGACCTTCTCCATGCCGATGCGCGAGGCGAGCGGCGCGTAGAGGTCCATGGTCTCGAGCGCGATGCGCCGCCGCCGCGCCGGATCCTTGATGTGATGCAGGGTGCGCATGTTGTGCAGGCGGTCGGCGAGCTTCACCAGCAGGACGCGGATGTCCGAGGACATCGCCAGAACGAGCTTACGCAGGTTCTCGGCTTCCTTGGTGCTCTCCGACTGCACTTCCAGGCGGCTGAGCTTGGTGACGCCGTCGACCAGGCGGGCGACGTTCTCGCCGAACAAGCCGGCGATCTCCTCGCGCGTGGCGTCGGTGTCCTCGATCGTATCGTGCAACAGGCCGGTCACGATCGATGCCGCGTCGAGCTTCATCTCGGCCAGGATGCCGGCGACCTCGACGGGATGGGAGAAATAGGGGTCGCCCGAGGCGCGCAGCTGGTTGCCGTGCTTCTTCAGGCCATAGACGTAGGCACGGTTCAGCATCTCCTCGTCCGCATCCGGATCGTAGGACTGCACGCGCTCGACGAGTTCGAACTGACGAATCATGGCAATCGTCCATTATATGGGGACGATTGCGCTCACTCCATGCTGTTTGCGCGAATAGCTGGGCCAAGCCCAACTAATGGCGCGTGATCGCCGACTACTCGACGATATCGTCTTCCTCGGCCATCGGCAGGGCCTTGGGCTGGGCGGCTTCCGCACCACCCTGGGCCAGCGCGGCGGCAAGCTCCTGCTCAAGCTCGGCCATCTCGTTGACCTCTTCGGGCTTGTCGATGTCGGCATGCTTCTGCATGCCCGAGATCAGCGAGTCCTTCAGGATCGCCTGATCGAGCTTGGTCTCGGCGATCTCGCGCAGCGCCACGACCGGGTTCTTGTCGCGGTCGCGATCGAGCGTGATCTGCGCGCCGGCAGAGATGTCGCGCGCGCGCTGGGCGGCGAACATGACGAGCTCGAAACGATTGGGCACCTGCACGATGCAGTCTTCGACGGTGACGCGGGCCATACGGACCTCTGATTTCCCGGGAGCCGGCGGTTATACGCGGCCGTCCCCAAAACACAACCCCCTCATACACTCATGTGATCACGAAGAGCAGGCCGGGACGGGGTAGATGCAGATATAGTGTCGAAAACGGCCGAAAAAGATGATCAGAGCCTTTCGATCGACTGATCGGCCGGCAATTCGGCCAGAAGGATCCGGATCGATACGCCCATAGCCGGATGCCGCCAACCTGGCGACAGGTCGGCGAGCGGGCGGAGCACGAAAGCGCGGCTCTCCATCCGGGGATGCGGCAGGGTCGCCCTGCCCGGTCCGCCAGGGGCGATTTCTCCATTAAAATCAATGAGATCGAGGTCGATCAGCCGTGCGGCATTGGGTATCGTCCGGACCCGCCCGAAGACATTCTCGACCTCGTGCAACTGCGCCAGCAGCGCATCGGCCTTGAGGTCGGTTTCGACTTCGGCCACGGCGTTGACGTACCAAGGCTGGTCCGAGGCCGGCACAGGCGCCGTGCGGTACCAGGGCGAGACCCGCCGGACGGTCACGCGGCGGCGTCCCAGTTCCTTCAGCGCGGCCTCCAAGGCTTGCCGCGGAGAACCATATGTGGGGTGCTCGAGGTTTGCCCCGAGGGCGATAAAAACCCCGGATCGACTGCCGTTTTCCACCAGCAAATAGCTCCAAGCCCTTGTGATCTATGGGTTAACACCATAAACTTGAGACGCTGCAGTAGGGGTGTGGACTACGCTACTCCTGCAACTACATATATTCCGCCCCTTTGCACATATTTCAAAAAGGATTGGCCGCGCATGAAAGGCAATTTTTACGAGAACGAGCGTGTCGCGCTTTTCATCGACGGCGCCAACCTCTACTCGGCCGCCCGCGCGCTTGGTTTCGACATAGACTATCGCCGCCTCCTCAAGGTCTTCCGCGAGAAGGGCCATCTGGTCCGCGCCTACTACTATACAGCCCTGGTCGAGGATCAGGAGTATTCGCCGATCCGGCCGCTGATCGATTGGCTGGACTACAACGGCTACACCATGGTCACCAAGCCGACCAAGGAATTCACCGACGCCATGGGCCGCCGCAAGATCAAGGGCAACATGGACATCGAGCTCGCCATCGACGTTCTGGAGATGGCCGAGCATCTGGACCACGTGATCCTGTTCTCGGGCGACGGCGACTTCCGCCGGCTGGTCGAGGCCGTCCAGCGCAAGGGCCTGCGTGTCTCGGTGGTCAGCACGATCAAGTCCTCGCCGCCGATGGTGGCCGACGAGTTGCGTCGTCAGGCCGACGACTTCATCGAACTCTCGGAACTCGCGCCGCTGATCGCCCGCAACCAGTCGGACCGTCCGTCGCGGCCGTCGGTCGCCAACGGCGATCTCGGCGAGGAAGCCCCCGAGCATCTGGTACGGTCGGCCTGATCGTTCGTGGCTGCCCCGCGTTTCGACGAGCCGCCACTCGACTGTCCGCGCTGTGCCAGGCTCGTGGCCTTTCGGCATGGGCTGCAGGGCGAGCATCCCGATTGGAAGAATGCCCCGGTCCGCTCGTTCGGAGATCTCGACGCGCGCCTGCTGATCGTCGGGCTGGCGCCCGGCATGCGCGGCGCCAACCGTACGGGCCGGCCATTCACCGGCGACTACGCCGGCGACCTTCTATACTCGACGCTTCTGAAGTTCGGCTTTGCACAGGGCACCTACGACGCCGATCCCAATGACGGGCTGCGCCTTCTCGATGCCCGTATCGCCAACGCCGTGCGTTGCCTGCCGCCCGAGAACAAGCCGCTGCCGGTCGAGTTCACCAACTGCCGGCCGTTTCTGCAGGCCGAGATCGCGGTGATGCGCGAACTCGAAGTTATCGTGGCCCTGGGAAAGGGAGCGCACGACCAGGTGCTGCGCGCGCTGACCGTGCGGCCGGCCGGCAGCTATCCGTTCATCCACGGGCGGCTGCATGCCCTGCCGACCGGGCTCACCCTCGCCGACAGCTACCACTGCTCGCGCTACAACACGAATACCGGCCGGCTGACGACCGAGATGTTCCACCAGGTGTTCGACCGCGTCCGCGAGACGTTGAAGTGACGGCAACTGGACGTTCGGGCCGCGCTTAGAGCGCCTTCTCGATCGCGCCGGTGATCTCGCCGGAACCCGGGCGCACGCGGCTCGGCCACGCGCCTTGCAGGCTGCCGTCCTTGCCGATCAGGTACTTGTGGAAGTTCCACTTGGGCGCCGCGCCCTCGCCCGCTTCCGTCGCGATCCATTGATAGAGCGCGTGCGCATCCGGCCCGATCACCTTCTGCTTGGAGGTCAGTGGAAACTTCACGCCGTACATGGTCTCGCAGAACTTGGCGATCTCGGGCTCGCTGCGCGGCTCCTGCGCACCGAAGTCGTTGGACGGCACGCCCAGCACCACCAGGCCCTTCGGGCCGTAGGTCTCATTCAGCTTCTCGAGGTCGGTGTATTGCGGCGTGAACCCGCAATAGGAGGCGACGTTCACCAGCAGCACCGGCTTGCCGGCAAAGCCCCTCATGTCGAGCGGCTTGTTGTCGATGGTGGTGAAAGTGAAATCGTGTGCCGATGCCATCTCAGGTCTCCTCGTCGTAGCGCTGTTCGAGCCACGGATCGCCGTAATTGTGATAGCCGCGCACTTCCCAGAAGCCCGGCTTGTCGTGCACCGAGAATTCGATGCGCTTGATCCACTTGGCGCTCTTCCAGAAATAGAGCTTGGGGATGACCACCCGCAACGGTCCGCCATGCTCACGGCTGATCGCCTCTCCGTTCCAGCTCCATGCCAGCACGACGTCTTCGGACGAGAAGTCGGCGAGCGGCACGTTGGTCGTGTAGGTGTCGTAGGAATGGAAGATGGCGTATCGGGCGGATTCCTTGGGCTTCACGATCGCCAGGAGGTCGCGCGCGCTCACCCCCTCCCACCGGTTGTCGTAGCGCGACCAGGCGGTGACGCAGTGAATGTCGGTCGTCAGCGTGGTCTTGGACAGGTCGGTGAACTCGCCCCATTTCCAGGTCGTCGGGTTCTCGACCTCGCCATCGACGAACAGGCGCCAGGCGTGGGTGGGAATCTCGGGCTGTATGCCGAGATCGAGCACCGGCCAGTTCTCGACCTGGCGCTGCCCCGGCGGCAGGCGCTGCGCATGGGCGGCCGTCTTCCCGGTCAGCAGTCGGCCGCTCTCGGCCCACTTCTGCTTGCTGTCTATCAGCTTGTTTCTGAGTTTGCCGAACAGGGTGATGTCGTCGTCGGACATGACTTCCTTCAGATGCTTCGGCCGGCCTTCTCCCAATATGGGGACCGGAGCTTGCGTTTGAAGATCTTGCCCGAATCCTCACGCGGCAGGGCTGCGCTGAATTCGACGATCTTGGGCACCTTGTATCGCGCCAGGTGCTGCCCGAGATAGCGCCGCACGGCCGAGGCATCGATCGCAGTCGCCGGCTGCGGCTCGACATAGGCGCAGATCTGCTCGCCAAATTCCTCGTCGGGGATGCCGAATACGGCACAGTCGCGCACGCCCGGCATCTGGATCAGCACCGATTCGATCTCGGCCGGGTAGATGTTGACGCCGCCCGAGATGATCATGTCGCGCTTGCGGTCGCACAGGAAGAGGTAGCCGTCGGCGTCCTGGTAGCCGACATCGCCGACGGTCACGAGGTCGCCCAACGCGATCTCGCGACGCTTGGCATCGTCGTTGTTGTAAGTGAACTCGGCGAGGTGCGGACCGCGCAGATAGATCTCGCCGACGTCGCCCTGCTTCACGTCGCGGCCTTGCTCGTCGACGATACGCATCACCGCCCCCTCCACGACACGGCCGACCGTGCCGGGCTTGGCCAGCGCCTGCTCCGCATCGTGCCAGACGACGACGCCGGTCTCGGTGGCGCCGTAGTATTCGTTGATGACCGGTCCCCACCATTCGATCATCTGGCGCTTGACCGCCGGTGCGCAGGGCGCGGCGCCATGGGTGACCCAGCGCAGCGAGGAGACATCGTGGCGCCGCTTGACCTCGTCGGGCAGGCGCAGCAGGCGCACGAACATGGTGGGCACGATGTGCATATGGCTGACCTTGTGAAGGTCGATCAGCCGTAGCATGTCCTCGGCCTCGAATCGCGGCTGCAGCACCATGTTGAGGCCAAGCCGCGCGCTCGACATGCCGTAGGCGGCAGGCGCCGAGTGATACATCGGCCCGTTCATCATCACCACGATCGAGGGGTCGGCCTTGATGCCCCAGTACTTGGCCACTTCGCCGGCAGCCAGCGCCTGCAGTTCGGGCGACGATGGACGGCGGCGCACGCCCTTGGGTCGACCAGTCGTGCCCGAGGTGTAGATCATGCTGCCGCGGGCGGCCTTCGGCGCCGCAGTGTTCGGCGCACTGCGGGCCACGAACGCATCCCAGGTCCCGACGCCCGGCGGCACAACCTGCTTTTCCGCCGACACGTTGTAGGCGGCGGCGATCTCGGGCGGCGTCGGCACGACCAGCACCTTCACGCCTTCGGGCACGCCGCCGGCGATCTGGGCCAGGAGGTCGCTGTGGACCACGAGCACCTTGGCGCCGCAGTCGCCCAGGATGTAGCCCGCCTCCTCCGGCGTGAAATGCCAGTTTATCGGCACGGCATAGGCGCCGAGCTGGCCAGCCGCGAAGTTGACCTCGAAGGTCGCGAAATCGTTGCGCAGCATCAGGGCGACACTGTCATCCTCGCCGAGACCCAGTTCGACCAAGCCGCCGGCGCCGCGCGCGGCATTCGCCTGGATGTCGGTCCAGCTCCGGAAGCGCTCGCCCGCCGATACTCCCGCCGTCATTTCTTCTTGCCCTTTCCGCCCTGCGCCACGCCTGCCGGCCCGAACTTGGCGCCGGCCCCTTTCAGCATGGTCAAGCCGAGAAAATAGGACAGCGATTTGTAGTCCGGTCCGTGCGCCAGCATACCCGATTGGTGCAGCATGACGATGCCGTGGATCGAAGCCCACATCGACCAGCCGAACAGCTTGGGATCGACGTCGATGACACCGGCGGCCGCCAGTTCCTCGGCGCCACGCGTGATGTAGAGTGCCGCCCGTTGCGCCGCCGGACCAAGCTCGGGATGCGTTTCATCGACCGGCGCATCAATCTCGAACATGATGCGGTAGGCGTGCGGATTTTTCAGGGCGAACTCGAGATAGGCTTCGCTGGTCAACCGGCCGCGCTGCGACGTATCGGTGACGCCCACCGTGGCCTTCTCGAGGGCGTCGGCGAACTTGGTGAAAGCCTCGGCGCGTACCGTCGCCAGGATGTCGGCCTTGTCCTTGAAGTAGCGATAGGGCGTCTTGGGACTGCAGCCTAGCGCCTCCGCAAGCTGGCGCATGGTGACGCCCTCATAGCCAAAGCGGGCGAAACGTTCGGTGGCGACCTTGCACAACTCGGCGCGGAAGTCGGCAATGTCCTGTTCGGTGAGATAGCGCGGCATGGTTTACATACACAGTGTGTACGTAAACCATGCGATGGTCAATCCGCCGATGCGGTCCAGCGCTGCGTGCGAAACGACACTACGCCGTCTCGGCGAACAGCTCGCGGCCGATCAGCATGCGGCGTATCTCGCTGGTGCCGGCGCCGATTTCATAGAGTTTGGCATCGCGCAGCAGGCGGCCCGTCGGATAGTCGTTGATGTAGCCGTTGCCGCCCAGAAGCTGGATGGCGTCGAGCGCCACCATCGTCGCTTTCTCGGCGGCGTAGAGGATGGCGCCGGCCGAATCCTTGCGCGTGGTCTGACCGCGGTCGCAGGCTTTCGCGACCGCGTACACATAGGCCTTGCAGGCGTTCATCGTCGTGTACATGTCGGCCAGCTTGCCCTGCACGAGCTGAAACTCGCCGATTGCCTGGCCGAACTGCTTGCGCTCGTGGACATAGGGCACGACGATATCCATTGCCGACTGCATGATGCCGAGCGGGCCCGCCGCCAGTACCGCGCGCTCGTAGTCGAGCCCGCTCATCAGCACATTGACGCCCTTGCCGATCTGACCCAGCACGTTCTCGGCCGGAATCTCGCAATCCTCGAACACCAGCTCGCCGGTCGACGAGCCGCGCATGCCCATCTTGTCCAGCTTCTGCGCGACCTTGAAGCCCTTGCGGTCGGTCTCGACGATGAACGCGGTGATGCCGCGCGCTCCGGCCGCGGGATCGGTCTTGGCGTAGACCACGATCACCTGGGCATCGGGCGAATTGGTGATCCACATCTTGGTGCCGTTCAGCACATAGCGGTCGCCCTTCTTGTCGGCCCGCAGCTTCATCGAGACGACGTCCGAACCCGCGCCCGATTCGCTCATCGCCAGGCTGCCGACATGCTCGCCGGAGATCAGCTTCGGCAAAAAGCGCTGCTTCTGTTCGTCGTTGCCGTTGCGGCGGATCTGGTTGACGCACAGGTTGGAATGGGCGCCGTAGCTGAGCCCGACCGCGGCCGAGGCGCGGCTTACCTCCTCGACGGCGATGACATGCTCGAGGTACCCGAGCCCCGAGCCGCCATACTCCTCCTCGACGGTGATGCCGTGCAGGCCGAGCTCGCCCATCTTGGGCCACAGCTCGCGCGGGAAGCGGTCGGTCTTGTCGAGCTCGGCGGCGATCGGCGCCACCTGGTCGGCAGAGAAGCGCTGGACCTGCTCGCGCAGCGCATCGGCGGTCTCGCCCAGACCGAAATCGAACGGCGGCATTGCGTTGGGGATCATGATACTGCCTGCGAGAGAGTTGTCGTCAGCTCGGGTCGCCGACCTTGACGTTGATGCTGATCAGCTTCCATTCGCCGTCCGACGGGATGAACTCCAGATTGAAATAGACCCGCAGCGGCTCCGTGGGGAAGTAGCCTTTCACCAGCAGCTTGCCGTCTCCGTCGACCGCGGGCGACGGGTCGTAGGCGGGCTTCAACGCGGCGATGATGTCGAAGTCGATATGCTTCTTGTTGAAATCCTGGAAGCGGCGCGCCAGCCGCTCGACCGAAAACTGGTCGCGGAACGGCTTGGAGAGCTTGGCGTGGAACACCTCGTAATTGCCCGTGACATTGGCGTCGTTGAAGGTGAGCAGCGTCGCCTTGACCAGCGCTTCGAGCGCGCGGTCGGACGGCACCTTGTTCTGCGCCTGCGCAAGCGAGGCCACCAGCATCAGCGCCGTTACCAACAGCATGCGCACAATCGTCGTCATCCGGCCTCTGCCTCCTCGCCGGCGCCACGATAGCTGGCAGCGGTCGTCCTGCGAAGCCGCTCACGCCGCCCCTCGCAGCACGGCGGCCGACGCGCGACGCATCTCCTCGCCCAGCCAGGAGGCAAGCCGGGGCTCGCCCTGGCCCGCACGCGCCGCGCCGATGCGCTCCAGTTCGGCTGCGCGCAGTTCGCGCTTGGTCGTGGCGAAAGCCTGCGGCGGCAGGCCGGCATGGCGCTCGGCCTGGACGATCGCGCGCGCCAACAGGGCCTCGGACGACACGCGCTCATCCATGATGGCGAGCCTCTCGGCAGTCGCGGCGTCGATGGTCTCGCCGAGCAGTATCAGGCGGCGCGCCGCCGAGGGCGCAAGCTCGGCGCGCGCGATCTGCAATGGCGCGACAGGATAGGTCACGCCAACGCGTACTTCCGCCAAGCTGATCTGCATGGGGACATCGGCCACGACGCGCCAGTCCGCACATAGCCCCAGGATCAGCCCACCGGCGATGGCGTGGCCGTTGACGGCGGCGACAAGGGGCTTCGGCCAGCCATAGAGCGTGCCGAAGCTCGCATTCAGCGCTTCGACCAGCCGGCGCTGCTCCGGTCGGTCGAGGTCAGGCACCGTCTTGAGGTTGAGGCCGGCGGAAAAGGCCGGGCCTTCCGCGGCGATCACGGCGGCGCGGACTGCGGGGTCGGCTGCCAGGCCTTCGAACAGGCTTGTGAGCTTCTCCAGCAACGGCGCGTCCATGGCGTTCATGGGCGGATGGGCGAGCGTGACGACGGCGATGCCATCCTTGGCGATGGCGAGCTTCAGGGTCGGCATGCATCGAAGCCTAGGTCAGAACAAAGAATAGATGAAATCGATTGTTTCTCTATGAATCATTGTCAATATCTATGAAATGAACCTGGCCTTCATCCGCTATTTCCTGGCCGTCGCCGATACCGGCAACTTCACCGAAGCGGCTGAACGCTGCCACGTCACACAGCCTACCTTGTCGGCCGGCATTGCCCGCCTCGAAGAGGAAATCGGCGCCCGTCTGTTCGATCGCGGCCGGCGCAGCAGCCTGTCGGCTGCCGGGCAGCGGTTGCAGCCGCATGCCCGTTCCATGGTCGAGGCGTGGCGGCTGGCGCGCGCCGAGCAGCGTTCGAGCCGGCGCACGCGGCTGGTGCGCGTCGCGATCGCCTCAACCATGCCGGTGACGTCGGCCATGCAATGGCTTGCGACGGCACAGGAACAAGTCGCGTTCGACCTCGAAATTTCCGAAGGGACGGCTGAGGTGGTAGCGGACCGCTGGCGGCGCGGCCGCTGCGACATCGCCCTGTTCCCCCTGCGCGCGGCGGCGACCGCGGCCAACATGGCCTCGCTGTGGCGAGAGCCCTACGTACTCGCAGCCGCGTCGAACCACATCGTCGCGACACGCGATCGCTGGTCGATCAAGGACCTCTCCGACACGCCCTTCATCCTGCGCGCCGCCTGCGAAGCGCATGACGAGGCGACGCGGCTTTTCGTGGCCGAAGGCGTGCGTCCACGCGCGGTGCTGCGCTCGTCTGACGAGGAGCGCTGTGCGGCCGCGGTGCTGGCGAGTCTTGGCGTCTGCCTCATGCCACGCTCTCTGCTGCGGCCGGGCATGGCGGCGGCCGAGATCCGCGAGGTCGCGCTCGAACGACGCGTGGTGCTGGGATGGCGCGAGGAACTGGATGGCGCGCTTGTAACCGCATTGCATGACACGGCCCTGGCTCACCCCTGGCCCGGCCGCAGCGGCATCCGCGACATGCGACTCGAGTTCGTGCGGTAATCCAGAGGACGGATGATCGACGGGCTAAAGCAAAAACACCGTCGCCAATCCCAGGAAAGCCAGAAAACCGATCACGTCGGTCACGGTCGTCAGGAACACCGTCGAAGACACCGCCGGATCGACGCCAAACTTCTGCAGGCCGAGCGGGATCAGCGTGCCGGCAAGAGCGGCGGCGACGAGGTTACAGATCATGGCGGTGGCGATCACGGCGCCGAGGCGCCAGTCGTGGTACCAGGCGACGACCGCGGCGCCCATGATCAGGGCGAAGATCATGCCGTTGAGGCCGCCGACCGCCGCCTCCTTGGCGATGAAGCGCAGCGCGTTGGCAGCGGTGAGCTGGCCGGTGGCAAGTGCACGCACCGCCACGGTCACGGTCTGCGTGCCGGCATTGCCTCCCATCGACGCCACGATCGGCATCAGTACCGCCAAGGCGACGATCTTCTCGATCGCGCCTTCGAACTGGCCGATCACCAGCGAGGCCAGGATCGCCGTGGCGAGATTCACCGTCAACCAGACGGCGCGCAGCCGCGCCGTGCGCACCGGCGGCGCGTACATGTCGTCGATGCCGACGCCGCCCATCCTCAGGATATCCTCCTCGGCTTCCTCGTCGATCACGTCGACCACGTCGTCGACCATGATCACGCCTTCCAGCCGCCCGCGCACATCGACGACCGGGCACGACACCAGGTTCTTGTCGCGAAACAGATGGGCCACCTCGACCTGGTCGGCGCTGGCCGGCACCGAGGGGATATCGGGGTCGACGATGTCGAGGATCGGCACCGGCCGCTTGGTGCGCAGCATGCGCCCCAGGGGCACCGAGCCGCGCAGCCGGCCTTCCGCATCGACGACGAAGATGTCGTAGACGTCGTCGGGCAGGTCGGTCGCCTCGCGGCAATGGTCGATCACCTCGCCGACCGTCCAGCCGTCGGGGATCCTGACCAGCGAGCGCTGCATGAGGCGCCCGGCCGTGCCCTCGGGATAGGCGAGCGCGCTTTCGATCTCGGCGCGCTCCTCGGCCGGCAACTCGGCCAGGACCTCCCGACGTTCGTCCTCCGGCAGCTCCTCGATGATCGCAGCGGCATCGTCGGTCTCGAGCTCGCGGGCCGCCGCCGCGATGTCCTTGCTGTCGAGCTGGTCGAGAACGTCCTCCAGGACCTCCTCGTCGAGCTCGATCAGGGTCTCGGGATCGAGGTCCCGCTTGAGGATGGCGACCAGCTTGTCGCGCTCAGGCTCGGCAACCTGCTCGAGGATCTCTGCCTGGCCAGTGGCGCTGAGGTTCGCCAGCAGGCTCCTGACATTTTCCGTCTCATCGGCGGCGAGCGCGGCCTCGACGCGCCGGACCAGCTCCGGCGTGACTTCGTCGAGGACGTCGGGCTCGCTCATCCGCGGGCCTCGGCAAGACGCCGTGCTTCGACGACCGCGAGCGCAGTCATGTTGAGGATGCCACGGGCGGTGACCGAGGAAGTGAGCACGTGCGCCGGCCGCGCGGTGCCGAGCAGCATTGGTCCGACATGCAGGCCGTCGACCGCGTTCTTCAGAAGGTTGAAGGCGATGTTGGCCGAGTCGAGCGACGGGCAGATCAGCAGATTGGCGGTATCCTTCAGCCGCGAGCGCGGGAAGGCGTTGCTGCGGATCTCCGGATCGAGCGCCGCGTCGCCGTGCATCTCGCCCTCGACCTCGAGCGCCGGCGCACGCTGCTGCAGCATCTTCACCGCCGCCGCCATCTTGCGCGCCGAGGGGTGATCGGAGCTGCCGAAGCTCGAATGCGAGATCAGCGCCACTTTGGGCTGGATGCCGAAGCGCAGCACGGCATCGGCTGCCAGAAGGGTGATGTCGACCAGGGTCTCGGCGTCGGGATCGTCGTTGACGTAGGTGTCGGCTATGAACAGCGAACGGGTCGGCATGACCACCAGGCTGAGCGCCGCCATCCGGTGCACGCCCTCGCGCGTGCCGATGACGTCGCGCACATGGGCAAAATGGGTGCGGAAACGGCCGTAGGTGCCGGCGATCATCGCGTCGGCATCGCCGAGCCGCACCGCTAGCGCCGCGATCAGCGTCGGACTGGTGCGTACCAGGTTGCGCGCCGTGGGTTCGGTGACGCCACGCCGCTCCATGAGCTGGTGGTAGGCGCCCCAATAGCGGTCGTAGCGCGGGTCATTCGAGGGATCGATCAGCTCGGCGTCGACGCCCGGCCGAAAGCGCAGGCCGAGCCGCTGGGCGCGCCGGTGCACGATCTCCGGCCGACCGATCAGGATCGGCTGGGCGACGCCCTCGTCGAGGATGATCTGGGCAGCGCGCAGCACGCGGTCGTCCTCGCCGGCGCTGAAGATCACCCGCTTGGGATTGGCCCGCGCCTGCTCGAACACCGGCCGCATGACCAGGCCGGACTTGAAGACGAACTGGTTGAGCTGCTGGCGGTAGGCCTCGAAATCAGCGATCGGCCGGGTGGCGACGCCGGAGTCCATGGCGGCGCGCGCCACGGCCGGCGCCAGCTCGACGATCAGCCGCGGGTCGAACGGCTTGGGGATGATCTGGTCGGCGCCGAAGCCGCCGCCCGCCTGCTCGCCGAAAGCGCGCGCCACGACCTCGGACGGCTCCTTCTGCGCAAGCGACGCCAGCGCATGCACGCAGGCGATCTTCATGTCGTCGTTGACCGTCCTCGCCCCGACATCCAGCGCGCCGCGGAAGATATAGGGGAAGCAGAGCACGTTGTTGACCTGGTTGGGATAGTCGCTGCGGCCGGTGGCGACGATGGCGTCGTCGCGGACCGCGGCAACGTCTTCCGGCGTGATCTCCGGGTTTGGGTTGGCCAGCGCCAGGATCAGCGGCTTGGCCGCCATCTTGGCAACCATATCCTTCTTCAGCACACCGCCCGCCGACAGGCCGAGGAAGATGTCGGCGTCGCCGATGACCTCGGCCAGGGTGCGGGCTGGCGTGTCGCGGGCGTAGCGCTCCTTCCACGGGTCCATCAGCTCGTTGCGGCCCTTCCACACCACGCCCTTGATGTCGGTGACCCAGATGTTCTCCTTGGGCAGGCCGAGCTTCTCGAGCAGGCCGAGGCAGGACAGCGCCGCCGCGCCGGCTCCCGAGGCCACCAGCTTCACCTTGGCGATGTCCTTGCCGACCAGGGCCAGACCGTTGCGGACCGCGGCGCCGACGATGATCGCGGTGCCGTGCTGATCGTCGTGGAACACCGGGATCGACAATCGCTCGCGCAGCTTCTGCTCGACGTAGAAGCACTCCGGCGCCTTGATGTCCTCGAGGTTGATGCCGCCGAAGGTCGGCTC
>CADECW010000104.1:19841-23870 GCA_902825855.1 uncultured Rhodospirillales bacterium | reverse complement strand
GATGGTGCTGCCGGACAGGATTGAACTGTCGACCTCTCCCTTACCAAGGGAGTGCTCTACCACTGAGCTACGGCAGCGCCCGGAGGCTGGAGGCCTCGAAGGGGCGGGGTATGCCATAGCGCCGGAACCGGTTCAACCGTTGCCGCCCGCCGAAACGCGCATTGCGCGCCGGCTTGCGGCGGGACGCCGCGTCTGCCTACGATTCGGCCGCGCAGGCAGGAGGAAACATAATGGACTGGCGTCCGATTTCGGCCGATTCGCACATCACCGAGCCCCCCAATTGCTATGTCGACCATATCGATCCTGCCTGGCGGGACAGGGCGCCGCACGTTGTCTACAAGGAAGGAATGGGCGACATCTACGTCGTCGAGGGCATGAAGACGCCGGTGCCGATGGGCCTGATCGCCGCAGCCGGCGTCGACCCCAGAGACCTGCGCATCGGCGGCGCCAAGTTCGAGGATCTCCACCGCAGCGGCTGGGACCCGACCGGTCGTCTGGCCGACCAGGACAAGGACGGCGTCGCCGCCGAGGTCATCTATCCCAGTGTCGGCATGCTGCTCTGCAATCATCCCGACCTCGACTACAAGAAAGCCTGCTTCGACGCCTACAATCGCTGGCTGCTGACCTATTGCTCGCATGATCCCGACCGCCTGATCGGACTCGGCCAAACCTGCATCCGTACCATCAAAGAAGGCATCGACGATCTCGAGCGCATCAAGGCGATGGGTTTCCGCGGTGTCATGATGCCGGGCAATCCGGGCGAGAAAGACTACGACGATCCCGCCTTCGACCCGTTCTGGCAGGCCGCCGTCGCGCTCGATCTGCCGCTCAGCTTCCATATCCTCACGTCGAGCGGCGACAACACCATGATCAAGCCGCGCGGGCCCAAGATAAACAGCTTCCTGTCGATCATCCGCGGCTGCCAGGACATCATGGGCATGCTGGTCTATTCCGGCGTGTTCGAACGCCATTCCGAGCTGCGCGTCGTCTGCGTCGAAGCCGATGCCGGCTGGGCGCCGCATTTCATGTATCGCATGGACCACGCCTACAAGCGCCATCGCTACTGGATGAAGGGCAAGCAGCTCCAGCGCCTGCCGTCGGAATATTTCCGAAAGCACATCGCGCTGACCTTCCAGGACGACTGGACGGCCTTCCAATTCGCCAACCAGCTCGACCCGCATCAGCTGATGTGGGCGAACGACTTCCCACACAGTGATTCCACGTGGCCGCGCAGCCAGGATGTGATCGCCGAGCAGACGTCGCACCTCAGCCCCGAGCTCAAGAAGCGTATCCTGCGGGACAATGTAGCGGAGCTGTACAAGCTCGCTGCCTGAAGCGGCGCTGCGGAAACACCGCAGCGGCATTTTCTGCACGCTGCGGCAACTTGGGCAGGATTGTGGCGTTTCCTTCCGGGTGCGCGCCTGCGCGCTCCGGAGGGGACTTCCGCGCCTCTGTTGGGGGAACAAATCATGCTCAGGAAACTGTTGGTTGTCCTTGCGGCGACGCTGCTCGCGGCCGCCTGCTCTTCCGAGCCGCCGCCACCCCCGCCACCGCCGCCGCCCGCCGCGGTGCCGCAGTCGTTCATGGTGTTCTTCGATTGGGATCGCTCCAGCCTGTCGCAGCAGGCGATGCAGACCATCGGTCAGGCCGCCGCTGCCTTCAAGTCGCGCGGCAGCGCGCGTGTCACCGCGACCGGCCATACGGACACGTCTGGACCGGCGAGCTACAACATGGCGCTGTCGCTGCGTCGCGCCAATGCGGTGAAGAACGAGCTGGTCCGCCAAGGCGTGCCGGCCGACGCCATCGCTGTCGTAGGCAAGGGCGAGTCCAACCCGCTGGTGGCGACCGGTGACGGCGTGCGCGAGCCGCAAAACCGCCGCGTCGAGATCGTGATGGACGGCGCGATGGTGTCGACGACCACGATCTTCTCCGACCCGCGCAGCTACTGTAAGGCACTGAGCGACAAGTGGCGCCAGTACCGCACTTCCCAGGTCGACACGGCTGAAGCGGCGGCGATCGCCAAGTGCGAAGCGGGCGATTACCAGGCCGGAATCCCGGTGCTCGAGAATTCGCTGATCGCCAACAACATCCCGCTGCCGGCGCCTGGCTATCGCTGGCCCGGGCGACCGATCGGGCCAAGCTGAGCGCCTTCCATCGCTCCCAGGAAAAGGCGGCCCGCAAGGGCCGCCTTTTCATGGTGCGGCGCAGAGCTCTTCGAGACGGTCGATAAAAGGCTTCTGAGCGGCATTGATCTTCTGCCGCGCCTCGGCCGGAGAAAACCACGCCGCGCGATCGACCTCGGCGAAAGATTGCCGCCGCCCGCTGCGCGGCGGCCATTCGATCTCGAAGCTGTTGCCCGAGATCTGCTCGACATCGAGATCGCCTTCTAGCGCAAAGCCATCGACCTGCTTGCCGCCGCGCTGTCGAATGCGACCGAGCGGAATCAAACTTCCCGTCGCTGTAGCGCCAAGCTCTTCCGCGAACTCCCGTCGCGCGGTCGTCTCGGCATCCTCCCCAACATCGCGCTCACCTTTGGGAATCGTCCAGGCGCCATCGTCCTTCTTGCGCCAGAACGGACCGCCAGGATGGACCAGCAAGACCGACAGGCCGCGCTCATCAAGTTTGTAAAGGAGGATGCCCGCGCTCTCGGCTGCCATTCAGTGAACCATCGCAGACGCGCGAAACGCCATCCGACTGGCCCCGCCTCGAGCGCATTCACCGAGCCGGTCGAGGAACGGCCTGCGAGGCGGGGGCCGGTACTTGGGAGAAACCGGCTCGCGCGAAACGTGGAACCGACAGGGGCGGTTGCTCAGGGCGAGGGGGTTCCCACCGGTCGACCGTCTCTTTTGGGACGCAACCGCAAGACGGCCGACCCGTTGTCGTCCAACAAAGGGAGTACCAGCGATGAAAACTCTTCCCATCCTCGCCATCGTCGTCGTCGGCCTGGTCAGCGCTTGCAGCTATAGGCATGAGACCGTAGAGCGGCCGGCCGCTCCGGCAGCGACCGTAGTCGCCACGCCGGTCCCGGCATCCAACACCGTTGTCTACACCGATCCGGCGCCGGCGGCGGCGACCACAACCGTTTACACTCGTTAGAGGAGCAAAGCCATGAAGACGCTTTTGATCCTGACCTGTGTCGCGAGCGCTCTCGCGGTGTCGGCGTGCATGGTTCGCGAGGAGCGAGTCGTGCAACCGGCGCCCTCCACCGCCGCGATCGTGGCGCCCGCGCCGTCGGCTGTCGTCTACACCGACCCGGCGCCGAGGACCACGACCGTTTATACGCGTTAGTCCGAACTCTTGCGCTAGGCGGTCTTTCCCCCACCGCCAGCACGTCGAAGGGCCCATCCGACTGTGATCGGGTGGGCCTTTTCGTGACCGATGAAAATCTCGTCGTCCGGCGCCGTCGCTGCCTCCGGAATTTGTTTGGCGTGGCCCCGCACGATCGTGCTTATCCAACGCACCAACGCGCGGCGCCAGCGCACCGTGTCCTCGATCTGCATCTCGAGTCCGCGCAACGGCGTCCAGCCGAGTTCGCGTTGCGCTTTGGCGATGCAGCCGACCAACTGGGGCGAGTCGCCGGCGCGGCGCGCGCCGAAGGCATGCGGCACCGGCCGGCCGACTGCGCGGCCGATCTGGACGACCGGCTTGACGAATGCACGACCAGCGCGCCGCGCAGCCCGAGCGCGGCATCGACTTCGAGCGGCAGGAGATGGGTTTCCGGCTGGTGCGCCTCGCCGACTCACCCTTTGAGTCGGTCCCGCGGCGTTGAAGTAGCGCAGCGACGCCGAGCGCAGGCCGCGTCAAGTCGCAGCCTCCGGGGCGCGCGACGCTCGCCTTGGACACGGGGTAAGGATTGATCGGCGCGATCTTGTGCGCCTCCTGCAGCAGCTCGGCCTGCGGCCGGCCGTAGACGGCGCAGGTGCCGGAGAAGACGAAGGCTTCGACCTCGTGCCGGATTGCGGCGCCGATCAGCACGCGGCTCTTGGCCGAGTTGTTCACCAGATAGCGCTCGCGATTGACGATCGATTC
>CADECW010000104.1:0-19741 GCA_902825855.1 uncultured Rhodospirillales bacterium | reverse complement strand
CGCGGCTCTTGGCCGAGTTGTTCACCAGATAGCGCTCGCGATTGACGATCGATTCGACGACTTCGATGTAGCCTGCCAAGTAATTGACCACCTGCGGCTTGGGACGCTGGAACACCTCCTCCACCAGGCGTCCGTCGCCGACTTCGCCGCGCGCCGGTTCACCCAGCGCATCGCCCACTCATGCCCTTTTTCGAGCGTGTCGAGACAGATCGGCAGAGCTTCTCGCACAGCTGCGCGACATCCTCGCCGGCGACGAACATGCTGGAAGGCACGACAGCGAGCCGCGAGCGGATCATCTCGTAGTCCGTCTCCGTCAGGCGTTCGAAGAAGCGCACCAGAGACTCTTCCAGCGGCTCGGCGAACGTCCAGCCGATGTGGTGCTTCTCGATGACGTTGCCGACTTCGAAACGGTGGACGGCGAGGCAGGGGACACCGTAGTAGCCGGCTTCGTAGAAGCGGCAGGGCATCAGCCAGCGCGAGTTGTGATCGGTGTTCTCGAGGTCGAGCGCCCAGGCGAAGTCGACCTCGCGATAGAGCCGCTCGAGATCCTGCTGCGGCAGATAGGGCCCGCTGTAGGCGACGTTGGGACAGCGGCGCAGCACGGTCTCGAACTTGGCCTGTTCGACAGTCGTGAACACGCCGCCGAACTTGAACACGACACGATCTTGCAGCCGACGCGCCAGCCGCGCGATCAGGTCGACCGTGGCCTCGCCGCGGATCAGGCCGAAATAGCCCACCACCCATGGCCGGCGGCCGGCGCCCGGCCGGACGGCCGGCGCTCTCGAACGGGACGGTGACGGATAGAGCTTGTTCTCCAACAGGAACCAGTCGCCGGCATACTTCTGCACCGCCGAGAAGTAGTTGCGGTGGAAGCCTGGCGAGGACAGGACCAGCAGGCTTACGCGCCGCAGGCACAATCGCTCGATCGCCCGAAGGAAGGTCGGCACCGGGCCGCGGCGCATCAGGATCGGCGGGATGTCCAGCACCTCGTAGGCGATCGGCGCGCGCGAGAAGGCGATCAGCCGTCCGAGCAACGCCAGCACAAGCTGGTCGATGTTGCGGGCATAGAAGATCGAAGCGCGCGCCAGCGTGCGGCGGTTTGCGAACAGCGCGGGCACGGCATGCAGCAGAGCGCTCAGCCGCTGCCAATAGCGGGCGTCGGTGGTAAAGCCGAGCCGCACATTCGGCCACGGCGGTTGAAACTCCGTGTTGTAGCGCTCGCGACGAAATCCGAAGACCGTGACGCTGTAGCCGAAATCGATGAACTGCTGGACGCGCTTCAGAGTGCTGGCGTCGGTCACGTCGGGACAGAAGAATGACAACGGGACGTTGCGCACGTCGCTCACCGATGGGACGCCGTCGTCGCTTGGCATGTCGTTGGCAACGACGCCGATGTCTGTCGAGTGTCTGGCCTCCATAGATCCGTGCATCCGGCGACGTCTCCCGATCGCGGTGTGCGCGCAGTATCGCGGAGCGCGAGACGTGATTACGTGATCAATCTGTGGCGTCGAAAACGTGAAATCCAAGTCACAAGTTAATCACTAGCGACGCCCTGGGGCGGGATGTTTCATGAACCGACATGAACCTTGCCCTCGATACTCACGCTGGCGCACGGCGCTTCGACCGTGTGGCCATCACCTGCGTGTTCGGCGATCCGCGTGATCTGAAGTCGTGGTCGGGAGCGCCCGCGAATCTTGCCAAGGAGCTCGAGCGCATCGGTGTGGCTGTCGACAGCATTCGCCCGAGCATGGGCCGCTTCGAGAAGCTCGGTATCGCCGCCTGCGACATGGCTGCGGGTCTCGGGCGCCCGATCAGCACCGAGCAGGTGCTGCGCGGCCTGCGCTCGCGTCGCCGGCTCGCTGCCCAGGTTGCCGAGCAGGCGAGCCGGATCGGTGCACGCCACGTGCTGCATACGGGGACCTTCGATCTGCCGGCCTGTGACCTCGACGCCGGCGTCAAACACTACCTCTACTGCGACCACAGCTGGGCGCTGACGCGGGCCCATCACATCGACGTGCCGCGCTACAACAAGCGTGCGCTGACGGCGTTCGACGAGGCCGAGCGCGAGGCGCTCGCCGGACTCTCCCATGTCTTCACCTTCGGCGCCTACGTCCGCGACAATCTGGTCGCCCATTATGGCCTGCCGCCGGAGAAGGTGACCGCCGTCGGCTCGGGGATGGGCGCGATACAGCCCTATGAGGGACCGAAGAGCTACGAGAAACCGGCGCTGCTTTTCGTCGCCAAGCATTTGTTCAAGGCCAAGGGAGGCCTGCTGCTGCTCGAGGCATTCGAGCTGGCCTATCGGCGGCGTCCCGACCTGCGCCTGACCATCGTCGGTGACGAGCGCAGCCGCGCATTCGTTGGCGAACGGCCTGGCGTCACCCTGCAGGCGCATCTCCCGTGGGAGAAGCTGCAGCAGCTCTACCGCGACTCGACGCTGCTGGTTCAGCCGATGCTTAACGACCCCTGGGGTCAGGTCTATCTCGAGGCCATGGTATCGCGTACGGCGGTGATGGGTCTCAATCGCAATGGCCTGCCCGAGCTGGTCGATGGCGGCCGGCACGGCTTCCTCGTCGACCGCGCCGATCCATCCGCGCTCGCCGAGGCCATTGTCAGCGCCGTCTCCGATCCCGGACGGCTCGAGCGCATGGCGGCCACGGCCCAGCGTCATGTCCTGCAGAACTACTCGTGGGGCCGAGTGGCTGAACGGATCGCCTATTCCTCCTGAAGCGTTGTGTAAACCTTAGAGGTCGGCAAGCATGTCTGAAAAAGTCGCGCTCATTACCGGTGTCACCGGCCAGGACGGCGCCTATCTCGCCGACTTCCTCCTGAGCCGCGGGTATATCGTCCACGGCATCAAACGCCGTTCGTCGCTCCTCAATACCGAACGAATCGACTATCTCTATCGCGACCGTCACGACGCCGCCGCGCGTCTGTTCCTGCACTACGGCGACATGACCGATTCGACCAACCTGCTGCGTCTTCTGGGTGAGGTGAAGCCGACCGAAGTTTACAATCTCGCGGCCCAGAGCCACGTGAAGGTGAGCTTCGAGACGCCGGAATACACCGCAAACACCGATGCCCTCGGCACGCTGCGCCTGCTCGAAGCGATCCGCATCCTGCGCATGAACGACGACGTGCGCTTCTATCAGGCCTCGACGTCGGAGCTGTTCGGTAAGGTGCAGGAAACGCCGCAGCGCGAGCTGACGCCGTTCTATCCGCGCAGCCCCTACGCGGTGGCCAAGCTTTATGCCTACTGGATCACGGTGAACTACCGCGAAGCCTACGGCATGCACGCCTCCAACGGCATACTCTTCAATCATGAATCGCCGATCCGCGGCGAGACCTTCGTGACCCGCAAGATCACCCGCGCGGTGGCGGCCATCGAGCGTGGTTGGCAGGAGCGCCTCTATCTAGGCAATCTCGACGCCAAGCGCGACTGGGGCCACGCCCGCGACTACGTCGAGGGCATGTGGTGCATCCTTCAGCAGGAGAAGCCCGATGATTATGTTCTGGCGACCGGCGAGACCCACACGGTTCGCGAGTTCGTCGAACTGGCCTTCAGACAGATCGGCCGCCCGATCGAATGGCGCGGCCAGGGCGACCACGAGCAGGGGTGCTGCAAGCAAACCGGTCATGTGCTAGTGGCGATCGACGGCAACTATCGCCGGCCGACGGAAGTCGACCTTCTGCTCGGCGACCCCTCCAAGGCGTTGGCCAAGCTCGGCTGGCGCCATCGCACGAGCTTCCCCGACCTGGTTGCCGAGATGGTGGAAGCCGATCGCCTTGTCCTGAAGAGAATGGGAGCCAACAATGCCTATGAACCCAAGCTACACGCTGCGGAATAAGCGCGTCTGGGTCGCCGGCGATCGCGGCCTGGTGGGCAGCGCGCTGGTCCGCCGCCTGCAGCGCGAAGGCTGCGAGATCGTGACGGCGCCGCGCGACCAGGTCGACCTGCGCCGTCCCGACCAGACAGAAGAATGGCTGGCGGCGGCCAAGCCTCAGGCCGTCTTCCTGGCGGCGGCACGTGTCGGCGGCATCTACGCCAACGACACGCGGCCAGCCGAGTTCATCTACGACAACCTCATGATCCAGACCAACGTCGTGGAAGCCTCACGGCGCGTCGGCGTCGAGAAGCTGATGCTGCTGGGTTCGTCCTGCATCTATCCGCGTCTCGCGCCGCAGCCGATCCCGGAGAGCGCGCTGCTCACCGGGCCGCTCGAGCCCACGAACCAGTGGTATGCGATCGCCAAGATCGCGGGCATCAAGCTCGGCCAGGCCTATCGCCGGCAGTACGGCTGCGACTTCATCTCGGTCATGCCGACCAACCTCTACGGACCGGGCGACAATTTCGACCTCATGCAGAGCCATGTCGTGCCGGCGCTGATGGTCAAGGCGCACGCTGCCATGCGCTCGCGCGCACCGGCCATCGAGGTGTGGGGGACCGGCGCGGTGCGCCGCGAGTTCCTCTATGTCGACGATGCAGCCGACGGCATGGTCTGGCTGATGCAGAACTATTCGGACGACGGGATCGTCAACCTCGGGCCGGGCTCCGACGTGGCCATCGTCGACCTGGTCGGCCTGATCTGCAAGGTGGTCGGTTACAAAGGCGGTATCCAGTTCGATTCCAGCCGTCCTGATGGCGTGCCGCGCAAGATGGTGGACACCAACCTGGCAGCCTCGCTGGGTTGGCGCGCCCACACGCCATTGCGCGACGGGCTCGCCGCAACCTATCGCTGGTACGTCGACAACGTCCTGCCGCAAGCCCAGCGGGCGGTGGCCTGACCAGCTCTTCCTCCTCGCCCTCGCCGCGAAACATGGGAGGAATATCCCGAGAGGAAGCAGTCCCTTACTCGCGCGCCGAAAGGCGCGCTTTTTTTCTGCCTCGACGACTCCTTGCCATCGAGCATCACTGGTCGAACCCACCTGAAGCGGCGCGAGCTCGCGTTGTTCCTGCGCATGCCGCGGTTCGACAAGGCGGCCGACGAACCCGCGATGACCAGCCGTGGTGTCGATCCATGCTTTAGCCATGGGCAAGTCACTAAGCGAGGGCCGACCGCCTACTCAGGTATCGCATGCTCGGATGGAGGACCGCAGTCGGCCGGTTCGTCCGTTGCTGCGCCGGGGCATTGACTGCCAGGATCGACGCCGCGGCCGCGATCAACATGACGCTCCATGTCTTGCGTCTGACATACGAGCCGGACATCTGGCCCAGGATGATCCATACCGTCCAGCAATAGAGCACGCTCGGCCCTCCCAGCAGGCGCGGCCCGACACCGCCATCACGGCGAGCACGTCCCAGACGAGGCCAAGATGGATCCAGTGCAGCCAGACGTAGTTGGTCAGCACGTCGGCGATGCGGCTGATGCGCCAGGCGGACTGAAATGACGGCGAGTTCATGTAGACGCGAAGCCGCCTGCAGGAATCATGCGTTGGTGATCGCCGAGACGATCTGGCGGCCGCGGCTCGGCCAGTCGAAGCTGTTGGCGCAGGCGGCCCATGCCCGCTCCTGAAGGCGGTTCAGGCGCTCGACGTCGTCGATCGCTTCGAGCACGCCGTGGGCCAGGGCGGCATGGTCGGAGTAGAGCATCGCGCTGTCGTTGTGACGCAGCGGCACTCCGGCGAACGATCCGGCCAGGGCGAAGACGGGCACGCGATTGAAGACATACTCCAGCACCTTGAGCTTGAAGCCGCCGCCTGATCGCTCGGGCACGATTGCAATGCGCGCCTGGTCGAGGTAGGGGCCGATGTCGGGCACCGTGCCGGTAAAGTGGGTGGCCATGCTCTGCTGGCGCAGCTGTTGCAGGAAGGCCTCGTCGCCGCTGCCCACGGCCTGCAGCTCGGCGTCGGCCTCTGCGAACAGCGGATCGGCGACCTCGACGAACTCGGCGAGATTCATGCGTTTGGCGATCCAGTCGAAACTGCCGACGATGACGGCCCGCCGCGGGATCGCCGGCGAGATCCGCCGTTCGTCGACTCGCCGGCCGCAATAGCCCGGCGTCAGCACGTCCATCGGCTTGCTGCCATGTTCCGCGCGATAGAGTGTCATGTCCTCGTGCGTGATCGCGGTCACGAAGTCGACGGCATCGACCAGCTCGCGCTCGAGGCGACACACTTTCAGCGCGTCGAAGCGTACGGCCTGGCGCTTGAGGAACAGCGGCTGGCTCTCGGCGATCTGGCTGCGCACGCTGCCTTCGTGGTTGTGCGACACGTAGATCAGCCGCGGGCGGTCGCGTCGGCCGGCATAGTGCTCGAGCACGGCCGGCAATGCCCAGCCGGCGGAGATGCCGTCGAAGACGATGCCGTCCCAGGCGTCGCGGCGCAGCAGCTTCTGCAGCATGCGCCGCATGCCGGCGGTGCGGCAACGATAGGCGATATTCGGCAGGGTCGAGGCGAGGCTGCCCCAGCGCGAATGCGGATTGTCGTTCGGCAGCCACCATACGACATGCTTGGAGCGATCGCCGTTGGCGCGTGTCGATTCCGCGCGGCCGAGCCCCAGCACCTCGACGTCACCGCCGGCGGCCGCCACCGAATCGATCAGGCCACCGGAATAGACGTACTGGCCGTTGTGGCGCGGCTCGGGGTCGGCCATCGTCAGCCACAGGCAGCGAACCGACCCCGTCTCCCGCTCAGAACGCGTTGCGACCTGTGAAGCCGCCGGTGACGGTGCGGGCGATAATGCGGAGGTCGAGGGCGATCGACCAATGCTCGATGTAGTAAAGGTCATGCTCTACACGCTTCCGTATCTGCTCGAGAGTGTTGGTCTCGCCCCGCCAGCCGTTGATCTGCGCCCACCCCGTGATGCCCGGCTTCACCCGGTGGCGCGAATCGTAGTGCTTGACGGCTTCCTGATAGAGAAGGGGGCCGGCCTTGGCCGAAATGGCGTGCGGCCGCGGTCCGACGATAGACATCTCGCCGCGCATGACATTCAGGAACTGTGGCAGCTCGTCGAGGCTGGTGCGCCGCAGAAAGGCGCCGATACGGGTGATCCGCGGGTCGTTGCGCTGTGTGAGCTGCGCGCCGTTGGCGTCGCTCTGCTCCTGATACATGGTGCGGAACTTCAGTACGTCGATCAGTTCGTTGTTGAAGCCATAGCGCTTCTGGCGAAACAGCACCGGTCCGCGGCTGTCGAGCCGGATGAGCAGCGCGATCGCCAGCATCATCGGCGATATCAGTGCCAGGATCAGGCCGCCGAGGATTCGATCCTCGATCGACTTGGCGATCCACTGCCAGTCGCGCAGCGGACGGTCGATTACGTTGAGAAAGGTATGCCCGCCGATGTGGCTGGACTGCACGTTGCCCAGCCGCAACGCGAACTCGCCGGGGCAAAGGCGGACGTCGACGGGGACCACGGTCAGCTTGTTCAGCGTCTCGACCAGCTGATGCTCGGCCGCCGGCGGCAGGGCCACGATGACGGTGTCGATGCCGTAGAGGCGAATGTCGCGCACGAGATCGTCGACCGAGCCCAGGATGGCGTGGCCCATGCAGCGCCGCGGCAGTGAAGTGGCGTCGTCGTCGTAGACGCCGAGGATACGCGGGCCCCCGGCGACGGTGTTCAGCCCGCGCAGCAGCCGCTGGGCCATGGGGCCTGAGCCGATGACGGCCACGAGCTTGCCGAGACGGCCGGCGCGCCGCCACTTCTTGATCCGAAGGTTGAGCCCGATACGGCTCGCAACGAGCAATGCTGCACTCAACGCGAACCACAAGGCGATCCATGGACCCTTGGTCTCGGTGATCGGCTCGAAGAAGAAGGCGGCGAGGAACAGCGTTCCCAGTGTCAACAGCCAGCCGAACAGCGCGCGGCCGATCGCGGCGCCGAGATCACCGAAGTTGCGAAAGCGGTAGGCCCCGGCGAGGCGCAGGAAGTTGCTGGCGAGCAACGCCCCCAGCAGCACGATGAGGCTTTCCAGTCGCCAGTCGATGGACGACGGATTGAAATGGAGGACGGCGGCGCCGGCGCCCAGGATGACGGCCATGTCGAAACCGGCGACAAAGCGACAGACGACCGCTTCCGAAACGGTCCGACCCTGGCGCGGCGGACCGGCGTCCCAGTCGACGATCGCGACGCTGCCGCCACGGTCGCTGCCGGTTGGTTGTTCGAGATCGGCCGCGCTCGATCTCGCCAGAACGCCACGCTTCATGAGGACTCTCCGCAGATGTGCGGCCATCAAATGACCGTGCCATCGAGATAAGATCGATTCTCCACGCGACTCGCGGATGGTGTTGTGATCTTGCTGGGACGCCATCTGCCGCCCTGTGATCATGCGAGGGCGGGCGGAGAGCCGCTTGAAGGTGATCGTGAAGAATTGAGGCTGAACTGCGACTCTATCTATCCGCACACGCCAGCACCTGCGACGCAAAGCGCTGCGGCGTGCGTGAGGCGGCGAAGTCGGCAGCCGACGACTGGTCGATGAAGCTCTGTGGACCGCCATCGACCATGCGCTCGATTTCTGCCGCAAGCTTGGCGGGATTCGACGAGTCGGCGACGCGGCCCAGGCGATGGTCGCGCGTCAGGCGTCCGACCAGGCCGAACGACTGGGCCAGCACCGGCCGTCCCGCGCGTGCCGCCCACAGCAGTACGCCGCTCGATCCGACGAAGCGCTGGTAGGGTGCGAGAATGACCGCACTCTCGTTGACCAGCCTGTCGAGCTCGTCCCGATCGAGGCGGCGATCGTCGACGCCGAGCCACAGATCAGGCTGCTCGCGCGCCAACGCCTGGCGGCGGCTCTCGATGGCGTCGCGGATCGCAGGATCGACGCGACCGGCCAACAGCACGGCGACGCGGCCGGCGATACGTTGCGGAAGCAGGCGCAGCGCGTCGAGCACCATCAGCGGCCCCTTGCGCTCGGTCAGATAGCCGAACAGCAGGAAGGCGACGCGGTCCGGGGGCAAGACGCTTGGCGCGGCTGAAATCCTGGGCGCGTCGGCGACCGGATGCGCCGGATCGGGCAGCGCCCTGACCTTGCCGCCGTGGCGGTAGTGGTTGGCCGCGTGTGCCGGAAAAAACGGATCGAGGGACAGGATCGTCGCCACCGACGGATTGCGCAGCATCAGGCGATAGAACAGGTCCTTGCGCAGGTCGCGCAGCCGCTCACCCAAGCCGGGCCGGTAGTCGCCGAGGGAAGCGTAGTGCACGGAAGGCCGAAACAGGATGCCGGCGAGCGGCTTGCCGCTTGTGCCGAGCCCGAAGGCGAGCGGCAGGCTGAGCAGATCAAGGCACAGGAAGAAGCCCATGTCGGCGCCACTGCGAGCGAGGTAGCGTCGCATCACCCACCACCGGGCAAAGGCCGCCAACGACAGCGAGCGATGGCCGCACAGCTTCACCTCGCGCGGTGACATGGCGATGAAGCGGATGCGGCCATCGGCAACGGTCGGCATCGACCGCGACAGCGTCGCACACAAGGCCGGCGGCGCCAGGACGGCGATTGCCGCCGTCTGGTCGTTGTCGGCGACGAAATCGACCAGATGCTGCAGCCACTCCTGCGAATGGCCTTCGACATCGGGCTCGAAGACCAGGATCTCGCGCTTACTTGGCGGCGACGGCAGCATCGAGCCGGTCCACGAGATGGCCGAGGATGCGCTGCTTGGCGTAGTTCTGCTCGACGAATTCGCGGCCCCGCCGGCCCAGCTCCTGGCGCAGCCGGGTGTCGTCGGCCAGCCGAACCACGGCTTCGGCGAAGGTCGGCGGATCATCGGGCGGCACGCACAGGAAGGCGCCGCTCTGGCGCTGCAGGCGCCACAGCACGCTGTCCGGCAGGGCGGTCGCCACGAAGGGCCGACCGACCGCCATGATGTTGAAGACTTTGGAAGGGACGGCGAACGCCGCCGCGTCAGGCCGCTGCGGCACCAGGTGGATGTCGCCAGCCGCAAGTGCGGTGCCCAGCGCTTCGTTGGGCTGCAACTCGGCAAGCTGGATGTTGGTCAGGCCAAGGCGCCTGATCTCGGCAAGCAGTTCGCCGGCCTGGTTGCCGTCGCCGCGCAGCACGATCTCGATGTCGAGCCGCCGGTCGGCCAACTCGCGGGCCAGTTCCACGACCTGGCCGAGACCCTGCTTGCGGCCGAGATTGCCACTGTACAGCACCTTCACGACCGGCCGGGCGACCGCCGGCACGGGCTGGATATGGTCGGTGTCGACCCACAGCGGGACTACCTCGATGGGCACGGTGACGCCGATCCTGCGCAGCTGGTCCTTCATTTCGGAAGAGAGCACGGCCACGAGGTCGGTTCGATTGAGGATCAGGCGTTCCGCCGCACGCATGAGCCGGCCCATGCGGCTGCCACCCATGCCGAGCTTCTCGGCGAGGCCCGACTGGATGTCGTGCACGACGGCAACACAGACGCCGCCCCGGCGCCGCGCCGCCACGCCCAGTGCCACGCTCAGGATAGAAGGGCAGAGGGCGAGGACGACCGGATGCCGGCTGACCCGACCAGTGACGAGAGTCGCCAGTCCGCGCAGCAGGAACTCGGCCTCATTGGCGATGCGCGCCAGCGCCGATCCGCCATGCGGCGGACCGGCGCTCAGCCGTTCGACCTCGACGCCGCAGACCGTCTCGCGCCGGCATCGCCCGTCGCGATAGGCGGGAAACACATCGTCATGCGGGTAATGCGGCAGTCCGCTCACCACCGTCGTCGGCCGGCCGTGAGCCGCCAGCCACTCGGCGATATCCGTGCTGAAAGGTGCCGAGCCGATCAGCTCCGGCCAGTAGTAGCGGGAGACGAACAGAACGCGGGAAGGATCGCTCATAGGTCAGATGTCGATCAGGTGCGGGCACTGGCACCGCTGCGCTTGGCCTCGAAGAACGGATCGCCGTAGGAGTACTGGCGGTACTGCTTGGAGACGACACGTGACATCACAACGCCGGCGACATCGCCCTGGGCGTCGACGATCTGCTTCAGAGCCTCGAGAACGGCCTCCTGCCGCGTGTGGCCCCAGCGCACCACGAACACGACCTTCTCGACCAGGCGGCTCAGCGCCAGCACGTCGGCCGTCACCAGGGCGGGCGGCGTGTCGAGGATGATGAATTCGTAGTGCTGCTCCAAAGCCTCGAGCAGGTGGCGCATCCGGTCGGAACTCAGGAGATGGGCCGAACGCGGGCTCCAAGCTCCGGACGGCATCACGTCGACACCCGACAGGGCGTCGTGATGGATGGTGTTCTCGAGGTCCGATTCCTTGTCGACCAGCAAGCTTGCGAGGCCATCGCGGTTGGAGCAGCGGAAGATCTGGTGCAGTCGCGGGCTGCGCCAGTCGCAATCGATCAGCAGCACGCGCTTGCCGTTGCTGGCGAGCAGCCGGCCAAGCGAGGCCACCATCACGGACTTGCCCTCCGCCGGCGTTGCCGAGCTGATCAGGATGGTCTTGGGCGAGGCAGTGGTCTCGGACAGCTCGACGCCGATATGCAGGCGTCGCAAGGCCTCGCTGTAGGCCGAGGTCGGCTGGCGCAGCACCTGCATGGCCGGCTGATTGCGGCCGGCGACGTGCGGTACCATCGCCATGACCGGCAGGCCGGTGAGAGCTTCGATCTGGTCGGCCCGGCGGAAGGTGTGATCGCCGCCTTCGCGCATCAGCGCGATCGTGATGCCGACCATGAGGCCACCGGCGACACCCAGCATCGCCAGCAGCGCCTTGGGCGGATAGCTCGGCGCCTGGGCCGGAGAGGCCGGCGAGACGAGCTTGGCGTTGGCCGTCATGATGTCTTCGGCGCCGGTGCTCTGCTTGGCGCGCAGCAGCATCGCCTCGAGCAGGTTGCGATTGACGGTGGCGTCGCGCTCCAGGGCCTCGAGCTGGATGGTCTGGTTGTTGACCGAGCCCATCTGCTTCTTGAGCGTCTCGAAATTCTGCGCCAGAGCCTGGTAGCGGGCGTCGGCGGTCCGCGCCTCGCGGGCGAGGCCGTCGATGACCTTGCCGACCTCGGCGTTCACGCGGGCCTGGATGTTGCCGACCTCGGAGCGCGCATTGAGCATCGACGGATGCCGCGGACCATAGGTCGCCTGCAACTCGGCCGCCTTGCGCTCGGTATCCGCCTGCTGCTGCTTCAGCACCGTGACGAGGGGCGAGCGCAGGACCTCGGGCACGCTCTCGCTGGTGAGGCCACCCTTGCGCATCTCCTGGGCTTCCTTGAGCCGCGAATCGGCCTCCGCCTTGGCGGTCTGCGCCGCCAGGAGCTGGGTGTTGAGCTCGGTGAGCTGCTGGCTGGTGACGCCGCCGCCGGAGGTGGAGCCGGCACTCTTGTAGAGGTCGTGTGTGCGCCGGTAGTCCTCGACGGCCTGGTCGGACTTGCGCACCGCCTCGCGCAATTCGGCGACACGGCCCATCAGGAACTTGTCGACGCGGTCCATCGCCTCGACCTTGTCGCGGCGCTGATAGTCGAGATAGCGCTCGGCCAGCGCATTGGCGATGGCGGATGCAGTCTGCGGATTGCGCGACTCCGCCTTGACGCTGAGCACATGCGAACGCCCAAGGGTCGAGACGTCGATGTGGCCCAGCAGCACATCGATGGTGCCATCGTCGGCGTTCGACGGGTCCTTGATCGGCTCGACCTTCTTGGTCGCCGCCATCTGGCGATCGAGCCAGGCCGTGAGCTGCGGCGGCAGGTACTGCATCGGATTGAGGCGCGCCCACAGAGACGGCGGAGCCAACTCGGGATTGTATTCCGGGTTCTCGCGCAGCTTCAGCTGGTCGATCACCTGCTTGGCGATGTTGCGCGACTGCAGGATGAAGCCTTCGTTCTGCACCCGCTCGGCATCGGGACTGACGTCGGCGATGATCGATTCGATGTTGGGCAAACGCGGGCTCTGTACGCCGACCAGCACGCGTGCCTCGGAGACGTAGTAGGAGGGCATCAGCCACGCTGCCATGATCGCCGCTCCGCCGAGCACGACCGTACAGGCGGCGATCAGCAGGCGATGGCGCCAGAGCTTGCGCAGGGTCTCGAGGAAGCTCTGCTCCTCTCCAGGTCCGGCAAGACGCGCGACCGGCTCCGCCGTCATCGTCATATAGTGCGGCGTCGGCGGTACGGACCGCAGCGCCACTCGTCGACGGGCGGGCGGGGTGGCGTCTTGCGCGTAAGCCATCAGAAATACCGTTCCTTGATTTCGACGGTGTCGCCCGGCCGAATCCTGGTCTCGGGCGTGGCCGCGACGCGGACCAGCCGGCCGTTGGCGTCGAGGCGCTTCAGGTAGAGGTTGTTCTGGCGCGCCCGGTAAGTGTAGCCGCCGGCCATGGCGACGGCCTGCAGCGCCGTCATGTCGGTGACGTAGGGATAGTTGCCCGGCTTCTGCACCTCGCCGATCACGTAGAACGGTCGACGGGTGATAACCTCGGCGCTGACGCTGGGGTTGCGCAGATAGTCGGGATCAAGCCGTGACGCGATGGTCTGCTGCAACTGTCCTGTGGTCATGCCCTGGGCATTGACGTTGCCGATCAGCGGGAAGGCCAGCACGCCGTTGCCGTCGAGCGTGTATTCGGCGGTCAGCGTGGGCTGGCCGAACACGATTATCCTGACGCGATCGTTGGCGCCCAGGCGGTAGTCGGGATCGCGCCCGCTCGCGCCCGCGCCACCGCGGCCGCCCGGGGTGTTGGTGGGAGCGAGGCTCAGGCCGCCGTCCGCGGAGCCCTCCTGGACGATCGGGGTGGGATCGCCCTCGCATGCGGCGAGGGCGAGCATCGCGACGAACAGGCCGCGACGACGCAACGAGACTGGGAAAGAGGGGGCATCTGCCGACATGTCATCACCCGTGGGTAAGAATGACCATCAACCGCGCCCCGCTACCGGGGCGAGAGGAAGACGAGCCTTCATCAAATAATCCCTGCCGTGGCTGCTCCGGTGTGACCAATCCGGGGCCTCGAAAACCGCGCGAAAATCGCCTTTCAAGTTCGCCCGTAGCTGTCCGACACGCGCACGATATCGTCCTCGCCCAGGTATGGTCCCGATTGGACCTCGATCAGCTGGAGCGGCAGCTTGCCGGGGTTCTCCAGCCGATGCTCGGTGCCGACCGGGATGTAGACGGATTCATTCTCGCGCAGAAGCATTCGCTCTTCGCCGCGCTGCACGATCGCCGTACCGTGGACGACCACCCAGTGCTCGGCGCGATGGTAGTGCTTCTGCAGGCTTAGCTTCGCGCCCGGCTTCACGGTGATGCGCTTGACCTGGAAGCGGTCGCCGGCATCGACCGAGCGATAGTGGCCCCATGGGCGATGGCAGGTGACGTGCTGTTGCGATTCGCTGCGGTTCTGGCCGCGCAGCTTGGCGACGATGCCCGAGACTTCGGCGGCGCAATCGGCGTCGGCCACCAGCACGGCGTCGTCGGTCGCGACCACGACGACATTGTTGAGGCCGATCGCGGCGACCAGGCGGCCTTCGCTGCGGACATAGGAATTGGTCATGCGCTCGGCCAGCACGTCGCCCTGCAGGACGTTGCCGTCGCCGTCGGCGGCGGCGATGTCGCGCAAGGCTCGCCATGAGCCGACGTCACTCCATGTCATGTCGACCGGCACGACCGCGGCACGGCTGGTGTGCTCCATGACGGCATGGTCGATCGAGAGTGACGGCGCCTCGGCGAACGACTCGGCGTCGAGGCGAAAGAAGGCCAGGTCCTCTTGGCCGTCGCGCACGGCGCGCTCGCAGGCGTCGAGCATGGCGGGGTTGATGTGGCTGAGCTCGCCGAGATAGGCGCGGGCGCTCAACAGGAAGATGCCGCTGTTCCAGAAGAAGGCACCGCTGTCGACGAAGCGCTGCGCGGTGTCGCGGTCAGGTTTCTCGACGAAGTGGTCGACCGCGAACACGCCGTCGTTGCCGAGCGCCTCGCCGCTCTGGATGTAGCCGTACCCCGTGTCGGGGCGGACCGGCCTGATGCCGAACGTGACCAGTCGCCCTTCCTGAGCGGCGGCGACGCCGCGCATCACGGCGCGATGGAAGTCGGCCGGCGAGCCTATGACGTGATCGGACGGCTGTACCAACATCAGCGCATCGGGATCGCGCGACAGCAGCCACAGCGCGGCGGCGGCGATCGCGGGACCGGTGTTGCGCGCCTTGGGCTCGAGCAGGATCGCCTGCGGCTTGATGCCGATCTGCTGCAACTGGTCGTCGACCAGGAAGCGATGCTCCTCGTTGCAGACGACAAGCGGCGCGGCGAAGCCGACGTCGCTCAACCCGCGCGCCACCGTGTCCTGCAGCATCGTGCTTTGCGACGACAGCTTCAGCAGCTGCTTGGGATAGGACGCGCGAGATAGCGGCCACAGGCGCGTGCCCGCACCACCCGACAGGATGACAGGATGGATCTGCGCCGAGCCCTCTTCGTGGAACTTCTCGAGCGTGCCGACTGTATCCATGAACTGGGAAGCTCCGAACGTACCTGAACGCGTTGCAAGCTAGGCGTGCGGTATCAACCCAGCCAGTGATTAAGCTGTGGTTCGCCGGTTGCAGGCTTAAAGCTTTAACATCAACGGTTTTTTGCCGTCATGACGGCCGTAGGACGGCCGCTACTACGTACCGTTGCGTGGCAGGGAGATCGAGATCGACAACCCGCCGCCGATGCGATTGGCGGCGCTGACGCGGCCGCCCAGCGTTTCGACGTTGCGCCGGACGATCCAGAGTCCGAGTCCGGCATGCCCCGAAGGCGGCGCATTCTCGTCATCTTCCGGACGCGACGAGAAATAGCGTTCGAACATGTGGGGAATTTTCGCGGGATCGACGCCGGGTCCTTCGTCGTCGACCTGTAGCTCGACCGTCTCGCTGTTGACCGTCAGGGTGACGATGATCGTGCCGCTGCGCGGCGAGAAGCTGATGGCGTTCTCCAGCACACATTGCAGGACAGTCTCGAGCATGCCTTGGCCGGCGCGGACGATGGCGCGTTCGTCGAGGCGGCGGATCAGCCTGATGTCCTTGGTCGCGAGAATTTCACGGAAGTGCAACGCGGCGTCGCCGACGAGCTGGCTGAAGTCGGTCGGTACGCGCGGCGCCTCGATCAGCTCGGCGGTGCTGATGTCGTGCCGTTGAGCGGCGATCACAAGATCGAGCAGGCGCTTCAACGAGGAGTCGACGATCTCGAGCGCACGCCTGGCGCGGGCATTGTCGAGCGGCACCGTGCGACGGACCGGCTCGAGAGCCGAGCGGATGGTGGCGAGCGGTGTCTTGAAAGAATGCGCCTTGTCCTCGGCGTTCTGTCGGATCTGCTGGGAGACTCGACGGAGGTCGTGCACCAGCTTGTCGAAGTCGCGGGCGACGCTCGAAAGCTCGGGCACGACGTTGCGGTGGCTGAAGGCGTTGTCGCCGATGCGGCCCTGGCTGATCTCGGCGGCAACGTCGCGGAAGCGCCGCAAGCTGAGACGAATGCTGACGGCGACCAGCAAGGCAATGATGGCCAGCACCAGGTAGATCGCGGCGGCAACGCGGATCTCGCGCGTCTCCCAGTACGGCCGGCCGATCGAGGTGTTGAGGAACTCCGAGGTGGTGTGCGTCGAGGTAAGCACCCAGCAGCCGTCGGCGGCGCGGATCGGGATGATGGAAGTCAGAAGCTCGACCGAGCCGTTGGCCTGTTTGTAGCGGATCTCGTTGGCGGCATCCCACATGCAGGCGTCGGAGATGCGCTGCAGGATGCCGCGCTGGCCCAACTCGTCGAGCTCGGCAGCGACCTCGTCGGCGCGGATCTTGGGCGCCGAGGCGACGAAATAGAAACGCCCGGCGTGCCGCTCCTCGCCGGGCTGAAACATCAGCTTCAGGATCGTGCCGTCGCTGGCATACTTTGCGAGATCGTCGTTCAGAGAGGCCCGGGCGTTGGTGTCGCCGCTGGTAAGCTTGGGCGCCAGGGCCTCGGCAATGAGCGCGCTGCGATCCTGGATGGCGCGGGTGACGAGATCCCGCATCTGACGGTCTGCGCTTTCGAACTGGCCGTAGAGGACGACCGGCAGGGCGACGAAGATGGCGACCAGGACCACCGTCTTCAGCGTGAGCGAGGCGACCAGACGACGGATCGCCTGGCGCCACTTCCGCTTCTCCGATCTAGGTCTTGCCCCAGCGGTATCCGAAGGACTGATAGTTATCGATCTCGGCAAAGGCGGGATCGATGGCTCGGAACTTGTTTCTGATTCGCTTGATGCAAGAGCGGACGTTCGTTCGGTAGCCATTCTCGCCGCTCCCTGCGATGAAGCCGACGTAGTGCATGCAGTCGTAGACCGACCGATAGGTCACGTAGCTGCCGACGTTGGCGGCCAGCAAATGGACGATCTTGAACTCGGTCAAGGTCAACCCGACGTCGGCATCGTCCCAGAAGGCCCGACTGACCTTAGGCTTCAGCATCAGTCTGCCGCAATGAAAATTGTCGACCAGCTCGGGCTCGGCCGGCTTCTTCACGGAGTCGGCAATCAAGCGCAGTCGATGCGCGAGGATGGGGACGCCGCGCGACTTGTCGACGAAGTCGAGCGCGCCACGGTCAAAGGCGAGTTTTTCATAGGCCGGCAACGAGCGGCCGGTCAGGAAGATGACGGGCAGCGCAATTCCGTTTCGCCGCAGCCTCGGCAGCAGGTCGATACCGGATACGCTGGGCAGGCTCCAGTCGAGGATGATGATCTCCGGATCGGCGCCGTCGGCGAGGGAGGCCAGAAGAGCTGTACCGTCGCAGAACGACGTGACGTCGAAGCCATGGTCGGCGAGTTCGCTGCTCACGGCCTCGCGGTAGTCGTCGTCATCCTCGACGAAGGCGACACGGATGCGCTTTTCCACGTCGGAACTAGTGGCGGGCCTGGGCGCGGGACTGGAGCTGGGCCATGCAGACACGCTTTCCTTCATCGGTGTTGTCATCGCTCTTTACCTCGTACGCAAGAGTTCCGAACTGCTTTGTCTGGACGTCCGGGTAGAGCTGGACGACCAGGGTGCATTGTCCGTCTCGATAGCGCCACCGTTTACCGGGGGGGCGGTCCTCCTCGCTGGTTGGCGCGCCGAGCATGGCACGCAGCTCCACCTCGCTCTTGCCGGCAAGTGAGAGCGCCGGACCGCCCGCAACAGCTGTGCCAGCAGCAGGGCTGGCGGCCGGGCCAGTGGCAGAGCCAGTGGCTGCGGCCGCTGAATTGGGGGCCGGCGGTTCGTCCGAAGCCGTCGTGGTGGCGGCCGCGGGTGCATCGGTGGAAGTCGATGCAGGGGGCGTCGTGCGTGGCCGCGTAGCGGCCACGCTCCTTGCTGGTTGAGATTTCTGCGCCGCAGGTTGGGACGAGGTCAATCTCGAAAAGTCGTCGCGCATGCTTCGTGCCGCCTCACATCCAGACAGGAGCAACAAGGCGACTCCAACGGTTTGCCTCATCAGGCTCCTGATCCTCATCCCGCCTACCTGAACCCGTCGGAGAATCCGTAAAGGGGCCATGTGGCCCGATTGCGGCACGTCCGCTTCACGGACGGCTAAACGATGACGCGAAAAGGCCGGTTGCACATCTGCCTTCCCACTGACAACAGGTCGCAGGTACTAGTGTCGATACGTTGCTGCGGGCCCTGTCGTCCCCGTCGACTTGCGTATTGCGCTGACTGCTCGCAAGCAGCGTACATCTCATCCTGTGTGTCATGCAATGCCCACTGCTGCATGCAGCGATCACATAGGCTGTCTCACCACCCGCCGCAAAGCAATCACGCGTTGGCGGCCCATCGGCGATCGCTGCGCGGCGGCGCTTTGTTGGGCACGAACAACAGGTCGAGTTGCGCCGTCGCACCGTCGAGAGGCCGGCGGCGCAAACCCACGATGTCCGTCAGGGCAAAGCCATGCTCGGTCAGAAACCGGACGATGGCGCCGATTTCGGCTCCCCCTTGTACGGTAGCGATGGTGCTTGTCTCGATGATCAACGCGTCGATCTCGGCAAGCCGGTCGGTCATGCCCGCAAGCACCATCAACTCGGCGCCCTGCACGTCGATCTTGCATAACGACGGCCGCATTATCGGACCGAACAGCACGTCGAACCGGCGCAGCGGCACGCGGTCATGACGGCGCACGCGCCGCGGTCCTATTTCCTCGAGCAAGGTCGATTCCTGGATGTCGGCTCGGACTTCCAGCATCGCCGTGCCTTCGCGATCGCCGAGGGCCACAGGATGAAGCTGGCAGCGCAGTCGCCGGGCGAGGCGCTGCATGTGGGCCAGCGATTCGTGGGCCGGATCGATCAGATGATAGAAGGCATCGGGAAAGGCACGGTAGAGCGGGAAGGTGCCGTAGCCGACACCGATGTCGAACACGGTCACGGGCGAAAAGCCGTGATGCTTGAGAACACCCATTGTGCGCGACCACGAGGGCAGCCCCGAGAACTGGGGCAGGGCCGACGCCCAAGGGCGCAGCGCATCCTTGAAACGTGCCGTGATCTGGTTGCCGGCAAGCACCACCGCCCTCCGTCAGATGTTTTGCGGAAAGCTCGATGGTAGGCAATCGGTCTTCGCCGTCACGTGACCAATGAGTGGTCCCCTTCGTGAGCAGGCCGATCGCAAATCTCATCGTCAGCCCGAGCGAAGCCGCCCGGAGGGTGGCGCAGTCGAGAGACCCGTTCTTGGATGACGGGGTTGGAACAACAAGCGCGCCAGAGGCTGGCGCTCGCAAAGAAAAAGCCGGGCGTTGCCCGGCTTTTGCACGACGGCCTTGCCTGCGCTCAGCCCTGGTCGAGGAAGCTGCGCAGCATGCGGCTGCGGCTCGGATGCTTGAGCTTGCGCAGCGCCTTGGCTTCGATCTGGCGAATACGCTCGCGGGTCACCGAGAACTGCTGGCCGACTTCTTCCAGCGT
>CADECW010000103.1:17456-24202 GCA_902825855.1 uncultured Rhodospirillales bacterium | reverse complement strand
CTAGGTCGATCGACCTGCGAGCTTGATATCGTCCTGTTCCAAACAGGTCTCCATCCGATTCGATCCGCCACTATAGAGCGTCAACGGTATCCTTGCGGATGCTACGATGCGAAGGTCTTCACCATGGCGACCACTGCGGTGCGGCGCGTCGGCACGCTGATCCTTTTCTCTGCCTGCAGCCTAGTGCGCGGTAACGAGGGTGGGCTTGAGTTCCAAGTCGTGCCTCGGAGTACACGCTGAAGGCGGCCGTGCAGATCGGGAATCTCATTCGACCGCCGTTGGCAACCTTATGTCCGGTCGGACAGCGTGGCCATTGTCGACGTGGTATCGACCGCGTGTTGGGTGGCGATACGGCAGATGGCTGCGATATCACCAACCAGCATCTGCGAGGAAATCGCTCCGCCGAGACCGGGTGGGAGCGCTCGCGGGGCGGCGACCTCGTAGTCAATTATGGCATGGCGAGCGCGCCCGCTGCCGTCGCGCAGCTTTCGCAGGTTGTAGCGCAGGACTGCCTCGGATGGATATGAAGCGTAACAAAGCAGTGGCAGCGCGACGGTGTGTCCCGTCTGCGCCGTTGCGTCTGCGCGCCGGGCATCCTGCGCGGCCAGTCCTCGCTGTCGCAGCGCGAACGCGATCAACTCGGCCGCTGCATCGTCGATCTCGCCGCGTCCGCCGATGCAGCGGAAGGTGGTCTGGCTTGCGGAGCCGTTCGGCTCGGGCTGGTCTGCCGATGCGTCGCTCCCATTGTCGGCGTTCGCGGCCAGGAACTCCAGAACCTCGCTCGTACCTTCGACAATCGCCGCTGTCTGCTCCGTCGTGAGTCGGCCCAATGCACGGTCGCTCTCCGCAAGGACGACCATGCGCCCAAGGGCGTCGTCGAGGCCGCGCTCGCGCCCGCTGGCCTCGATCTCCTTCAAAGTAACCGTCGCGGCGTCGGTCACGGCGTTGCGGATGAGCCGGCGGTAGATCTGCTGATAGGGCTGCAGGGCGGGTTCATCTCCCAGCAGCACACGCAGGAACTGCAGCTGGGAGACGTGCGTGCCCAGCACCAGCAGGCAGATCGTGAGCGGCGTCGACAGGAGCAAGCCGATGGGTCCCCAAAGCATTCCCCAGAAGATGGCCGACAAGATGAGCGCGAGCGGCGTGACGCCGGTCGATTCTCCAAATAGCAGCGGCTCCACCAGTTGGCCGATAACGATGTCCAGAACGACGATCACCGCCAGCACGAGGAAGGGCTGGAGCCAACCGGGCATCACCGCGAGCGCGATCAAGGTCGGCAGCAGGGCGCCCAATATGGCGCCGACATAGGGCACAAACCGCAACGCCCCGGCCATCAGGCCCCACAGCAGCGCGTTCGGCATTCCCAGGCCGAACAGGCTGGCGCCGACCAGCAGTGCGAAGCCGAGATTTGTGAGGAGCTGTAGTGACAGAACGCGGCCGATACGTACGGCGGCGTCGCCGACCGCCTCGGACGTCGCGTGAACGTCGGCGCCGAACATGCGCACCAACTTGTCTGCCAGATGGTCGCGGTCCAGCAGCATGAACAACGCCAGAATCACGACGATTCCGATCGACAGCAAAGGTTGCAGGAGGGGCGCCAGCACGGTCGCGATCGCAGCCAGGCTGGAATCGCTGGTCTGGACTCGCAGTGCCGGGGCAGTGGCACCGCCCTCTGGGGAGAGGTCTTTTGCGAGCGTTGCTGTCATCGCGACGAACCGACCGATTGGACCGGCATCTTCGGACAGGTGGCGCACGTCCTGGATCTTCTGGTGCAGGTTGGCTTGGTATGCCGTCACGCTGCCGGCCACTTCGGCAAGCTGGGTCATCGCCAGAACGGCGAGTACGCCGATGCTGGCCAGCGCGGTCAGCATCGCTGCCGCGACTGCGATCGGCAACGGAAGCAACCGGCGCAGCCAGGTGACGACGGGATTGAGGATGAAGGCGAACAATACCGCGACCGCTACGGGGATCAGCACGGCCCTGCCGAAAAAGAGAGCCAGGATCGCGACAGCCGCAAGAAAAGTGAACGCGGCGGCGCGTATCAGACGCGCATCGCCGACCGTTGTCACAGCTCTCACGATCGCACACGAGAGACGATGTGGCGCTCGAAGCGCTGGTTTGCGCTTGCGGCTCGGAAAGCAAGGTTCGGAAGGGGGCTGCGCTCATTGGGGCTGACGTAGCACCTGAAAGAGGGCATTGGTGATGCTCCTGGCGTCAATCAGCGACCTACGCGTCGAGCTCGCCGAGCCGCACCTTGGCCAAGGGCGCGAAGGCTCCCTCTGGATAGCGCTCGAGGTATGCCCGAAACATCTGGGCGTTGTCGCTGTCCTTCACCGTGTCCCAATAGGCCAGTTCGACCGTATCGGCTCTAACCTCGGTTTCCGCGGTGTTGTTTTTCTCGAGCAGTGAGTTGCGCCTTGTTTCGGCCAGTGCTGCGAAAGCACCCTGAGGATACTTGTCGAGGTAGGCCGCGAATTCGGCAGGATTGTCACTGTCCTTCATTGTTTCCCAGAACGCCAACTCGAACTCGGGCGAGCGGTCGCTGCGGACAGGGTCGACGCCGCCAGGTGGATCGTGCGGAGCCAGCCCAACCGGTGCGTCCTCCTCCCCCGGCGCAGGAGTGTCCGCGCGGCGCACCCTGAAGGCGCGGATGGGTTGGGCGATGTTTTTTACGCCCTGCTCGCCGAGATCTTCGAAGGCGTAGCGTCCCATCTTGCGGACATGATCGCGGACGCCGCGCGAAATGCAGACACCGCCTGGCGCGGCGAGGCTCTCGAGGCGTGCGGCAATATTGACGCCATCGCCGAAGATGTCGCCATCCTTGACCATGACATCGCCGACATTCAGCCCGATGCGAAACTGCAGGCGATGTTCGTCCTCCGTATTCGCGTTGGCCCTGGCCAGGTCTTCCTGGATCTGGAGCGCGCAGTCCAGTGCATCGACGACGCTGGCGAACTCGGCCAGGACGCTGTCTCCCGCGGTGCTAGTGATCCGCCCGTTGTAGGAGGCAATCAGATCGTCAACGATCAGTCGGTGACTCGAAAGGGTCGACAGCGTTGCCGCCTCGTCGCGTTCCATATGACGGCTGTACCCCTCGACATCGGCCGCGAGGATGGCCACCAGCTTTCGTTCCAGGCGAGGCGCTTCCACTGGCCAGTCCTAGCTCCCTGCAGCGCTGAACCGGCCGCAACTACCGCCGGGGGATGGGTTTAAACGCTATTTAAGGGCGCGGGATGCATGTGCGCGCAGCAATACTTCGCTACCTGCCGGCAGCTGGCCCGCCATGACGCGGGGAGTCAGGGCCGATAGGTTGGATCAGGGTGGTCCGGCCCGCATGTCGGAGCGAGGACGCCGCGCATGCGGAGCCGGACCTACCAGCAAATGAGGAAAGCTGGCTGGGATCAACACCGTCCGGTCGATGCCAGTTACGCTGGCGAACCGAGTTTCGGCAACTGACCGCGTGGACTTCAATCCCGACGACGAGGAATGCGACCTCTGGCAACACTTGCGCTGAGCTCCATGACCTTTCGCCTCAGCTGAGCTCGGCCACGCGGTTCATGTCCTGCGCTGTCGGTACTCGACCATCCGGCGTGAGCGAGTCGACAGCCTTCGGAAGCTGCTCCGCCAGGCCGGCCAGCAGTTCCTCACGGCTGAGGCCAGTCCGCTCGCTGAGGAATTCGATCTGCTCGGAAGTGAGCACCTTTCCGAGGTCCGTCGGCTCAATCCGCTTGTTCTCGCCGGCGCTCACCCAGGACTGCGCCTCGTCGCCCTTGCCGGCTCCCTGGAACTGCTTCAGCAGGTCGCCGAGGCCACCGCTCAGGATGCCTCCAAGAGCGCCAACTCCTGCGCCGCCGAGGCCGCCGCGCAGGAGATCGTCCAACGCTCCGCGCTGCCGGGCTTGGCCGGGAGAGCCGCTCGTCGCATCGGATCGGTCGCTTCCGCTGCCAAATCCTTTGACGGCTTTGTAGGCGAGCAAACCGAGCAGGGCCATCGTTATGGGCGACATCCCGCCCCCGCCGCCACCGAAGCCGCGCGGACCATTTCGCATTCCCGTCAGCACGTCGAGCAAACCCATAGGAGCCTCTTTTGCAGCTATTGGGTGGGGCAACGCGCCGTATCGCGGTTCGTTCCGCGACGGTGCGGGCGCGCTGGCTTGTCCGACGATCGGGCCTTCGGGTTTCGTGATCTGCTCGGCCAACGCCTGCCGATCCGCCCAGCGACGCCGTATAGGCGCCACCAACTTCTGGCCGGGAAAGTGGAGGTTCGGTCCTTGGTAACTCAGTTGGCTTTGGGTAAATCCAAGCGCCTTGACCGCGAGGAGTCGTTGTCGTCGGACGACAAGCCGGCCAAGCAGATGGTGCGACTGGGTCTATCCGCGCCAGGGCCAATCCGAAAAAATCGCGCCCGCGATGCAGCCCCGCAAGCCTGTTTGCTGTTCGTCGAGGTGTTGGATGTGGGGCGGGACAGAGCGCAGCTTCCAGCGTCAGTGTGAAACTTCCTTAAGCACTAAATTTTTGAGCAACAGGTGATCCACGTAGTCGGCCAGTGGGAGGCGGACAGTGCATCGGAAACTCGCGCATTTTCACCGCGGCGGTCGCGGCTGGAACCGCCGCGGCCGTCGGAGCTGCGTTCATCTTGCTCATGGCTTTATCCGTCTTGGACACGGTTCTTCTCGGCCAGCTGAACGAGAGGATATTTGTGACCCTGATCGCCGGCGCTTTCCTTGTGCTGAGCATTGTCGTTGGCGCAACGACTTACCGGTATGTCCGGGCGCGTCTCAGAAGGCCTGATTTTGACTATCTTCAATGGTGACAGGCCTGAAAGCGGCCGGCCAGGTTTACCAGGCTCGCCATTCTGATGCGCCACGACTGACAGCCAGGGTGCCGCAATTTCCACGTCGCTCAGTGACGTATGCGTCACGCCATAACGAGTATGTCCGGGAGCACTGGCGACGATCTATCTCCTGTCTTGCGCAGGTGAGCGGCCAATTTGGCGAGCTTTGATGCATGATCCAAGACATCGGCCCGCACCATCAGGAGTGGTATCCTCTTGCTGCGATACTTCTCTCGGCCGCTTCGCAGGCAATTCGGTGTGAATTTTTGCTCCAGGGTATTGTCAAGCGTGAAGGTGCGGCTCGCGCGGATACCACGGCTATCGTTCGCCATCGAGGCACCGGTGATCGTGGCCATAGGCCGGTATCCTGTTATTTCGCCCTCCGAACTCTTGAGACAGTGCGACTCTTGCGACAGTGCCAGAACGGATAGGTCCGCGCGTATGCTCATGCACTGGGGCGCGCCGCCGCTAGCCTTGCCGGGATGCAATACGGGGGGAATTGAGCATGGCAGGCACGGTAGGATCGCGTCGCACCATCCGCTATTGGCTGCAGCAGCTCCATCTTTGGATCGGCCTGATCCTGCTGCTGCCGCTGGTCATGATGGGCGTCACCGGCGCGGTGTTGGTCTACGGGCATGACATCGAGCATATGCTGGGCCAGGGCGAGCCGGCGGCGAAGACTGTCGGCGAATGGCGCTTGCCGGCCGAGCTCCTCGAAGCGGCGCGCACGGCCTCGAACGATCCAACCCGCGTCCCGATTGCCGTGCGCTGGCCGATGGAGGTTGGTGAGCCCGCCGCGGTGCGCCTGTCGCGGCCCGGCATGGCGAACGAGCGGCAACAGTTCCGCGGCGGCCCGCAACAGGGCCAGGGGCAGGCGCAGGGTCAAGGCCAGGGTCAGGGGCAAAATCAGGCGCAGGGCCGCGTTCCGACGCAAAGCCCATTCGCCGGCAGCCTGCAGATCCTGATCGATCCGGTATCGCTGCAGGTGCTCGAGACGCAACAGGCAATGACGGGCTGGCTGCGCTTCTTCCATGACCTGCATGGCCATCTCTTCATCGCGGGCGGCCTCGGCCGTGAGCTCGTGGGCTGGCTGGGCGTGGCGTTGCTCGTGCTGGGCTGTTCAGGCCTCTATTTGTGGTGGCCGCGACCGGGCCAGTGGAAGGCCGCTTTCGTCGTGCGCCGCACGGCCAAGGGCGTGCGTTTCAATCGCGAGCTGCACGGCGCGGTCGGCATCTGGAGCCTGGTGCTGTTCATGCTGGTGAACTTCACCGGCGTCTATCTCGCCTTTCCGCAGCAGATCTCCTCGGCGGTCAACGCCGTGTGGCCGGGCCGCGACATGCGCGCGGCGATGTTCCAGGCGCGCGTCGAGCCGATGCGCGGCGTCCAACCGATGGGCGTCAACGAGGCGGTCGAGCTTGCGCGCTCGAAGGCGCCGGATGGCCGCTTCCTGAACGCCTTCCTCTCGGTCCGGCCTGACCAGGCGATGCGGGTCAGCCTGATCCGCAGCGATCACATCGAGGGCGCGCCCGTCATCACGGTGATCATCGATCCTTTCCGCAAGAGCGTGGTTGATGTCTTCGATCCCCGAACTATGAACACCGGCGAGCGCATCATCGCCTGGCAGCGTGCGCTGCATTACGGCATCGGGCTGGGCAGCGGCTACAAGTTCCTGGTCTTCGTGTCGGGCGTGATCATCCCGGTCTTCGCCGTCACCGGTTTCCTGATGTGGTGGCAGAAGCGCCGCAACCGCCGCGCCGGCGAACGTGCCAAGGCCGCGATCCAGTCGGACGCCGCGGCGAGGGCAGCGGATTAATAAAGTCCCATGACGTGCACGCGCACGTTGTGGGGGGGAATAGACCGGCTTGGCTCGTTGGCACGTGGGAATGACCACTCAGCCGCCAAATTGATAAAGC